>NZ_PZZM01000001.1:5125000-5470773 GCF_003046175.1 Bosea sp. 124
ATCCGCCGCTCGCGCTTCGGCCGCGCGCTCTCTGCGGTCGCCGGCAGCGAGGAGGCGGCGACCGCGCTCGGCATCGACGTCGCGCGCTACAAGCTGCTCGCCTTCCTGCTCTCGGCCGGCTTCGCGGCGCTGGCCGGCTCGCTCTTCGTCCATGTCGTCGGCTTCGTCAGCCCCGAGGTGTTCGGGCTGCACATGGTCATCGTCACCTTCACCATGCTCTATGTCGGCGGCATCGGCACGGTTGCCGGTCCTCTGGTCGGGGCGCTGATCGTCAGCTTGCTGCCGGAGACCTTCCGCGCCTTCAAGGACTATCAGGACCTCGCCTATGGCGCGGCGCTGATCGTGCTGCTGATCTATGCGCCGCGCGGCCTCGCCAGCCTGTTTGCCCCGCGAGGCCGCTCATGAGCCGGCTTCGCCTGGAAGGCGTGACGCGCCGCTTCGGCGGGCTCGTCGCGGTCGACGACGTCTCGTTCGAGGTTCCGGCCGAGGGTGTCACCGCCGTGATCGGCCCCAATGGCGCGGGCAAGACCACGCTGTTCAACCTGATCTCGGGCTTCCTGCCGCCGAGCGCCGGCCGCATCCTGTTCGAGGGCCGGGACATCACCGGCCGCCCGCCAGCCGAGATCGCCGCCGCCGGGCTGGTGCGGACCTTCCAGCTCGTCAAGCTGTTCGAGGACCTGAGCGTGCTCGACAACGTCAAGGTCGGCTGCCACCTGCAGGGCAAGGCGGGGCTGTTTTCGGCGTTGCTGCGGCCGGCCTCCGCGCGTCGCGAGGAAGCCGGGGTCGATGCCCGCGCCCGCGAGTTGCTGGCCTTCGCCGGGCTGTCGGCCTTTGCGGACGAGCCGGCGTCGGGCCTGCCCTATGGCCGCCAGCGCATGCTCGAACTGGCGCGCGCCATGGCGGCGGGGCCCCGGCTGATCCTGCTCGACGAGCCGGCTGCCGGGCTCAACACCGAGGAATCGGCGGCGCTGTCGCGGATCATCCGGCGCATCGCCGAAGACGGCACCAGCGTGCTGCTGATCGAGCACGACATGACGCTGGTGATGAACACGGCCGACCGCGTCGTGGTGGTCGATTTCGGCCGCAAGATCGCGCAGGGCACGCCGGCCGAGGTGCGCGCCAACCCTGCCGTGATCGCGGCCTATCTCGGCACGGGCAAGCCTTCGGCAGATGCGCCCGCCACGCAGGAAGCGTCTCATGGCTGATTGGTCCTATATCCCCCAGGTTCTGGTCAGTGGGCTCGGCATCGGCTGCGTCTACGGGCTGATCGGCATCGGCTTCTGCGTCATCTACAACGCCAGCGGCATCGTGAACTTCGCCCAGGGCGCGTTCGTGATGCTGGGCGGCATGATCACCCATATGCTGTTCGTGCGGAGCGGCGTGCCGCTTCCGGTGGCGGCCCTGATCGCGATCGCCGCGGTCGCGGTGCTCGGCGTCGCGATCGAGCGCGTCGTCGTCAGGCCTTTGTGGAACCGCAAGGCGACGATGTTCGTGATGATCCTGGCGACGCTCGCCGCCCAGATCGTGATCGAGAGGCTCACCCTGATCGCGGTCGGTGACCAGCCCAAGACGCTGCCCGTCTTCACCGACCGGCCGCCCGTGATGATCGGCTCCGTCGCGATCGGCTACCAGCTCATCTGGATCGTCGGCGGCTCGCTCGCGATCGTCGCGGCGCTTGCGGCATTCTTCAGCCTGACCAAGACCGGCAAGGCAATGCGCGCCTGTTCGATCAACCGCGAGGCGGCGGCGCTGCAGGGCATCCCGGTTTCGCGCATGCTGGCGCTCGCCTTCGCGCTTAGCGCGGCGCTCGGCGCCGTCGCCGGCATTCTGATCACACCGACGCAGTACACCGCCTTCAATGTCGGTGTGCCCTTCGCGATCAGCGGCTTCATCGCCGCGATCGTCGGCGGCTTCGGGCGGCCCTTCGGCGCGTTTCTCGGCGGGCTTCTGCTCGGCCTGCTGCAGGCACTGGCCATCGTCGGCTTTGGCGCCGGACTGAAGAACGTCGCGGCGCTATCGGTGCTGCTGCTGTTCCTGTTCATCCGGCCGTCGGGAATCCTCGGCGCGGCCAAATAGCCGGTCGCGCAAATAGCCGGCCGACATCGACCACGGCCGAACGGCCATCCCCCTCTTCAATCGGAGATCCGCCATGGACATTCACAAGATCGACTGGAGCCAGATTCCGTGGACGCCGGTGCGCCCGGGCGTCGACCGCAAGGCCTTCTCCGGCAATGCCGCGACGGTCGCGCTGCACCGGCTGATGCCCGGCCATGAGCCGAAGCCGCATAGCCATCCCCATGAGCAGATCGCCTATATCGTCAGCGGCACGATCCGCTTCTTCATCGGCGGCGAGGAGCATCTGATCGGCCCTGGCGGGCTGGTCCTGATCCCGTCCAATGTCGAGCATTGGGGCGAGGTCGTCGGCGACGAGCCGGTGATCAATCTCGACGTGTTCACGCCGCGCCGACCGGAATACGCCTGAGCTGTAGCGAGATCGCATCGACTTTCGGGCCGATGCCTCGTCAGGCGGCGACGCCGAAGCGGCTTCGGTAGTCGCCCGGCGACAGCCCCGTGACGCGCTGGAACAGCTTGCGGAAGGCAGCGGCGTCGCCATAGCCGACATCCCAGGCGATCTGCGCGACCGGGCGCCGACTCAGTTCCAGCGCCTCGCGCGCCTTGGCGATCCGGATCTGCTGGGCGTATTCGGTCGGGCGCAGGGCCGTCGCCTTGCGGAAGCGGCGCAGGAAGGTGCGCTCCTCAAGCCCGGCCCGCTTCGCCAGCGCCGGCACGGCATGATCCTTCGCGCCCGTCGCCTGCAGCCAGTGCTGCACCTTCAGGATCGCCGCATCGCCATGGTCGAGGCGCGGCACGAAAGTACTATAGGGCTGCTGCGTTCGACCGGGCGGATCGACGAGCAGGAAGCGCGCCGTCGCCAGCATGACACTCGGTCCCAGCAGCCGCTCGACCAGCGTCAGCCCGAGATCGGCCCAGGCAAGGATGCCACCGGCCGTGATGATGTCGCCATCGTCGATGACCATGCGGTCGGTCTCGACGCGGATCGCCGGGAAGCGCTCGGCCAGCGCTTCCGCAAAGGCCCAGTGCGTGGTCGCGGAGCGACCCTCCAGCAGCCCCGTCTCGCCGAGCACGAACGCCCCGGCGCATACCGAGCAGAGCGTCGTACCCTCGGCATGGCGCGCAGCCATCCATGCGGCAAAGCCGTGCATCGGCTGCATCTTGCCCGGCATGACGAGGCTCGGCGGCGCGATCAGGTGCCCCGGCCTGTGCGGTGCGCCGGGATGGCTGTCGAAGGCGCATTCGACCTCGGCCCCACCGGTGCCCTGCCGCCAATGAGTCACCCGGATCAGCGGCGCATCGGGTCCGCCGCGCGCCAGGCTCATCTCGCCGGCGATCCGGAACAGGTCGGTCAGGCCATAGACGGCGGCTAGCTGAACGTCGGGGTAGTGGATGATGCCGACCTCGGCGATAATCGTCTGACCTATCGTCATGCTGTCATTTTTGCCCCTGCACATTGTCGGTTCTGCCAAGCGCCACCATGCAGGGCGACGCCTATAACGTCCACATCGAACGGCGACGATCCTGCCGCCCCGAACAGCCGAGAGGGACAAGACGATGAGCACGATCACCACGAAGGATGGCACCGAGATCTTCTACAAGGACTGGGGCCCGAAGACTGCGCAGCCGATCGTCTTCCATCACGGCTGGCCGCTCAGCGCCGACGACTGGGACAACCAGATGCTCTATTTCCTCGACAAGGGCTTCCGGGTGATCGCGCATGACCGCCGTGGCCATGGCCGCTCGACCCAGACCGCGACCGGCAACGAGATGGACACCTATGCTGCCGACGTCGCCGAACTGGCCGCTGCGCTCGATCTGAAGAACGCCATCCATATCGGCCATTCCACCGGCGGCGGCGAAGTTGCGCATTACGTCGCCCGCGCCGAGAAGGGCCGCGTCGCCAAGGCCGTGCTGATCGGTGCCGTGCCGCCGGTCATGGTCAAGTCGGAGAAGAACCCGGGTGGCCTGCCGATCGAGGTCTTCGACGGCTTCCGCGCCGCGCTCGTCGCCAACCGCGCGCAGTTCTATGTCGATGTCCCCGCCGGCCCGTTCTACGGCTACAACCGGGACGGCGCGAAGGTCTCGCAGGGCGTCATCGACAACTGGTGGCGGCAGGGCATGATGGGCGGCGCCAAGGCGCATTACGACTGCATCAAGGCCTTCTCGGAGACGGACTTCACCGAGGACCTGAAGGCGATCGACGTGCCGGTGCTGGTCATGCACGGCACGGACGACCAGATCGTCCCGATCGCCGACTCGGCGCTGCTCGCGATCAAGCTTTTGAAGAACGGCACGCTGAAGACCTATGAGGGTCTGCCGCACGGCATGTGCACGACGCATCCCGACGTCGTGAATCCGGATCTGCTCGCCTTCATCCAGGCGTGACATGCAGCGCCGGCCGGTCCGCCCGGCCCTATAAACGGCGCGAATAGACCGCGGGAATAAATGATAGCGCGGCAGCGGCCGGCCACCTCGTGGCCGGTCGTTTGTTTGCTATCGTCCCGTCCGCGGGCGGGCAGATGTCACTGCAACCGCTGCCGCTTCCGGACAGAGAAGAAGCCATGACACCCGTCTTTCCGATGCGCATCGCCAACCCCGCCGATCCGGCGCCCGAATTTCCCTGGCCGGCCGGCAAGCGCTGCGCCGTCTTTCCCGCCTTCGACGTCGATGGCGAGACCGCCTGGCTGCAGCATGACGCGGCCAATACCGACCGGCTGGTGACGCTCTCCTTCGGCGGCTACGAGGAGCGTGTCGGCGTTCCCAAGATCCTCGAATACCTCCGCTCGGTCGAGGTCAAGGCGACCTTCTTCATCCCCGGCTGGGTCGTCGACGTGCATCCGAAGATGTGCGAGGCGATCGTCCGCGACGGGCATGAGGTCGGCCATCACGGCTACCTGCACAAGCGGCCGGACCCGGCCGATTTCGCCGAGGACAAGGAAGAGATCGACAAGGCGCTGGAGTCGCTGAAGCGCGTGCTCGGCGTCGTGCCGGTCGGCTACCGTGCACCGTCCGGCGAGAACTACGATCAGTTGCTCGGCTATCTGCGCGAGCGCGGCATCGTCTATTCGTCGTCCTTCCGCGACGACATCCGGCCCTATCGCCACAAGCTGCGCGACGGCTCGAAGGGCCCGGTCGAACTGCCGGTCAACATGTCCTTCGACGACTGGCTCTACGGGCTGTCGCAGCGCTATAGCCCGCGCCCGATGTTCCCGAAGGAGCATGTGCTGTCGATCTGGAACGGCGAACTCGACCAGACCCGCGAATGGGGCGGCCTCGTCACCATGGTGATGCACCCCCAGGTGACCGGCCGGCCGATGCGGATCGGCATCCTGCGCGATTTCCTGGCGCGGGCGCGCGGCTTCGGCGACGTCTGGATCGCGACCGGCAAGGAGATCGCCGAGCACTTCCTCGCCCATGAAAAGGCGGCTGGCCTGTAGAGGGGCAGCCCTCGCCTCAGCCCTCATCCTGAGGAGCCGCAGAACGCGGCGTCTCGAAGGATGCTCCAGATGGTTCCGGAGCCTCCTGAACATCCTTCGAGACGCAAGCCTCACGGCTTGCTCCTCAGGACGAGGGCTGAGGGTGATGGGTCGGCTCTCTCGCGACGGGCGCGAGGTCCAGAATACTGCAACAGAGCTATTGGATACGACCATGGACCTGCTGATCACCGGCGCCACCATCGTCACCTGCGACGACGAGCGCCGCATCCTCGATGGTGCCGCCATCGCAATCTCGGGAGACCGGATCGCGGCTATCGGCGATGCGGCAACGCTGGAGCGCGACTATCCGGCGCATGAACGCATCGACGGGCGCGGGCTTGCGGTCCTGCCGGGCTTCATCAACGCGCACACCCATACCGTGCTGACGGCGCTGCGCGGAACGGTCGAGGATTGGGACGGCGAGATCATCTACCGCTACATGTCGCCGGTCTCCTACACGATGAGCGACCATGAGCGGGCGGTGATGGCGGCGCTCGGCTGCCTCGAGGCGATCCGCAGCGGCACGACGACGCTGGTCGACCCCTTCCGCCATGTCCCGTCCTATGCGGGCGCGATGGCCGATACGGGGATGCGGCTCTGGCTGTCGGAAAGCTGCGCCGATATCGATACGCGCAAGATCCGCTTCGGCGAATACGGCATCGACGAGGCTTTCGGCCGCGTCTTCCTGGAGCGAACGCAGGAGCTGATCGAGACCTGGCACGGCGCCCGCAACGGCCGCGTCAATTGCCAGGTCGCAGCGCATGCACCGGACAACTGCTCGCCGCCGATGCTGGGCAAGATCATGGACCTCGCGCAGCGCCACGGCCTGACGCGAACCTGCCACCTGGCCCAGAGCACCGGCGAGATCGCGGCGGTGAAGGCAGCGCATAACCTGACGCCGGCCGGTTATCTCGACCGCGAGGGCTTTCTCGGTCCGGACCTGACCTGCGCGCACTGGACCTTCTGCACGAAGGACGACATCGCGCTCCTGGCCGAGCGCGGCGTGCACATGGCGCACAACCCGGCCCCCTCCTCGCGCAAAGGTCCACATCGCGTCCTGATCGGGCCGATCCGCGATGCCGGCGTCAACATCGCGCTCGGCACCGACAACATGACCGAAGACATGTTCCAGGCGATGAAGATCGGCATGATCGTGCATCGCGCCGGATATGGCCGCGCGCAGGAGGGCGGCATCGATCCGCAGCCTCAGGCCGTGCTCGACATGGCGACGCGCAACGGCGCGCGCACGCTCGGCGCCGGGACCGATATCGGCTCGCTTGCGCCCGGCATGAAGGCCGACATCACCCTGCTCGACTTGAACCAGCCGGCGATGCGCCCGATCCTGCGGCTGACATCGAACATCGTGAACTACGCGCATCCGGGCGTGGTTCATTCGGTCATCGTCGACGGCGATTTCGTGATGCGCGACCGCAAGGTGCTGACGATCGACGAGCCGGCCCTGCTCGTCGAGGCGCAGGAGGTCACGGAGCGGGTCTGGCGCCGCATGGTCGAGGCCAATGCCGACATCGCCCCGCCGAAGGGCGAGATGCCTTTCCTCGACGCCTGACGGACCACAGCGCGAGGTTTCCAGGATGACGCTTGCGCCCAGCATGGCGCTGGCACATGATTTGCTGGCGAAATAGAGTCGAGCCAACTCTATTCAGAGCCAGAATATGAACCTGCGCCAGATCGAGCTTCTGAGGGCGGTCGTCCGCTGCGAGACCACGGTCCGCGCAGCGCATGAGCTCGGCCTGTCGCAACCTGCGGTCAGCAATGCGATCAAGCATCTGGAGAGCCAGATCGGCTTCCCGCTGTTCGAGCGGGTCAACAACAGGCTGTTCCCGACGGCCGAGGCACGCGAGCTCTGCCTCGACTCCGATCCAATCTTCAACATGCACGCCGCCTTCGAAGCCAAGGTGCAGGATCTCAAGGAGAACCGCACCGGCCATGTCCGCATCATCGCGACGCCGCCGCTCGGCTACAGCGTGATCCCGCTGGCGCTGCGCAACTTCCTCGCCAAACGCCCGAACACGCGGGTCTCCTTCGACATCCGCCGCTTCGAGAACGTCATCGAAAGCGTCGACAACGGGCTGGCGGAACTCGGCTTCGTGCTGGGCTTGAACGATTATCGCGGGCTGGAGGGCGAGTCCTTCTTCTCGGAGCGCATGGTCTGCGTGATGCGGCCGGATCATCCGCTGGCGGCCAGGGAGACGATCACACCCGACGATCTGCGATCGACCTCCTTCATCGCGCTGGAGCGCGGCACGAAGATGGGCACGATCGTGCGACAGGCCTTCGCCGAGGTCGGCGTGCCGTTCCGCTCGGCGGTCGAGGTGCGCTATTGCAACACCGCCTGCATCCTCGCCGAGACCGGCGTCGGCGTCGCGGTGGTCGATCCGCTGTCGCCGCTCTCGGCCAAGAACCTCGCGGTCAGGCGCTTCGAGCCGGCTTCGCTGGTGTCGGCTTCGGTGGTGCGCTCGCGCAAGCGACCGCTGTCACGCGCGGCCGAGGCCTTCCTGCGCGAGGTGCGGATCATCGCCGGCAAAACGGTGCCGCGCCTGTCGTGAAGACCTGAGTATTCGCGCGGCGAATGCCACCCCCGGATTCTTCATAAGCCGGTCCATTGCCTTGTGGCCCGAGGCTGAACCAGTGTCTCGCCCGTCGAAACCTGACGCTGCGGCCTGAGTGCCGCCGGGGCCCCATTATGCTGAATCGCCGCCATCTGCTCGCTGGAACCGCCGCCGCGCTGGTCTCACGCCCTGCGCTGGTGCGCGCCGCCACGGCGACGACGCTGCGCTTCGTCCCGGTGATCGACCTCGCCTTCCCGGACCCGATCTACGCCACCGCGCAGGTCTCGCGCACACACGGCTTCATGGTGTTCGACACCCTCTACGGCATGAACACGAAGCTCGAGATTTCGCCGCAGATGGTCGAGGGCCACAGCGTCGAGAACGACGGCAAGCTCTGGAACCTGACGCTGCGCGACGGCCTGCTCTGGCATGACGGCGAAAAGGTCACGGCGCGCGATTGCGTCGCCAGCATCCGGCGCTGGGCCAAGCGCGACGCGGCCGGCGACGCCCTGATGCAGGCGACCGACGAGCTCTCGGCGCCCGACGATCGCACCATCCGTTTTCGCCTGAAGGCGCCTTTCCCCTATCTGCCCTATGCGCTCGGCAAGGTCTCGGCGCCCGTCGCCTTCATGATGCCGGAGCGTCTCGCCAACACCGATCCGTTCAAGGTCATCCCCGAGGTGATCGGCTCCGGGCCGTTCCGCTTCAAGGCCGATGAGCGCGTGCCGGGCGCGCGCAACGTCTATGAGCGCTTCGAGGGCTACAAGCCGCGCGAGAGCGGCGCCACCGACTGGACGTCGGGCCCCAAGATCGTGAACTTCGACCGCGTCGAATGGACGACGATGCCGGACGCGGCGACCGGCACTTCGGCCGTTCAGGCCGGCGAGCAGGACTGGCAGGAGGCGATGCCGCACGACCTGCTGCCGCTGGTCCAGCGCAACAAGTCGGTGAAGACGGCGGTGCTCGATCCGCTCGGCTTCACCTGCCAGATGCGGGTCAACCACCTGCTGCCGCCCTTCAACAACCCGGCGATCCGCCGCGCCATGCTCGGTGCGATCGACCAGGAGGCCTTCATGATCGCGGTGGCCGGCGACGACCCGGCCTTCCGCCACAGCCCGCTCGGCTATTTCACGCCGGGCACGCCGATGGGCAGCGAGGCCGGCCTCGACGTCTTCCGCGGCCCGCGCGACTACGACAAGGTCAAGCGCGAGTTGAAGGCGGCGGGCTATGCCGGCGAGAAGGTCGTGCTGCTGGTGCCCGCGGACTCGCTGGCGCAGAAGCCGCTCGGCGACATCGCGGCCGACGTGATGAAGCTGGCCGGCATGAATGTCGAATACACTGCGCTGGATTTCGGCTCGGTGCTGAAGCGCCGGACCAACAAGGGCCCGTCCGACCAGGGCGGCTGGAACGCCTTTGTCGGCAACTGGCAGGGCATCGACTGGCTCAATCCGCTGGTCCATTCGACGCTGCGCGGCGACGGCGCCTTCCCCGGCTGGGTGCAGAGCCCGAAGATCGAGGCGCTGCGCGCGCAGTGGCTGGCGACAGGCGATCTTGCGACACAGAAGCGCCTCTGCGACGAGATTCAGGCCACCGCCTTCGAGGAGGTGCCGTATTACCCGATCGGCCAGTACAAGCAGCCGACCCTGTTCCGCAGCGATCTCGCGGGCATGATGAGCGGCACGCCGGTTTTCTGGAACCTGAAGCGCGGCTGATGGCGCGTCCGGCACGAACGACAACGAGAACCGACCAGGGACGCCCCGCATGACGTTGACGACCGCTCCCAAGACCGGCCCCGCGACCTTCCTCTATTCGGAACTCGCGACCGATCTCGACACGCTGCAGGCCGATATCGCGTTCCTCGGCATCCCCTATGGCGATGCCTACAGCTTCGCCGAGATCGTCAACGACCAGACCAACATGCCGGCGGCGATGCGCCGCGCCACTGACCGGATCGTCCGTTCGATCGAGCGCTACGATTTCGACCTGGGCGGGCCGCTCTACGACAACCGGCCGATCCGGACGGTCGATTGCGGCGATATCATCGGCGATTTCCGCGACCTCTCCGGCCATTATCGCAAGGCCGAGGCCGCGATCCGCAAGATCAGGGCGGCTGGCGCCATGCCGATCGTGCTCGGCGGCGACCATGGCGTGCCGATCCCGGTGCTGCGCGGCCTCGACGGCGACGGCCCGATCACGCTGATCCAGGTCGACCAGCATCTCGACTGGCGCCAGGAGGTGAACGGCGTGACCACCGGCTTGTCCAGCCCGATCCGGCGCGCCTCCGAGATGGCGCATGTCGGCGAGATCTTCCAGATCGGGCTGCACGGAACCGGCAGCGCGCGGACCGAGGAGGTCGAGGCGGCACGCGCCTATGGCGCGCATCTGGTCTCCTCCTACGAGGTGCATGAGCACGGCATGCAAGCGGTGCTCGACCGCATTCCCGCCGGGGGCCGCTATTACCTGACCATCGATCTCGACGGCATCGATCCCGCTATCGCACCCGGCGTCGCCGGCCCCTGCCCCGGCGGCCTGACCTTTCCGCAGGTCCGCACCCTGATCCACGGGCTCGTCGGCAAGGGCCGCGTGGTCGGCATGGACGTGGTCGAGATCACGCCGCGCAGCGACGTCAACCAGATCACCTGCATCACGGCCGGCCGCTTCATCGTCAACATGATCGGCGCGGCCGTCCGGGCGGGCTATTTCGAGAAGAGCGCTTCGTGACCATGCTGGCCGCTCAGGCAACGATCGCAGGACGGATTACGCCGGACGCCATCCGCGCCGCCGTGGCAGCTCAGCGCGGCATGGCCGAACGACTGTTTTCGACCCTGGCCGCAGGCAGCCAGGGTCATCCCGGCATCATGCGCGACACCTACGGCGCGGGCGAGAATTTCGGCCACAAGGTGATGGTCGAGGAGGCCGCCGCCGCAGGGCTGGTGGTCGCGACGGATGCCGCCGCCAACACCTATGCGACCTGGCGCGGGGCGGAAGCTGATGCGCCTGCGATCCTGATGGGCTCGCATCTCGACAGCGTGCCGCATGGCGGCAATTTCGACGGCGCGGCCGGCGTCGTCGCCGGGCTGGTCACCATCGCGGCGCTGCGTGAACTCGGCATGCAGCCACGCCGCGACGTCACCGTGATGGGCGTACGGGCCGAGGAGAGCGTCTGGTTCCAGGTCTCCTATATCGGCAGCCGTTCCGCGCTCGGCACGCTCCCCGATGGAGCTCTGGATGCCACGCGCATCGACACCGGGCGCCGCCTCTCCGAGCATATGCGCGATTGCGGCGGCGACCCCGAGGCGCTGCGCAGGGGCGTGCGCGCCCTCGACCCGAAGCGGATCCGGGCCTTCCTCGAGGTTCATATCGAGCAGGCACCGAGCCTGTTCGAGGCCGGCTTCCCGATTGCGATCTGTACCGGCATTCCGGGCAATTTCCGCTATCCCAACGCCCGCATCGTCGGGCGGCACGACCATGTCGGCACGCCGCGCCGCTTCCGTCGCGACGCGGCGATGGCGGGCATGGCGCTCGCCCATGCGCTCGACGAGATCTGGGCCGCGCATGAGGCTGCCGGCACGCAGATCGCCATCACCTTCGGGCGCTTCCACACCGACGCCGCGATGCATGGCCTGACGACGGTGCCGGGCGATTTCCATTTCAGCCTCGATGTGCGGGCCTATGACGAGGCGGTGCTCGCCGGGCTGGAGGCGCAGATGCACAAGGCGATCGGCCGGATCGAGGCCGAGCGCAACGTCAGGTTCGAACTGGGGCAGCGCGCCTCCGCCGCCGTCGGCCCGGTCGATGCCGGCATCCGAACGGCCTTGACGGACGCGGCCGCGAACCTCGGAATCCCCGCGATGCCGCTCGGCAGCCCGGCCTCGCATGATTCAGCCGCCTTCGCGGCGGCGGGCGTGCCGGTCGCCATGCTCTTCGTGCGCAACGAACATGGCAGCCATAATCCCAAGGAGGCGATGGAGATCGACGATTTCATGGCCGCCGCGACCGTGCTGGCCCTTTGGGTCGCAGAGAACGCCGGTTGAGCGCGAGAGCCCGCGCCGCTTTGCGCCGGCCTCCGGGCTGCAGGCCTATAAGCTGAACGAATAATGGCGGCCGGATTTTAATTCGATCACCGGGCGGCTTCTGGCTAGCCTTCCCCGGTGTTCCACGGTTGCCCCTGCCGTGCCGGCGCGATGCCGGCGAGACGACAGGTGCCATTCTTGCATTGCGAACACGGCCTGAAGCGCCTCCTCGCCTGACGTCCGAGGCGCGACCTGCGGAGACAGAATGAATCGCCTCGCCATCGCCTCCTCCGCCCTTCCGGGCATCGCCGACCTGCCGATCGCGGGCGCCGTGCGCGCCGGCGAGCGCGTCTTCCTCAGCGGCGCGACCGCGCTCAAGCCCGATGGCAGCATCGCTGGCATCGGCGACGCGAACGCCCAGACCCATGCCGCGCTCGACCAGCTCGAGGCCGCATTGAAGGCAGCCGGCGGTTCGCTGGCCAGCCTGACCAAGCTCACAACCTGCATCGTCGATCGCGGCTA
This sequence comes from Bosea sp. 124, assembly GCF_003046175.1. Classification (NCBI taxonomy): domain Bacteria; kingdom Pseudomonadati; phylum Pseudomonadota; class Alphaproteobacteria; order Hyphomicrobiales; family Alloboseaceae; genus Allobosea; species Allobosea sp. 124. Next base: position 5,137,658 of record NZ_PZZM01000001.1, read on the forward strand.
CCGCGCCGATGTCTATGCCGTGATTGCGCAGCGCCTGCCAGAGGTTCGCCCGGTCAGCACCGGGCTCGTCGTGGCTGGCCTCGCGCTGCCGGAGTTGATCGTGCAGATCGATGCCGAGGCCGCGATCCCGGCAGCCCCGCCGCGTCACACCCGGCCCTACACCTTCGAGAGCTGGCACGGTCAGGGCTTCCCCTGGCAGGGCGCGATGGTGCTCGGCACAGACGAGGAGTTCTTCCTGCGCGGCCAGACCGGAGCGGGGCTCGACCATACCGGCGTCAAGGCGAAGGGCCGCGGCGTGGCGGATGCCGCCGCGCAGGCCGACCTCGCCATGGTCAATCTGAAGACCTTGCTGGAAGAAGCCGGCGCATCGCCCGAGGATATCTGCAAGATCACGGTCTATATCTCCGACCGCGCCTATCGCCCGGCTGTCTATCCGATGATCGGCAAGCATCTCGCTGGCGTCCGACCGGTGTCGACGGGAATCGTCACCACCGGCTTCGCGCGCCCGGACATCCTGTTCGAGATCGACGTCACGATCGTTCGCAAGCAGGGCGGCCAGCCGCACCGGCGCCTGCGGACCTATCATTCCAGCGCCGCGCGCTATGGCACGGAGCAGCAACCGCTCGATTGCGAGTTCTGCATGATCGTGATCTCGGGCGACCGCATCACGCTGCGGGGCCAGACCGGGATGGGGCTCGACGAGGTGCTCTACGGCCTCAGCGACGCGAAGGCGCAGGCTGAGAAGGCCATGGACAATGTCGAGACGCTGCTGTCGGAAGCCGGCGCTGCACTCTCCGACGTCGCCAAGGCGACCGTCTACGTCACCGACCGCGCCTTCCTGGCCGACGTCAACGCCGTCGTCCGGCAGCGTCTCGGCGACAACGCCTGCGCATTCACCACGGTCATCGTGAAGGGCCTCGCCAGCCCCGAGCTGCTGATGGAGGTCGACATCGTGGCGATCCGAAAGGGCAACCGATGACGTTCTCGCTCGCCGGACGCTGCGCCCGAACCGGCATGCTGGGCGCGGTCGTGACGACCTCGTCCATCGCCGTCGGCTCGCGCTGCCAGCATGCGGCGGCCGGCGTCGGCGCCGCCCTGACCCAGCACATGACCGATCCGCGGCTGGGCCCGCTGATGCTGGACCTGCTCAAGCGTGGCTACTCAGCCCAGCAGGCGCTCGATGCAGCGGTCGCCGCGACGCCGCGCAGCGACTGGCGACAGCTCGGCGTGATCGACCGGAACGGCCGCACCGCCAGCTTCGGCGGCGCCAGCATGAATCCTAAATTCGCCGAGGTACACGGCCGCGACTGCGTCTCGCTCGCCAACATCGTCCGAACGAAAGAGGTGCCGGTCGCGATGGTGCGGGCTTTTGAGGTCGATCCGGCGGCACCGCTGGCGGCGCGGCTGATCGCAGCCCTCAAGGCGGGCGACGAGGCAGGCGGCGAGTTCAAGCCGCTGGTCTCGACCGCGCTCATCGTCGCCCATGAGCACGCCTTTCCTTACGTGGACCTGCGCGTCGACAGCGATGCCGACCCCATCGCCACGCTCGCCCGGCTCTGGCGCGAATACGAGCCGGTGGCGGACCTCTATGTCACACGGGCGATAGACCCGGACACGGCCATCGCGAACCGGCCGAAACAAAGCTGATCAACCAAGAACGAGGGGATATATCCATGCGACGACTTCTATCCACACTGGCCGTCACGATCGGCCTCTCGACCGCTCTGACGGCCCTGCCGGCCGCCGCCCAGGGGACCGCGCGCGTCGCGCTCGGCACCACGCTGAGCCAGCTCGACCCCGCCAAGACCACGATCGGCGACGAATACGTCTACGTCCATCTCGTCTTCAACGGGCTGTCGCGCATCGACACCGATATGACGGTGAAGCCGGACCTCGCCGAGAGCTGGACGGCCTCCGACGACCTCAAGACCTGGACCTTCAAGCTGCGCCAGGGCGTCAAGTTCCACCATGGCCGCGTGATGGACGCCGAGGATGTCGTCGCCACGATGAAGCGGATCCTCGACCCGGCCACAGGTTCGCGCGCCCGCACCAGCCTGTCGATGGTCGAAGGCGTCTCGGCGACCGATCCGATGACGGTCAAGTTCGACCTCAACATCCCCTATGCCGGCTTCGCCGACATCTTCGCCGACCGTCAGTTGCGCATCGTCGCCAAGGACAAGCTGGCTGAGCTTTCGACCCAGCCGATCGGCACCGGGCCGTTCATGTTCAAGTCCTGGTCGCCGGGCGATCGGCTCGAACTGGTCAAGAACCCCGACTATTTCGAGAAGGGCATGCCGAAGCTCGACGGCGTGACGCTGCGCATCGTGCCGGAATCGGCCGCGCGCATGGCGGCGCTGGAATCGGGCGCCATCGATATCGTCTGGAGCATGCCCTATGAGGCCGTCGACAAGCTCAAGACCAGCGCGACCGCACGCGCCGACAGCGTCTCGACGCCGACCTGGGACGGCGTCATCCTGAACAATGACCGCCCGCCCTTCAACGATGTGCGCGTCCGCAAGGCGCTAGCGCTGACGATCGACAAATCGGCCATCGTCGAACTGGCCCTGTTCGGCCAGGGCGACCCGACCTTCAGCCCGATTCCTCCGAGCCACCCCTACTTCAACACGAGCCTGAAGGCCGGCGCTCCCGATATCGCCCAGGCCAAGAAGCTGCTGGCCGAGGCCGGTTTCCCGAACGGCTTCGACGTCCCGATGCAGGTTCCGCAGGAGCGCGAGCAGCGCGTGCGCGTCGGCGTCGCGGTGCGCGACATGGCGAAGGCCGCCGGCATCCGCATCAATGTCGAGCGCGTGCCCTTCGCCTCCTATTCGGCGAATGTCGCGGGCAAGGCGCAGATGTATGTCGACGGCTACTTCGCCCGGCCGACGATCGATACGGCGATCTATCCATTCTACCATTCGAGCGGAAGCTGGAACAAGCAGCTCTGGATCTACAAGGACGCCCGCGTCGACCAGCTTCTCGACGAGGCCCGCAAGACCAATGACGAGGCCGCCCGCAAGAAGATCTTCGAGAAGTTCCAGGAGATCGCCGAGGAAACCGTGCCCGGCATCATCGCCTACTCGGCCGCGCATGTGAACGGCGTGAGCAAGAAGGTCGAGGGCTTCAAGTCGACCCCGATGCAGTGGCTCGAGCTAAAGAACGTCTCGATCAAGCCCTGAGGCCCGCAACCGCCCATCCTGTCGCGCCGATTGCGCGGCGGGGCAGGATGGGCCTGCAGGCGTCATATACCTCGGCAGACGGCTCAGCCTCGCTCGATGGGGAACCTGTAATCGATGGCCGCTTATATCACACGGCGCCTCGCCTTCGTGGTGCTCGTCCTCGTGGCGGTGTCGATGCTCGTCTTCGGCGTCACCACGCTTTTGCCTGCCAACGTCGCCTATCTGATCCTCGGCTCGTTTGCGACGCCGGAACAGGTGCGGGCGCTGGAGCTGAAGCTCGGACTGACCGACCCGGTCTGGCAGCAATATCTGCGCTGGGCCGGCGGCTTCATCACCGGCAATCTCGGCGAATCGACCCTGATGAACCGGCCTGTCGGGCCGATGCTGCTGGAGGCGATCCAGCGCTCGCTGATGCTGACCGGCCTGTCCTTCGTGCTGATCGCCGTGATCGGCGTGGGCCTCGGCATCGCGGCGGCGCTGCGCCATGGCCGGCCGCTCGACCATGGAGTCTCGGTCGCAACCTATCTCGGCATCGCCGTGCCGGAATTCTTCTGGGCGATCGTCGTCATCATCGTCTTCGCCGCCTGGCTCGGCTGGTTGCCGGCATCGGGGTACGAGCCGATCTCGGCCGGCGTCTGGGAATGGGCCAAGCACCTGATCGCGCCGACGATCACGCTGGTCTTCGGCCATCTCGCCCATGTCTCGCGCCTGACCCGCTCCAGCATGATCGAGGTGATGCAAAGCCCCTACATCACGGCGGCGCGCGCCAAGGGCCTGCCGGAGCGCGTCATCGTCCTGCACCACGCGCTGCGCAATGCGCTGCTGCCGACGATCACGGTGCTGGCGCTCGATTTCGGCCGACTGATGGGCGGCATCGTCGTGATCGAGACCGTCTTCGCCTATCCGGGGCTCGGCCGCCTCGTCGTCTTCTCGATCCAGAACCGCGACCTGCCGACGCTGCAGGCCGCCATCCTCGTCGTCGCCGCGATCTATGCGCTGGCGAACCTGCTGGCCGACCTGCTCTATGCCCGTTTCAACCCCAAGATCAGGTTTGGCCGCAATGTCGCCTGAGCCCGCAACCGCCATGGCCTCCGCGCCGGTGTCCGCCCCTGCCGCACCGCCGCGCAAGCCGATGCCGCTCCAGCTCAAGGCCGGGCTCACGATCACCGGCACCATCCTGATACTCGGCCTGCTGGCACCGTGGATCGCCCCTCACCCCTGGGACACGATCTCGATGCGGACGCGCTTCCTCGCACCGAACGCGACCTACTGGTTCGGCACCGACGAATATGGCCGCGACGTGCTCAGCCGCCTGCTGATGGGCGCAAGGCTCTCGATCGGCATGGGCGTGGCCGCGACTCTCGTCAGCCTTGCGATCGGCGTGCCGATGGGGCTCGCCGCCGGCTATTTCCGCGGCTGGATCGACGAGGCGCTGATGCGCACCGCCGATGTGCTGATGGCGATCCCGCCGATCATGCTCGGCCTGCTCGTGCTCGCGGTGACGCCGCCAGCCTTGTGGAAGACGGCGGTCGCGGTCGGCTTCGTCTACATTCCGCCGATCGCGCGGCTGGCGCGCAGCGTGACGCTGACGCTCGCCAATGAGGAGTTCATCCAGGCGGCGAAAGCGCGGGCCGAGAGCACCTCCTACATCCTGTTCCGCGAAATCCTGCCGAATGCGTGGCCGCCACTGATCGTCGAAGCGAGCCTGCGCGTCACCTACGCCATCCTGCTGGGCTCGGCCCTCTCCTTCCTCGGGCTCGGCGCCCAGCCGCCGAGTTCGGACTGGGGGCTGATGATCTCGGAGGCGCGCTCTTTCCTCGACCGTGCGCCCTGGATCGCGCTCGCGCCTGGCCTCGCCATGTGCCTGCTGGTGATCGGCATCAACCTGCTGGGCGACGGCGCCCGCGAACGGCTCGACCCGCGCCTCAAGGCGCGGCTGGGAAAGGCTTAGAGCCATGCTCGCCATCGACGACCTGACCGTCCGATACCGAACCGCAGGCGGCGAGATCGAGGCCTTGTCCTCCGTGACGCTCCAGGCCCGCAAGGGCTCGACGCTGGCGCTCGTCGGCGAATCGGGCTCGGGCAAGAGCACGATCGCGCTTGCCGCCATGGGGCTGCTGCCGGCCGAAGCGATGGTGCCGTCAGGGCGCATCCTGTTCGACGGTGCCGACATCCTGATGATGGACGCCGAGGCGCGCCGGCAATTGCGCGGCTCGCGCATCGGCCTCGTCTTTCAGGACCCGTTCTCTGTGCTGAACCCGTCATTGCGGATCGGCGACCAGGTCGGCGAAGGTCTCGTGCATCACCGCGGCTACACGCCCGAGCGCGCCTTCACCCGCGCCATCGCGCTTCTCGACGAGGTCGGCATCGTCAAGCCGGAGGCCGTCGCCAAGGCCTATCCGCATGAGCTTTCCGGCGGTATGCGCCAGCGCGCACTGATCGCGGGCGCGCTCGCCTCCGAACCCGAATTGCTCATCCTCGACGAACCGACGACGGCGCTCGACGTCACCATCGAGGCGCAGATCCTCGACCTGCTCGAGGATCTGCGGGCGAAGCGCGGGCTGACGATGGTGTTCATCAGCCATAATCTCGGCGTGGTCCGGCGCATCGCCGACGAGGTCGCGGTGCTCTATGCCGGCCAGATCGTCGAGCAGGGCGCGACCGAAGAGGTGCTGCAGCGGCCGGTGCACCCCTATACCAAGGGCTTGCTCGCCGCGATTCCGCGGATCGGCCGCAAGATGGGGCGGCTCGCCGCCATCCCCGGCCGCCTGCCCGATCTGCGCAGCCCGCCGACGGGCTGCCGTTTCGCGCCACGCTGCCCCTTCGCGACGCAAGACAGCGCGGCGCCGCAGAGCCTGCGTGCGGTCGGCGAGCGGATGGTCCGCTGCAGCTCGGCCGAGGCGCTGCGCGAGACCCCCTGGCCTGTCCAGGAAGACGTCATCCCTGCCGCGGCGACGGCGGTTCCCCATGCATCGGAACCCGTCGTCGAGATCGAGAACCTCACCAAGAGCTTCGTGCTGAGCCGCGGCACGCTGCGCTGGGAGGGCTGGAAGCCGGTGCGGGACGCGGTCAGCATCAGGCCCGTCGACGCCATCTCGCTATCGATCGCGCCGGGCGAGGTCGTCGGTCTGGTCGGCGAATCCGGCTCGGGCAAGACCACGCTGGGGCGCACCATCCTGCGTTTGATCGAGGCCGATTCCGGCTTGATCCGCATCGCCGGCGAGACCGTCTCCGACAAGCCGCAGAAGGCACTGGTGGCAATGCGGCGCGCCGCGCAGATCGTCTTCCAGAACCCGGATTCCTCGCTCAACCCGCGCAAGACGATCCGCGAACTGCTCGGCCGGCCGATCGCGCGCTTCGGTCTCGCGCCGGCCGCCGACATTCCCAAACGCGTCGACGAACTGCTCGATCTCGTCAGGCTGCCGGCGCATTACGCCGACCGCTACGCCCACCAGATGAGCGGCGGCGAGAAGCAACGCGTCGGCATCGCCCGGGCGCTGGCGACGCAGCCGAAGTTCATCGTCTGCGACGAGCCGGTCTCGGCGCTCGACGTCTCGGTGCAGGCGGCCATCGTCAACCTGCTGGCCGATCTGCGCGACCGGCTCGGCGTCGCCTATCTCTTCATCTCGCACGACATCTCGGTGGTCGCCCATCTCGCCGACCGCGTCGCGGTGATGCATCACGGCAAGATGGTCGAGATCGGTGCGGCCGACCAGATCATGCAGGCGCCAAAGCACCCCTACACGATCAAGCTGCTCTCGGCCGTGCCGAGGGTCGACGGCCCGCCGGTGGCGCGCCGCGAGGCTGTCGCGGAAGTCGTCGCCTGAAGGGAACGACTGGCGTTTTTGCTCAGCAGCCGGTGCGCCAGCGCGAATGGCTTGATTCAGGAATCGCTTGCGTTGGAATGCTCAGGTAGCGCCTGAGCATGTTTCCACGGCAAGACGCCGCTCACGCCAGCATGCGCGTGTCGCCGCAGACGGAAATCTCCTGCCCCGAGATCGTTTTGGCGAAGGGCGAAGCCAGGAAGACGATCTGCTTGGCGATGTCGGCGGGATCTACGAACTGCTTGATCGAGACGCCGGAGAACAGCCGCTGCGTCATCTCCTCATGCGAGACGTTGAAGCTGCGGGCCTTGTTGGCGATGACGCTCTGGATGCGCGGCCCCTCGACGAGGCCGGGGCAGATCGCGTTGGCGCGAATGCCGAACTCGCCGAGCTCGGCCGAGAGCGCCTTGGTGAAGCCGATCACGCCCCATTTGGCCGCCGCATAGGGTGAACGCAGCGGGAAACCGTGCTTGCCCGCCTGGCTCGATAGATTGATGATCGAGGCATTCGTCGACTGCTTGAGATGCTGGACGGCGAGCCGCGTGCAATTGAACTGGCCGGTCAGGTCGATGGCGACGCAGGAATCCCAATCGGCCGGGTCGATCTCGTCGACGCGGCCCGTCGGCCCGGCGATGCCGGCATTGTTGACGAGGCAGTCGAGCCCGCCCAGTGCGGCAAGCGTCTCATCCATGAGCCGGCCGACCGCAGCACGGTCGGAAACGTCGCAGACCGACTGCGTCATCGCCGGATCGCTTTCCTCCATCTCGGCCAAGGCCGTGCGGTCGACGTCGCAGATATGAACCTTTGCCCCTTCCGCCGCGAAAGCACGCGCCGTGGCGCGGCCGATGCCATTGGCGCCGGCCGTCACCAGCACGCGCAAGTCCTTGATCTGCAGATCCATCCTGACGTCTCCCTGTCCCGTTGTTCTCAGGCGCTGAGCTGGCCCGTGTCTTCGATATGCGCGGCGGCGGCCGTGATGTCGTCTTCGAGCGCGGCGCGCGCGGCGGCGGCATCCTGCGCCCGCAAGGCCTCCAGCAACCGCGCATGCGCCTGCATGGCGCTGCCACCCTTGAGGCGGCGCGGCTCGTCGCGCATGTCGAGATTGAGGATCGGACCCGCCTTCAGCCAGAGCCGCTCGATCATCTCGATCAGGCTCGGCATGCCCGCCGCCTCATAGAGCGCGAAATGCAGGTCGCGATTGGCCGCGACGGCGCCGGCGCTGTCGGGAGGATCGGCGCTGGCCGCCTTGCGGAAATCCGCATCATGCGCGGCGATCTGCGCGATATTAGCTGCGGTCGCCCGGCGCGCCGCTTCCTCGGCGGCGAAGCCCTCTACGACCAGACGAAGCCGCGTCAATTCGCGGAACTGCTCCAGAGAGAGCACGGGAACCCGCACCGCCCTGCCCGGAAGCACTTCCAGCGCCCGGTCGGCGGCAAGCCGGCTGACCGCCTCGCGCACCGGCATCATCGAGACGCCGAGCGCCTCGGCCACACGGCGAAGCGAAAGCTTCTCGCCCGGCGCGAGGCGGCCTGCGACCAGCAGCGAGCGCAACTCCCCCGTCACGCGCTCGCCCAGGGTTTCGCGCTGAAGCGCGCCGATCCGGTCCAGCGCCGAGCCATCATGCTCCGGCGCGACGAGGGTCGCTTCCGGGGCTGTCGGGAAGGGCTGGACACGGGCGATCATGTCTGCCAACCTAACTGTGATCACAGATCACGACAAGCGGCATCAGACCGCTGGCCAAAATCAGCCGACGCCACAGGCGCGGCGCTCGTTCTGGGAGGAACGTCGATGTCAGAGCTGTTGAAGACCACCCGACTCTCGCGCCGTCAGGCGCTGGCCGGCCTCGGTGCCGGCGCGGCGACCGGGCTGATCACCAGCCCCTCGATCATCCTGGCGCAGACGCCGGACGTGGTCCGCTTCGGCCACCTGACGCCACGCACCGGCTTCCTCGGCCCGCTCGGCGAATATGGTGTGATGGCAGCCGAACTGGCGGTCGAGGAGATCAATGCGGCGGGCGGCGTCAACGGACGCAAGCTCGAGGCGCTGAAGGAGGATTCGGTCAACCCGCAGACCGCCTCGACCAAGGCCGAGCGCATGATCGAGCGCGACAAGGTCGCCTGCATCATCGGCGAAATTTCGTCGGCCTCGGCTCTGACGATCGCGCAGGTCGCGGGGCGGACCAAGACGCTGTTCGTCAATACGGGCGCCAACTCGGATGCGCTGCGCGGCGAAAGCTGCAACCGCTACATGTTCCATGTCGAGCACCAGAACTCGATGTATGTGAAGAGCTGCGGTCGCTCGCTGATGGCGCAGGGGCTGGTGAAGGGCAAGAAGTGGTTCTCGCTGACGGCCGACTACGCCTTCGGCCATGACCTGCTGCGGGTCGCCAAGCGCTTCATGGAGGCCAATGGCGGACAATTTGCCGCCGACAAGCTGGTTCCGACCGATGCGACGGACTTCTCGGCGCTGCTGCTCGAAATCCGCGCGGCCAAGCCGGACCTCGTGATCTCGAACCTCGCCGGCAACCAGATCACCAATTTCCTGAAGCAGTATTCCGAGTTCGGCCTGACCTTCCCCGTCGCGGGCTTCGGTTTCGACACGGCGCTCGCCTGGGCCGCCGGCAAGGACAATTTCGGCGGCATCTGGCCGTCCGTCTGGCACCATCTCATCGACACGCCATCCAGCAAGGCCTTCGTCGCGGCGTTCACCAAGAAGTACGGCAAGCCGCCGGAGAACCAGGCCTGGGGCGACTACATGGCCGTGAAGATCATGGCCCAGTCGATGAACGAGCTGAAGAGCACAGACACCCCGAAGATCCTGGAGCACTGGGAGAAGGGCGCGAAGTTCGATGTGATGAAGCCACGCCAGGGCTATTTCCGCGCTTCGGACCATCAGCTCATCAGCGAGATGTACACGATCACCGCCCTGCCCGCGGCGCAGGTCAAGAACCAGTGGGACCTGTTCACATCCTCCCCGCCGGTGCCGGGCCCCGACGAGAATATGGAGGTAATCGCCACCAGCGGCGACGAGGCCGTCTGCAAGATGAGCTGAGCCTTGTCCGTCATTCTCGGGCGGCGCGCAGCGCCGACCCGAGAATCTCATGACGAGAGGTCTCTGGTTTCCGAGATGGTCGGGTCAGGCCCGACCATGACGGGATGTCATTCCACGCAGCGAACGAAGGCCAGCCCTTGCTCACCCTCTTCATCCAGCAGGTACTGAACGGGTTGCTCGACGGGGTCTACTACCTCCTGATCGCGCTCGGGCTGTCGCTGATCTTCTCGCTGGGGGGCATCGTCAACCTGGCGCATGGCGCCTTTTATGCCATCGGCGCCTATCTCACGATCGTGCTGGCGCCCCATATCGGCTTCGGCGGCGCCATGGTGGCGTCGCCGGTGCTGGTCGCGCTGATCGGCATCGTCGTCGAGCGCGGGCTGTTCCAGCGCTTCTACCGTTCCGACCCGATCCTCTCGCTGCTTTTGACCTTCGGCCTCGCCATGGTGGCCGAGCAGTCGCTGCGCATGATCTTCGGGGCTCCGCCGCTCTCCTTCTCGATCCCGCCGGCCCTGCGCGGGCAGATCTTCATCGGCGACTTCATCTATTCGCGCTACCGGGCGATGCTGCTGCTGATCGCGGCGGCCTGCGTGCTCGGCCTGTGGTTCCTGCTGCAGCGCACCGCCTTCGGCCGGGTCGTGCGGGCCGGCGTCCAGAACCCCGACATGGTCGGCGCGCTCGGCATCTCGCTGCAGCCCTACATGGTCGCGGTCGCCGGCATCGGCATCGGGCTCGCCGGGCTCGCCGGGGTGTTGCTCGCGCCGATCTATTCGATCCATCCCGCCATGGGCCAGGAGATCATCACGCCGGCCTTCGTGGTCGTCGTCATCGGGGGCCTGGGCTCGTTCTGGGGCGTGGTCGTGGCGGCGCTGATGGTCGGCCTGGTCAAGGGCATCACCATCGGGCTCGGCTTCACGCAATGGTCCACCGCAGTGATCTACCTGATGATGCTCCTCGTCCTGCTGTTCCGGCCGCGCGGCCTGTTCGGCGAACGCATCCAGCGCTTCGAGTGAGGACGCGATGACACCCGCCCAGCGCGACCACGCGCCCCTTCTGATCGCAGCGGCCGGCCTCGTCGGGCTGCCCTTTTTGATGCATGCCGTCGGGCTCGGCACGACGTCGGCGACCGAGATCGTCGTCTTCGCCATCGCCTGCATGGCGCTGAACATTCTCGTCGGCACCACGGGGCTGGTGTCCTTCGGCCATGGCGCCTGGTTCGGGCTTGCGGCCTATGCCGCCGGCCTGATCCAGCGGAGCCTGATGCCCGGGCAGTTCGCCCTGCCGATCCTGTTGGCGGTCGCCTTCGTCGGGCTGATCGCCTTTGCCTTCGGGGCGCTGATCCTTCGCCGCAAGGGCGTCTATTTCTCGCTGCTGACGCTGGCGCTCGCCGCCATGACCTATTCCGTCGCATTTCGCTGGACGGCGGTGACGGGTGGCGAGGACGGGCTGGGCGGCATCAAGCGGCCGCTCTTCCTCGGCGTCGATTTCGAACAGGCCTCGCGCTTCTATGTTCTCGTCGCCGTCATCGGCATGGCCGTCGTCTACGGGCTCTGGCGCTTCCACCGTTCGCCCGTCGGCACGGTTCTGGTCGCGATCCGCGAGAACGAGCAGCGCGCGCGCTTCCTCGGCTACGCCACCGACCGCTACAAGCTGATCGCCTTCACGCTGTCGGCCGCGCTGACGGGCCTCGCCGGCACGCTGCTGCTCTTCAACAACCGCATGACCTCGGCCGAGCCGATTTCGGTCGCGTTTTCGGGCGAATTGCTGGCGATGGTCGTGATCGGCGGCATGCGCTCGTTTCTGGGGCCGGCGCTCGGCGCGCTGTTCTTCGTGATTTTCCGCGACTATCTCTCCAGCATCACGCCGAACTGGCTGTTCTGGTTCGGGCTGCTCTTCGTCGGATTCATCGTGTTCTCGCCGACCGGCCTCGTCGGCGTCGGCGAGCGAATGTTGCGGCCCTTCCGCAAGCAGGCTGCGGGCGATGCGGCGATGTCCGAGCGCAAGGCCGGCGGCGTGACGCTGCCGGATTTCATGAAACCCAGCGATGCCGGAGACGGGCCGATCCTGACCGCGACCGGGCTCGCCAAGAGCTTCGGCGGCATCAAGGCGGTCGAGGGTGTCGATCTCACCATGGCCGATCGCCGGTTGCATGCGCTGATCGGCCCCAACGGCGCCGGCAAGACCACCGCCTTCAACCTGATCTCGGGGCTGTTCCCGCCGGACCGGGGCGAGGTCCGCCTGCGCGACCGCCAGATCGGCGGGCTCTCTCCCGAGGCGATCACCCAGGCCGGCATCGGGCGCGCCTTCCAGATCACCAACCTGTTCCCGACGCTCTCGGTCGAAGAGAATGTGCGCCTCGCGGTTCAGGCGCGCGCCGGCGAGCGTTTCGGGTTCTGGCAGTCGGCCGGGGCGTTGTCGGAGGTCAACGCGCAGACCACGACCGTGATCGACACGATGGGCCTGCGCGGGATCGAGACGGCGGAAGCCGGCTCGCTGAGCTATGGCGGCCAGCGCCTGCTCGACATGAGCCTCGCGCTCGCGACGAAGCCGCGCGTGCTCCTGCTCGACGAGCCGCTCGCCGGTCTGGCCGCCGCCGAACGCGAGCGTGTCGGCAATCTGATCAAGTCGATCTCGGCCGATTTGCCGGTGCTGCTGGTCGAGCACGACATCGACCGCGTCTTCGCCATCGCTGACCATGTCACGGTGATGAACGAGGGCTCGGTGCTGATCGACGGCACGGTCGAGGATGCGCGCTCCTCGCCTCGCGTGCAGGAGGTCTATATCGGCTCGGGCGCGCATGCGCTGGCCGAGAAGCCGCGCCAGAGCGCGGCGCGCAGCCCCGTGCTGCTCGGCCTCGACAAGGTCGATACGTTCTACGGCAAGAGCCATATCCTGCGGCAGGTCTCGCTCGATGTGCACGAGAACGAGATCGTCGCACTGCTCGGCCGCAACGGCGCCGGCAAATCGACCCTGCTCAAGACGATCACCGGCATCGCCCCGCCGGCCAGCGGCAGCATCACACTGGCCGGCAGCGACATCGCCGGGCAGCCGTCGGCAGCCATCGCGCGCGCCGGCATCGCCTATGTGCCGCAGGGACGCGGGCTCTTCGCGGGCATGAGCGTCAAGGACAACATGGAACTCGGCCGGCTCAAGCGCATGACCGGCAACGGCTCGCGCTGGGAGGACGAGAAGATCTTCGCCTTCTTCCCGCGCATCAAGCAGCGCTGGCATTCGCCGGCCGACTACCTCTCGGGCGGCGAACAGCAGATGGTGGCGGTGGCGCGCGCGCTGTCGGGCGACACCCGCGTGCTGCTGCTCGACGAGCCCTTCGAAGGGCTGGCGCCGGCCGTCGTCGAGGAGCTGTTCGAGGCCTTCGACAAGCTGCGGCAGGAGATCGCGATCGTGATCGTCGACCACCATCTTGATTTGGCGCTGGCGCTGTCGGACAGGACCGTCGTGCTGGAGCGCGGCAGCGTCGTCCACACCGGCCCCTCGCGCGCGCTCAGCCAGGACCTGGCCCTCAGGCGGCAGGTGCTGTGGTTGTGATGTTCGACGCAAAGCGTCTCACCAAGGATTCTCCATGACCAACATCGCCATCGTCGGCTCAGGCCTCATCGGCCGCGCCTGGGCCACCGTGTTCGCCAGCCATGGCTGCAACGTCGCGCTGCACGACGTCGCGCCCGGCGCGGCCGAGGCCGCTCGCGTCCATATCGGCACCAATCTCGAGGAACTGGCCGGGCATGGCCTCGTCGCCGATCCGAAGGGCTCGCTCGCCCGCATCCGGGTCGCCTCCGGTCTCGCGGACGTGCTGACAGGTGCCGATCTCGTCCAGGAGAACGGACCGGAGACCGTCGAGGCCAAGCAGAAGCTGTTCGCGGAGATGGATGCGCTGGCACCGCCGACCACCATCCTCGCGTCCTCGACCTCCTTCATCATGGCCTCGGTCTTCAGCGAGAGTCTGAAGGGACGCGCGCGCTGCCTCGTCGCCCACCCGGTCAACCCGCCCCATCTCGTGCCGATCGTCGAACTGGCGCCGGCGCCCTGGACCGATCCGGCCGTCGTCGAACGGGCCAAGGCGATCTACGAGCAGGCGGGCCAGGTCGCGATCATGCTGCGCAAGGAGAAGCCCGGCTTCGTGCTGAACCGACTTCAGGCCGTGCTGCTGGCGGAAGCCTTCCGGCTGGTCGGCGAAGGCGTCGCCAGCGCCGAGGACGTCGACAAGACGATCCGCGACGGGCTCGGGCTGCGCTGGTCGTTCATGGGGCCATTCGAGACGATCGAGCTCAACGCCCCCGGTGGAATCCCCGACTACTGTGCCCGCTACGGCGCCTCGCTCACCCGCATGGTCGCCGACAGCGCCAGCGGCGACCCCTTCGGCCCTGATACCGTCGCGACAGTGATGAGCGAATGGCCGGGCACGCAATCGTCCGATCGCGTCAAGCGGCTGAGCGACTGGCGCGACACGCGGCTGGCGGCGCTGCAGGCGCATAAGCGCGGCTCGCAGCGCAAGCCCGGCTGAGGCCGGCTATTCAATTCGAAATCAAGCCTGAAAGGACTCACACGCCATGGCCAAGAACCGCAAAGTCATCATCACCTGCGCGGTCACCGGTGCGATCCACACGCCCTCGATGTCGCCCTATCTGCCGGTGACCGCCGACGAGATCATCGATGCGGCTGTCGGCGCCGCCGAGGCCGGCGCCGCGCTGGTCCATGTCCATGCCCGCAACCCGAAGACCGGCCAGCCCGACCAGTCGCCGGAAGCCTTCGAGCCCTTCCTGAAGGTGATCAAGCAGCGCTCGAACTGCGTCATCAACATCACCACCGGCGGCGCCCCGACCATGGGCGTCGAGGAGCGGCTCGGCCCCTGCGCGCATTTCAAGCCGGAGGTCGCCTCGCTCAACATGGGCTCGATGAATTTCGGGCTCTACCCGATGCTGGCAAGGTTCAAGGACTTCAAGCATGACTGGGAGCGGCCCTATCTCGAAGGCTCGAAGGACCGGATCTTCAAGAACACCTTCCAGGACATCGAGAACATCCTGACCACCTGCGCGGAGAACAACACCCGCTTCGAGATCGAGTGCTACGACATCGGCCATCTCTACACGCTGGCGCATTTCGTCGATCGCGGGCTGGTGAAGCCGCCCTTCTTCGTGCAGTCAGTCTTCGGCATTCTCGGCGGCATCGGCCCTCATCCCGAGGACGTCATCCACATGAAGCGCACGGCCGACCGGCTCTTCGGCGACCAGTACCAGTGGTCCGTGCTGGGCGCCGGCCGGCACCAGCTTCCGATCGCCGCCATGGCGGTCTCGATGGGCGGCAATCTGCGCGTCGGGCTGGAAGACTCCCTGTGGCTCGGGCCGGGCCAGTTCGCCAAGTCGAACGCCGATCAGGTCAAGGCGGCGCGGATGATCATCGAGGGGCTGGGCCTCGAGGTCGCGACGCCGGACGACGCGCGCGAGGTGCTGCAGCTCAAGGGTGCCGACAAGGTGAATTTCTAGAACGGCAGCATCTCGACGTCATGGTCGGGCCTGTCCCGACCATCCACGTCTTCGCTGGTCGAATGCGGTGGCCAAGACGTGGATGCTCGCCACAAGGGCGAGCATGACGGAGGCTCTACAGGCTGTCCTGCCGGATCAGGTCGGCGGCCTTTTCGGCGATCATCAGCACCGCGGCCTGCGTGTTGCCGGAGACCACCGCCGGCATCACCGATGCGTCGGCGACGCGCAGGCCCTGGATGCCGCGGACGCGCAATTGCGGATCGACCACCGCATCCGGCCCCTGCCCCATCCGGCAGGTTCCGCAAGCGTGATAGATCGTCTGGCCGTTGTCGCGGGCGAAGTCGAGCCAGTCGGCATCGCTGTCGCAATCTGGGCCCGGCGCCATCTCATGAGCGCGATAGGCGTCCATCGCCGGCTGTCCGACGATCTCGCGCGCGATTTTCATGCCGTCGACCATGCATTGCCGGTCGGCGGTGGTCGCCAGGAAATTGGGGCGGATCGCCGGGGCGATGTCGAAATCGGGCGCGCGGGCATGGATCGTGCCGCGCGAGTCCGGCCGAAGCTGGGTCACGCCGATGGTCATCCCCGGCTGCCGGTCGAGCCTGCGCTCGGCGGCGTTGGCGTAGCTCGCATGCATGAAGAAGTACTGGATATCCGGCCCCTCGATATCGGGCCGCGTCCGGACGAAACCGTGGGTGAGCCCCGTCCCGAGGGTCAGGATGCCCTTCCGCGTCAGGAAATATTGCGCCACCGAGGCAGCTAGACGCCAGCCGCGCGTGGTCTCGTTCAAGGTCACCGGCAGCTTCACCCGCCAGTTCATGCGGGTGCAGAAATGGTCGCTGTAATTGGCGCCGACGCCGGGCAGTTCATGGCGAAGCGGAAGGCCCGCAGCCGCCAGCACCGCGGGGTCGCCGATGCCCGAGAGTTCGAGCAGATGCGGCGTCTGGATCGCACCGGCCGTCAGGACGACGCTGTTGCGCGCTATCGCCTGCCGCTCGACACCATCGACGCGATAGGTCACGCCCGTCGCGCGGGCGCCGTCGAGATCGACGCGCAGGACATGCGCGCCGGTCAGGACGCGCAGATTGGGACGACCGCGCGCCGGAGCGAGATAGGCATCCGCCGCGCTGACCCGGCGGCCGTGACGCTGGTTGACCTGATAATAGCCGAAGCCGTCCTGCGTCTCGCCATTATAGTCCGGGTTGCGCGGATAGCCGGCCTGTCCGGCCGCCGCGATGAAGGCCTCGGCGATCTCCGGGCGTTCCTTGACTTCGGTCACTGGAAACGGGCCGTCGCGGCCCCGCGTCTCATCGCCTTCGCCATCATAGGCTTCGAGCTTGCGGAAATAGGGCAGCACGTCGGCGAAGCTCCAGCCCGTGCAGCCAGCTTGAGCCCAGCCGTCGAAATCCTGGGCCTGGCCGCGGACATAGATCATGCCGTTGATCAGCGTCGAACCGCCCAGCCCCTTGCCACGCGGGATCGCGATCTCGCGGTTGCGGGTGTTCTCCTCCGGTTCGGTCTGGAAACGCCAGTTGAACTTCGGATTGACCAGGAGCTTGCTGAAACCGGCGGGGATCGGGATCCAGAAGCCCTTGCCCTCACCGCCCGCCTCGAGCATCAGCACGCTGCGGCGGCCATCCTCGCTCAGGCGATTGGCGAGCACGCAGCCGGCCGTGCCGCCGCCGACGATGATGTAGTCGTAAGCTTCGCTGGCCGGCATGGTCATGCAGCGGCCCCGGCGAGCGGCGTGCCGCGCTCGGCCATCGCGCGCGCGATGCCGGCCATGACCTCCTCGCGCCCGGCGAAGGCCGCGCGTTCCAGCACCTTCGAGATCGTTGGCGAGGCCTCTCTGCCATGGACGCGCTGAACCGGCTGATCGAGCCAGTCGAACAGGCGGCGATGCAGCTCGTCGGCCAGCATCGCGCCATAGGAGGTGCCGCGCGCGCCCTGCTCGACGATCAGGACATTATGCGTCTTGCGGACGCTCGCACCGATCGTCTCCCAGTCGAGCGAGGCGCGATCGAGGGTGCGTAGATCGACGATCTCGGCATCGACGCCGAGCGCCTCGACCGCCTCAAGGCTGCGATGGACCATGGCGGAATAGGTCAGGATGGTGAGGTCGCGCCCCTCGCGCAGGAGCCGGGCCTTGCCGAGCGGGATCGTGTAGTCGAGGTCGTCGGCGGGAATCATGCCGTTCATCTGATAGAGGTCGACATGCTCGATCACCAGCACCGGATCGCGCCCCTTCAGCGCCGCGTTCATCAGGCCGATATAGTCCTGCGGGCTTGACGGCGCGACGATGCGCCAGCCCGGCGAGGTCGCGAAGACGCCGGCCGGATCGAGCGAATGCTGCGAGCCGTAGCCGGTGCCCATCGCGATCTTGCTGCGCAGCACGAGGGGCACATCGGTCGTACCGCCGAACATGTGGCGCGCCTTGCCGATCTGGTTGAAGACCTGATCGGCTGCGACCCACATGAAGTCCGGATACATGAACTCGACGATAGGTCGGTAGCGGCCATCCATCGCCAGCCCGCCGGCAAGGCCGGTGAAGGCATTCTCGCTGATCGGGGTGCCGAGCACGCGGTCCGGGAAGGCTGCGGCCAAGCCGCGCGTCGCGCCGTTGGTGCCGCCCTTCAGGCGGTGGATGTCCTCGCCCATGATGACGATCGACGGGTCCGTTTCCATCCGGCGGTGCAGCACATCGGCGATGGCATCGACGAATTTGCGCTCGACCGTCGCCCCGGGCGGTGGGCCATCCGACGGCAGAGATGGCAATTCGCCGCGCAGGCCGACATCGACGAAGGCGGTGTCCGGCCAGAGATCGGGGCGGATGCGGCGACGGTTGCCATCCGGCTCCAGCAGGCGCCCGGCGATGTCCTTCATCTGCGCGACCGAACGCTCGCGCAGATCGGCGACCGCCGCGTCGTCGATCAGCCCCAGCGCCGTCATTTCGGTCGCGACGCGGGCAAGCGGATCGCGCGCGCGCCAGGACGCTTCCTCTTCTTTTGGCCGGTAGCCGAAAGCCGAGCCGGGCAGCGGCCCGTTCTGGTGGAAATAGCGGTAGACCTCGAGCTCGATCAGGGCCGGGCCCTTGCCGGCGCGCAGCAGGGCAGCGGCCTCCTGCGTCGCCAGATGCACGGCGAGCGGGTCCATGCCATCGACGCGCCAGGCAGGGATGCCGAAGCCCGGCCCGCGCCCCGACAGGCGCGTCTCGCGCGACGCTTCATCGACATGGGTCGCGACCGCGTAGAGATTGTTCTCGACGACGAACAGCAGCGGCAGCGACCACGCTGCGGCGAGATTCATCGTCTCCAGCGTCGAGCCGATGTTGATCGCGCCGTCGCCGAAATAGGTGACGGCGATGTCGCCCGTTCCGGCGAGCTTGTGGGCCATGGCGGCGCCTGCCGCCAGCGGCACGCCGCCACCGACGATGGCATTCGTGCCGAGCGCGCCGGCCTCGATCCAGCGCAGATGCATCGAACCGCCGCGCCCGTGGCCGAAGCCAGGCTCGAGGCCGAGGATTTCCGCCAGGCTCCGGTGCAGCATGCCCTCGACCGGCGCGGCGAAATCGGCGGTCGGATCAAAGGTCGGCGCCAGATAAGACAGCGTCTTGGCGAGGAACTGGTGATGGCCGCGATGCGAGCCGTTGACCTGATCAGAGCCGCGCAGGCCGATGACCGAACCGACGGCGCCGCCCTCCTGCCCGATCGAGGAATGAGCCGGGCCATGGACCAGGCCCTCGCCTGCGAGTTCGAGCACGCTCTCCTCGAAGGCGCGGATCAGATGGAGTTGCGTCAGCATGCTGCCGAGCAGGGCCGGATCGGCGGCCTTCCAGTCGGCGGGGGTGGAGCGCAGCGCCGTCCAGGGCACTTGGGCTTGGAGCTTTTCGCGGCGAGGCATCAGCGCCCTCCTCCGAATGTGGTCTCAGAGATAGCCATTGGCGCTCCAGCCTCCGTCGACGCCCGCGACCTGACCCGTGATCGCGCTCGCCTCGTCGCTGGCGAGGAAGGCGGCGAGATCGGCCACCTCCGCCGTGTCGATGAAGCGGCCGATTGGCATCCGTTTCATGAGCGCCTCGGAATCGAGCCGCCCGCGCGCGATCAGGTCCTCCACGAAAGGCGTGCGGACATAGCCCGGTGCCAGCGCGTTGACGCGCAGGCCATGGCGGGCCCATTCCAGCGCCAGCGCCTTGGCCATCATCGCGACGCCGCTCTTGGAGACGCAGTAGCCGATGCGCTCGGGCGCCGCGACGACGCCGTACATCGAGGCCATCAGCAGGATGACGCCACGCCCGCGCGGGACCATGCGGCGCCCGGCCGCCTGAGCCGTCAGGAAGACGCCGTCGAGATTGACGCCCATCACCTTGCGCCAGTCGGCGAAGCTAAGGTCGAGGGTCGGCGAGTTCTGCGAGATACCCGCATTGGCGACGACGATGTCGAGCGGGCCGGTCCCGGCCTCGGCCCGGTCGAAGGCCGCGTTCACCGCCTCCGGGTCGCAGACGTCGCAAGCGACGAAGCTCGCCTCCGCGATGCCGGCCAGAGCGTCGGCCGTGGCGGCATCGCGGTCGAGCACCACCACCTTCGCGCCGCGCGCGGCAAAGCGCCGGGTCATGGCGAGCCCGAGGCCGGAGCCGCCGCCGGTGATCAGCGCGACCTTGCCGGCGAGATCGCGGTTGCGATCGGGAACCGGGACGGCGGTCATGGCGCGTTGCCCGATGAGTTCATGCCCGATGGCATCATGCCCATGAAGTCCGCCATCATCTCCAGCTGGCATTCGAGCATCGGCAGCCCGTAATGGACGCGGCAGCCCCTGGCCTGGGCGGCCGCCAGCAGCGCCGTGACGCGGGGCTGCATGATGACCTCGGCGACGACCTGGCCGGGGACGATCCGGGATGCATCGAGCGGCAGCGGGTCTCCCTCTGCAAGACCGAGCGAGGTGCCGTTGACGATGATGTCATGGGCCGGCGCAAGGTCATGGGACGTCGCACCGGGCTCGTCGAGATCGACGGCCAATGCGGGAAAGGCCTGCGCGAGCCGTCGCGCCAGATCCTGCGATTTCGCGCGGGTGCGGTTGGCGATGGAGAGGCTGGCGACGCCGGCTTCCGCCAGTGCGAAGGCCACCGCATTGGCCGCACCGCCCGCGCCGAGCAGCAGGACGCGCCGGCCCTTCGGCTCGAAGCCCTCGCGGCGCATTCCGGCGACGAAGCCGAGCCCGTCGAGAATCTCGCCGACCAGCCGGCCATCGGCCTCGCGGCGAACGCAGTTGACCGCGCCGACCAGCCCGGCCTGGCGCGAGACCTCGTCACAGAGCGCGACGATCGCCGTCTTGTGCGGCACGGTGACGACGAAGCCGCCGAACGACCTGATCCGCTTCAGGCCCCCGACCACCGTCGCGAGATCGTCGGCGCCAACATGCACCGGCACCATCACGCCATCATGCCCACGTTCGTGCATCAGCGCGTTCAGCCTCTGCGGTGTCAGCACGTGATGGACCGGGTCGGCGAGGATCGCATAGACGCGGGTATGGCCTGAAATATCCGTCATCGCTGCTCTAGATCCCGAGATAGGCGGTCTTGATATGCGGATCGGCGAGAAGGCCGGCGCCGGTGTTCTCCATGGCAATGCGGCCATTCTCGATGACATAGGCGCGCTGCGCGATCTTGAGCGCATGGAACGCCTTCTGCTCGACCAGCAGCACCGTCGTGCCCATCGCGCAGATGCGCTCGACGATGCCGAACATCTGCTGGACGATGATGGGGGCGAGCCCCAGCGAGGGCTCGTCCAGCATCAGCAGCCGGGGCTTGGCCATCAGTCCGCGCGCGATCGCGACCATCTGCTGCTCGCCGCCCGAGAGCGAGCCGGCGAGTTGGTCGAGCCGTTCGCGGACGCGCGGGAAGATGTCCAGCACCTCCGCGAAGCGCGCGGCCCAGCCCTCGCGGGCATTGGCGTGGTAGCAGCCCATCATCACATTGTCCCGGACGGTCATGACCGGGAAGAGCTGGCGGGCTTCGGGCACCATTACGAGGCCGCGGCCGACGATGTCGGCAGGCGTCGCGCCGGCGATCTCCTGCCCGTCGAATTCGATCTTGCCGGCGCCCGGCTTCACCAGGCCGGAGATCGCGCGCAGCAGCGTCGTCTTGCCGGCGCCGTTGGCGCCGATGATCGTCACGACCTCGCCCTTGCCGATGCGGATCGAGACGTCCTGGAGGATCGTGGTGCGGCCGTAGCCGGCCGTCAGCTCAGAGACCTTGAGCATTGGCGAAATCCTCTCCGAGATAGGCCTCGATCACGCGGCGGTCGCGCACGACCTCCTGCGGATCGCCCTGCGCGATCACCTTGCCGGAATCGATCACGATGATGCGGTCGGACAGGCTCATGATCGCCTGCATGTTGTGCTCGATCGCGATCACCGTGACGCCGGCATCGCGCACGGCGCGGATCAGCTCGACCATCTTCTGGGTGTCGGTCTGGCTCTGCCCGGCCATGACCTCGTCGAGCAGCAGAATGTCGGGCTCGGTCGCCAGCGTGCGGGCCACTTCGAGGCGCTTCAGGTCTCCGATCGGCAGGTTGCGTGCCTCGACCTCGCGGACGTGATGCAGGCCGACCAGGGTCGAGACCCGCAGCGCCACCGCGCGCGCCGAGGCGACATCGGGATGGTGCATGAAGGCACCGATCATGATGTTCTCGATCACCGTCAGCTTGCCGAAGGGCTGAACGATCTGGAAGGTCCGACCGATTCCGGCCCTGGCGAAGGCGTCGGCGGAAGCCGGCGTCGCCACCTGCCCGCCCGAGACGATGGCAACACTGCCCGAGGAGGGCTGGAGGAAGCCGGAGATCTGGTTGAACAGTGTCGTCTTGCCGGCACCGTTGGGGCCGATGATGCCGAGGATCTCGCCGCGCTTCAGCACCATGGAGACGTCGTCGGTCGCGGTCAGGCCACCGAAGCGCATGACGAGGTTCTTCGTCTCCAGCATCGTCTCCCCGGGCGTGCCCGTGATCTGGCGCAGCGCCGGAGCCTCCTGCTCGGGCTGCGGCCGGCCGCCCGGCAGCCGGTCGATCAGGCGGCCGAACCGTGCGCCGAAGGTGCCGACGAGGCCGCCCGGCAGAGTCAGGGTGATCAGCACCAATACCGTGCCATAGACGAAGCCGTGCAGGCCGTTGGCAGAGGCACCGAGCCAGCCGCGCGCAAGCTCCGCGATCGGCACCACGAGGACGGTGCCGAGCAGCGGCCCGACGACGGTGCCGAGCCCGCCGATCAGCGAGAACATCGCCACCTCGATCGAGGTCGACAGCGAGAACATCGTCGCCGGCTCGAGGAAGGTCGTATACATCGCATGGAAGGAGCCGATCAGGCTGGTCAGCGCAGCCGAGATCACGACGGCCTTGAGCTTGACCTCGGTCGGGCTGATGCCGGCGGCCGAGGCCGCATCCTCGCGCTCGCGCACCGCGGTCAGGTAGTAGCCGAGCCGCGCATTGCGGATGGCCCAGGACACGATCAGCGTCAGCAGCAGCAGGCCGAAGGCGATGATCAGGTAGTTGAACTTGTCCTGGAAGATCATCCAGGCCCAGCCGAGCTTCAGCGGCACGATCAGCCCGGCCGAGCCGCCGGTGACGCCATGGAAATGGATCGCGAGCAGGCGAATGACCTCGAGGAAGGCGATCGTCGCCAGCGAGAAGAACGGCCCGCGCAGGCGAAAGCAGGGATAGCCGATGCAGACCGCGACCACGGCCGAGAGCGCCGCGCCTGCCCACATTCCGATCCAGGGCGACAGCCCGAAATGCTGGATGAGCAGCGCGGTGGTGTAGCCGCCGATGCCGTAGAACATCATATGGCCGAGCGAGAGCTGGCCGGCATAGCCGCCGACGATGTTCCAGGCCGTCGAAAGTCCGGCGAAGACGCAGATCGTCACGAAAACGTGGATGACGAAGGCTGACTCGCTGAGGGCGGGGATGACCAGCAGCAGCGAGAGCAGGATCAAGGCGACATAGACGCGCGGATGGGTCAGGGCTGCGAGCCGGCCGGGTCTTCCCGGCGCAAGCGCGTTGGCGGTTTGCGAGGTCATGGGCTCACTCCGTCCCACGGCCGAAGCCGAACAGGCCCGTCGGCTTGAAGATCAGGATCAGGATGAAGATCGCGAAATAGACGACCTCCTTGAGGTCAGGCGCGATGTAGTAGCCCGAGAGGCTGTCAACGATGCCGATGATCATCGCGCCGGCAAAGGCTCCGTACATGCTGCGCATGCCGCCGAGCACGACGACGACGAAGGCCGTCAGCACGAAATAGGAGCCGATCGTCGGCGTCACCGGGAAGAGCGGCATGACGAGCGCGCTGGCGAGCCCGACGCAGGCGGCGCCGAGGCCGAAGGAGATGATGTAGATGCGGTCGACCCGCACGCCCATCAGCAGCGCCGCGTTGCGGTTCTGCGCGGTGGCGCGGATGGCGCGGCCGAGCGGCGTCTTCTGCATGAACAGGTGCAACCCTGCGACCAGCGCCAGCGCGCAGGCGAGGATGACGATCTGGCCCGACAGCACGGTGTAGCCGCCGAGCGAGACCGACTGGCGGGCACTCGGGGTGGAGACCGAATAGAGATCCGCGCCGAAAATCATCAGCGCAAGGTTCACCAGCGCGGTGGAGAGGCCGACGGTGGCGAAGATCTGGATGTGCTCATCGGCGTTCAGCAGCGGCTGGATGATGAAGCGCTGTACCAGCGCACCGACGCAAAACAGCAGCACGACCACCGGCACGGCCGAGACGTAAGGGTGCCAGCCCAGCTTGGTGGCGAGCAGATAGGTCGCATACATGCCGATCATCAGGAACTCGCCATGGGCGAAGTTCACGACCCGGACGATGCCGAAGATCAGCGTCAGGCCGACACTGATGATGGCGTACATGCTGCCGAGCATGATGCCGTTGAGCAGCAACTGGACAAGCACGTCCATGAAGGGCGTCTCCGAAGTCGAATCGGTCGCAGAAGGGAATGTGTCGGGCGCCGAGCATGAGAGGGCCGCGCTCGGCGGCCCTCGGGCTTTACGTCCCGTCCCGCTCGGGCGGGAATGATCGGCGGCGTCAGTTGGTACCGATGCCGACCTTCATCTTGGCGACAGCGGCGTCAGCCGGGAACACCGTGACGAGTTCGCCGCCCTGCCACTGCATCAGGAAGGGCACGGCGCGGCCGTTCTGGCCGCTCTCGGCGAATTTGGCGCCCCAGCCCGTGGCGGTGCCGCCCACCGGGATATCGACGGCCATCACGGCCGTGCGGATCGAGGCCGCCTTCAGGTCAGGCGCCTTCTCCATCGCATCGAGGAAGACCAGCGCGCCCATGTAGTTGGCGAGCGAGTGGCCCGAGCGCGGCGCGGTGCCGTATTTGGCCTGGTACTTCTTGACGAAGTCGTCGACGCCGGGCGCCGCCTTGGGGTTGGTGCGGAACTGGGTGAAGTCGACGTTGAGGGCGCCCTCCATGTGCTCCGCGCCGATCGCCAGCATGGTGTCGCGCAGCGAATAACCACCACCGGCGCCGATCATGGCCTTGGGCTTGAAGCCCTGCTCCTTCATCTGGCGGAAGAACAGCACCGTGTCGTTCTGGTAGGAGGTCTGCAGCACTACATCGGCGCCCGCCGTCTTGAGGCGCAGGATCACCGGCGTCAGATCGACCGACTTCGCCGAATAGGGCAGCGTTTCGACGACGTTGACGCCCTTCTCCTTGGCGCGGGCCGTCTGGTAGCCGGCGACGGTCTGGCCGTAGAGCGAATCCTCATGGATGATCGCGACCTTGAGCGACTTGGCATCGACGCCGAGCGCCGGCGCGATGGCCTCGCCGATGGCGTCCACCATGCGGCTGGCGAAGTCGCGAGCGGTCGGATTGGTGCGGTAGACGTTCTTGAAGCCGCGCTCGGTGATCGGGTCGGAGATCGCGCCGAGTTCGAAATAGGGTACGCCGGCCAGTTCCGCGACCTGCGTCGCGGCGATCGACAGCGAGGACGAATAGGTCCCGAAGATCACCGGCACCTTGTCGACCGAGGTCAGGCGGCGCGCCTCGCCCACGGCCTGGTTCGGTTCGACCGCATCGCCCTTGACGATCTCGATCTTCTGCTTCTTCAGGCCGCCCGCTGCGTTGCGTTCCTCGATCGCGATCTCGAGGCCGCGGAAGCTTTCGTCGCCGAGCAAGGCGAGGCCGCCCGAGAATGGATAGAGTGCGCCGATCTTGACCTGGGCGAAGGCTTGCGTCGCCGACAGAGTCAATACCGCGGCCAGCGCCGCGCGCGTCAGAACCTTCATCATGTCCTCCCTGGGACCGCTGTCACGAACATTTCTTGCGGTCCCCATCGCCTGATGCGTCCCGGCCGGACATTCTCCCGGCGGGCGGATAATGCAGATAACCAAGTTGCCTGACAAGTGGGGGTTTGCTAACGCTTGAACCGAGGCAGGGCGAACGCCACAACGGCGGTCGACCCCGCGCGAGAGCAGGGTTCCGGACAGTGGACGCCACGTCCGCCGACCGTGGTCACGCGACGAAACATGCCCGCATGCAGGGAGAGATGACCATCATGGCATTGCCGCAGACGATGAAGCAGGTGCACTTTACGGGGCCGGGCGGCCCGGAGGTGATCGAGATCGAGACGGCGCCGGTGCCGCAGCCCGGCCCGGGCCAGGTCCTGATCGCGGTCGCGGCGGCCGGCATCAACCGGCCCGACTGCCTGCAGCGAGCCGGCGGCTATCCGCCTCCCCCCGGCGCGACGGAGATTCCGGGCCTCGAGGTTTCGGGGCGGATCGTCGCAGTCGGTGACGGCGTGCCCACAAGCCGCATCGGCGATGCCGTCTGCGCGCTGGTGATCAGCGGCGGCTATGCCGAATATGCCGTGGCCGACGAGCCGCTCTGCCTGCCCGTACCGAAGCCGCTTTCGCTGCTGGAGGCCGGCGGGCTGCCGGAGACCTACTACACGGTCTACGACAACGTCTTCACGCGCGGCCGGCTCAGGAAGGGCGAAACCATCCTGATCCATGGCGGCTCCAGCGGCATCGGCTCGACGGCGATCCAGCTCGCCAAGCATGCCGGCGCGACGGTCTATGCGACCGCGGGTTCGGCGGAGAAATGCACCTTCTGCCGCTCGCTCGGCGCCGACGAGGCGATCGATTACCGCGCCCAGGACTTCGTCGCAGAGGTCAAGCGCCTGACCGGCGGCAAGGGCGTCGACGTCGTGCTCGACATGGTCGGCGGGCCCTATATCCAGCGCAACATCAACATCCTCGCGCTGGAGGGGCGGCTGGTGCAGATCGCCTTCCTGCAGAGCAGCAAGGCCGATCTCGACCTGATGAACGTGATGCTCCGGCGCCTGACCCTGACCGGCTCGACGCTGCGTGTGCGTTCGGTCGCGCTCAAGGCCGAGATCACCGAGCACTTACGCCGCGAGGTCTGGCCGCTGCTCGATGCCGGCACGGTGAAGCCGATCATCCATGCGACCTTCCCGCTGGAACAGGCGCGACAGGCGCATGAGTTGATGGAATCGAGCGCCCATCTCGGCAAGATCATGCTGGAGGTGTCGAAGTGACCAGCCATCGCGGCAAGGTCGTGCTCGTCACCGGCGCGGGGCGCGGCATCGGCCAGGCGATCGCTGACGCCCATGCGGCCGCCGGCGCCAGCGTCGCCTATCTCGACCATGATCCGGCGCTCGCGGAAGCAGCCGCCGAGGCGGCCCGCCAACGCGGCGCGACGACACTTGCCGTCTCGGCCGATGTCGCCGACGAGGCTTCGGTCAATCTGGCGATCGCACGCGTCACGGAAGCCCTCGGCCCCATCGGCGTGCTGGTCAACAATGCCGGGATCTCGCCGAATTCGGGCGCCGACGGCAAACGCGCCCTGCTCGGCGAGATGGGCGCCGACGAATGGCGCCGGGTGCTCGACGTCAACCTGACCGGCGCCTTCCTCTGCGCCAGCGCAGTCGTGCCGGCGATGCGCACCGCCGGCCGCGGGTCGATCGTCAGCGTCTCCTCCGTTGCCGGCAAAACCTATTGCGACATCGTCGGCGTCCATTACGCCGCGACCAAGGCGGCTCTGATCGGCTTCACCAAGCATCTCGCCGGCGAACTCGGCCCCGACGGCATCACCGTCAACGCCGTGGCGCCCGGCCGGATCGATACGCCGCTGATGCGCGGCACCGCTCCGGAAGCCAATGAGGCGGCGCGGATGGCGACGCCGCTGCGCCGCCTCGGCAGCCCCGAGGACGTCGCGCAGACCTGCCTGTTCCTGACCTCCGACAACGCGGCCTTCGTTACCGGACAGGTCTGCGATGTGGCCGGCGGTTGGCTGATGACCTGAGGCGCGCCATGATCGATTTCTCAGGCAAGGTTCTGCTTCTGACCGGCGCGAATGGGGCGATCAGCCGGGCCGTTGCCCGCTTGTTTTTCCGGCATGGCGCGCTCTGCGTCCTGACCGATCTCGATGAGGACGGCGTCAAAGGCTTCGCACGCGAACTCGACCCTGACGTGGTGCGCATACTGGCGCTCCGGCAGGATGCCGCCGTTGCTGAAGATGCCGAACGGGCCGTCGACGCAGCGGTGGAGAAATTCGGCCGCATCGACGCGCTGGTGACGGCGGCGGGGCTCTATCGCGACCGGCTGGTCAGCGAGATGAGCGAAGCCGAATGGCGGCAGTCGATCGCGATCAATCTCGACGGCGTGTTCCATAGCTGCCGCGCCGCGATCCCGCATCTGGCCGAGGGCAGCGCGATCGTGAACATCGCCTCGATGGCCGGCCATCGCGGCAGCTACGCCCACGCCCATTACGCGGCGGCGAAAGGCGGCGTGCTCAGCCTGACGCGCTCGCTGGCGCTGGAACTGGCGCCGCGCACGCGCGTCAATGCCGTCTCGCCCGGACTGATCGAGGGGCCGATGGTGCAACCGCTGATCGCGAAGAAGCCGGAGCTGATCCCGAACACGCCAATGAAGCGGTTGGGAACGCCTGAGGAGGTCGCCGGGGTCGTTGCTTTCCTGTGCTCCGATCTGGCACGGTTCGTCACCGGCGAGACCATTCACGTCAATGGCGGCCTGCACATCGCCAGCTAGCGGACATATCGAAGCCAATGGTCGCCGACAAAAGCCGATCCGAGCCGCTGCGTGACATTCTGGGACGAGCCCCCTCGCTCGCCGACACGCTGGCGCTCAGGCTGCGTGACGAGATCGCGTCGGGGCGTCTGCAGGCCGGCGAGCGTCTGCCGACCGAACTGCAGCTCGCCCAGACGTATGGCGTCAGCCGGCCGATCGTGCGCGAGGCCGTGGGGCGGCTGAAGCATGACGGGCTCGTGCTGTCGCGCCAGGGCGCCGGAGCCTTCGTCGCCGATCCGGGGGCGAGCTCGGTTTTCCGCCTCGATGTCGCGGATTTCTCGGACAAGGCCGAGCTGCGCCACATCGTCGAACTCTTGATGGCCGTCGAGGCGTCCGCGACCGAGCACACGGCGGAGCGCCACAGCGAGGCCGACCTCATCACGATCCGGGCGCGACTGGATGCGATGCAGGCCGCGATCGACCGTGGCGAATCCGGCGTCGACGAGGATGTCGCCTTTCACCGCGCCATCATCGAAGCGACAGGAAATCCCTATTTTCGCGATCTGTCGGAATTCCTCGACAGGCGCGTGCGGACCTTCATCCGCACCGCCCGCGCGAATTCGGCCCGCCTCGCCGGCATGGCCCAGATCGTCCAGGGCGAGCATCAGGCGATCTTCGAGGCGATCGTGGCGCGCGATCCGCAGCGCGCCCGCGCTGCGGCCGAAACACATCTCAAGAACGCCGCCGCGCGTCTCGCCATCTATCTCGGGAGATAAGCCACGCGATCTCGGGGGATGGGCCGCGCCGCGCTCAGGGAAGCGCGAGCAGCCGGTCGCGCAGGGTCAGCAGTTCGAGGCAGACCGCCTCCAGATCGCGGATATGGAAGCCCTGCGCGAGCGCAGGGACGTGCCGCACGAGTTCGGTGCGCAACGGCCCGTTGAACACGGCCGTGCCATCGCCGGCGATGGAGAGGCCATTCTCGCGCTCGAAGCTCGCATTCCACGCGATGGCCTCGTCGCGCGCCACGGCTTGCGGGAGGTCGAGTTCGAGCTCGCCGTCCTTGAGTTGCACCGGATAACCGCCCGGCAGGCCACCCGGCCCCGGCACATGTCCGCTCCAGGAGCGCCCTGCCGCCATGGCCAGGATGAGCGGCACGCCGCTGGCGCCGGAGATCTCGATGACGGGCTCCGGCGTGAGCTGAATGTCGGCGAAGCGCACGAAGACATCCGCGACCTCCTGCCCGGCGATCCAGACGCGTGGAGGCCGGCCGCTTCGCGACGATGGCGGCTGACGCCAGGCGGCGAGGTTCTGGTAATGCGCCAGCACCTCGATATTTGCATCGCGCGCGACCGAGGCCGAACCGGCGAAGACGTTCGACAGGATCGCGACATTGCCCATGCCGCAGGCGACGTCATGGCCCTGCGCCGTGATCATGCCATTGACCACGTCGGGAAAGCTGCAGTTCAGGAGCGTGACCGGCTTGCCGCCACGCGTGATCGCGGCCGCGACGCGCGAGCTGATCAGCGCCTGAAACACCGCCGTCGCACTCAAGCCTCCCTCGGCGACCAGCCGCGTCCAGGCATTGCCGCTCTGGGCGATGACCTGCGAGGTCTGGATCGAGGCGGCCTGAACGAGAATGCGCGGGTTCGTCGCGGCGAGAAGTCCGTCGGAGGCATGGGCAGCGAGAAGATCGACGGCATGCGCCGTAAAGCGCGCCTTGCTCTTGAACATCGCCGAACGCGCATTCGCCGCCGTGCGCAGCCAGTTCAGCCGGCTGCGGTTGCGGCCGGCGATGACGACCTCGACCGGCTCGGACGCCGTCGCCGCGATGTCGAAGGCGATGCGGGCGGCGAAGGCGCCAGTGCCCGAGATCAGGATGTCGCAGTTCGCCATCTCAGCGCACCATCTCCGGAGCGGTCCGGTCCCAGGCATCGTCGAGCCGGGGCGAGAGCCTGTGCTTCATGATGCGCTGGCTCGCGGTCCGCTCGAAATCCTCGACGAAGGCGATGTAGCGCGGGTTCTGGTACGGGGCGAGGCGCGCGGCCAGCCAATCCGACAGGGCCGCCGCATCGACTTCGGCGCCCTCGCGCGGCTTGACGAAGAGCTTGATGTCCTGCTCGCCGACATCCGATGCCACGCCGATCATGGCGCAATCCTCGACATCCTCGTGCTCGGCGGCGACATGCTCGACCTCCCAGGCCGAGACGTTCTCGCCCTTGCAACGGACGCTGTCGGTCATGCGGCCGTGAAAATAGAGATTGCCGTCCCCGTCGAAGGAACCGAGGTCGCCGGTGTGGAGCGCGCCATGGCGCAGCGCCTTGGCCGTCGCCTCAGGGTTGTCGAGATAGCCCGGAAAGATCGCGCCCTCGATGTCGGTCTCCACGACGATCTCGCCACGCTCGCCCGGGGCGACGGGCGCGCCGTCGGCGCCCAGCAGCCTGACGCCGAACCAGGGCATCGGCCGGCCGACCGAGCCAACCACGCCGGAGTCGTTGCAGGTTGTGATGCTGGAGGCTTCCGTCATTCCGTAGCATTCGCGGATCTCGACGCCGAAGCGGTCTCGGAACTGCGGCCAGATGTCGGGCGGGCAGCCGCCGCCCCAGGCGATCCGGACACCGTGATCGCGGTCCAGTTCGCCGACGGGCTGCTTCAGCAGGATCTGCAGGATGCCGCCGAGATAATGGATATGGCTCGCCCCCTCCGCCTTGACCTGGCTCCAGAACCGGCTGGCGCTGAAGCGGTCGACCATCGCCAGCGTGATGTCGCGGATCATCGGCAGGGCCAAGAGCTGCGCGCCGCCGATATGGTAGAGCGGCTCCCAGACGAAGAGCACCTCGCCGGGCCTCGCGGCGGAGACGCGGCCGACGCCCTCGGCGGCCAGACGCAGCATCCGGTGCGAGACGACGACGCCCTTGGGGCGCCCGGTCGTGCCCGAGGTGTACATGATCGCGAAGACGGCGTTGGGTGATGGCGCGGGCTCGTCGAAGCCCGCGGATCGGGCGAGGATCGCATCGAGTTCAGACCCCTGCCGCAGGATCGGCGGCGCTTCTGCCCCGGACAGCGCCTCCTCGACCAGCGCCGCGAGATCGGCATCGACCACGACGAGCTTCGGCTGCGGATGCGTCAGCAGATAGCGCAGGCCCTCGCCGCGCTGCTGCGCGTTGACCGGCACCCAGGCGATGCCGGCGCGCGCCAGACCAAAGACGACGGCGATCGTCGCGATCGAATTGCGCATCATCACTGCGACACGGTCGCCGGGCTCGAGCCCACGCTCGCGCAGATGCGCGGCGAAGGCAGCCGAGCGGCGCTCGATCATGGCGTAGCTCACCGCCTCGCCGCAGAAGCGGGCATAGATCCGCTGCGGGTCGCGCGCGGCGCGTGCGGTCAGGAGGCCAACAAAGCCGGCGTCGTCGTTGGGCGTCATGCTCGGTCGTTCAGTTCGCAAATCAGGAAGAGGAGGATGAGCGGAAGCGTTCCGCCAGCAGCAGCATCGCCGTCACCACGATGAAGACGACGACCGAGACCGCCGCCAGCGTCGGGTTGAGCTGCAGGATCATGTCGTCCCACATCTGCTTCGGCAAAGTGGTTTTCACGCCGCCGCTGATGAAGATCGCGATGGTGAGCTCGTCGAAGGAGGTGATGAAGGAGAACAGGAAGGCCGCGACGAGACCGCCCTTCACCAGCGGGATCGTCACGCCCGTCAACGTCTTCAGCCGGTTGGCGCCGAGCGTGGCGGCCGCCTGGTCGAGGCGCTGATCGTAGCTCTTCAGCACCGCCGCCATGGTGACGAGCGCGAAGGGAATGGCGAGCACGGTATGGCCGATGACGAGGCCGAGATCGGTCGCGACCAGCCCGATCCGCGCGAAGAGGTAAAACAGGCCAACCGCGATGACGATGCGCGGGACGATCATCGGCGCGAGGAAGAAGGCGAAGATCAGACCGCTCCAGCGCGTACGGCTGTTGGCCAGCGCCAGCGCCGTGAAGCCGCCGATGGCGGTGGCGGCGATCGCCGTCGCAAACGCGACGAGGAAGGAGCGGATCGTCGCCTGGATCCAGAGCGGCGATTCGAAATAGGTCCGGAACCAGGTCAGCCCATAGCCCGGCGGCGGAAATTCGAGGAATTGCGAGGAGGTGAAGGCGAGCGGAATGACGAGCAGAGTCGGCAGCACGAGGAAGCCGATCGCGAGCCAGCAGAAGGCCGGCAGGATGAACGCGCTGCCACGCCGTCCGAGCAGGCGCTGCGTCAGCGTCGAGACGGCACCGGCGACCCTGGCGACCAGCGCGAGAATGGCGAGGCCGAGATCGCGGATGCGCCCGGTACCGACCTGTGCCGAGCCCCCGGCGATGGTCGAGAGGCCGAAGAGCCGGTCGTAGAGCCAGCAGGAGAGCAGCGCCGCCGCCAGCATCATCGCCGCCAGCGCACCGGCGAAGGGCCAGTTCAGCAGCTCCTGAACCTGGGTGATGATGAGCTGCGCCAGCATCGTCTCGCGGCGCCCGCCGAGGAAGGCCGGCACGATGAAGAAGCCGAGCGAGGAGATGAAGACCAGCAGGCCGGCCGCCGCGACGCCCGGCAGCGACAGCTTGAAGTAGACCAGCCAAAAGGCATGCGCCGGCGAGGCGCCGAGCGTCTGCGCTGCCTGGACGAGCCGGCGGTCGATGCCGGCCATCACCGGCAGCATCGTCATGACGGCGAGCGGGACCATGGCGTGGACCATGCCGACCATGACGCCGAACTCGTTGTGCAGCAGCGGCAGCGGCTGGTCGACGATCCCTGAGCCGGTCGCCAGCGAATTGATGATGCCGCTGCGGCCGAGCACGATCATCCAAGCAAAGGTCTTGACCAGATAGCTGGTCCAGAACGGCACCATCACGAAGAGCAGCATGCGGCCGCGATAGAGGTCCGGCAGGCGTGACAGCCAGTAGGCCAGCGGATAACCGATCAGAAGCGAATACAGCGCCGTATAGCCGGCGATGCGGAAGGTGATGCCGAGGACGCGCAGATAGACGTCGGTCGCCGCGATCCGCTCATAGGTCGCGATCGAGAGGCCGCCCTTGTCGGGATCGACGAGGCTCAGGCCCAGGAGCTGCGCGACCGGCCAGGCAAAGAAGGCCGCCAGGAAGAGCAGGCCCGGTACGGCGAGCCAGAGCGCATTGAGGCGCAAGGCGCCAGCCTTCGCGCGCAGGCCGCCCGAGGTCGCGACCGCGCTCATGCGACGAGGACCGCCCGGTCGCGGGCCCAGCCGGCGACGATCTGCTCATGGATGGCGGGAACCGCGTCGTCGGGGCCGAGCCGCAGCACGAGTTGGCCGCCGTCGCCGAGCGTGGCGATGACGCGGGTCTCGGAGCCGGCATAGACGATCTCGCTGACGCGGCCGGTGACGGCGTTGCCGTCCGGCGCGCCCAGCCGCAGATGCTCGGGGCGGATGACGAGGGCCGGCTCGGCACACGGGCTCTCCGCCCCCTTCGGCAGCGCGAAGCGGCCATTGGCCGTCTCGAGCGAGCCATTGCCGTCCCAGCGACCGCGGAAGATGTTGGAAATGCCGATGAAATCGGCCGCAAAGGCGGTGCGCGGGCGTTCGTAGATCTCGCGCGGCGTCCCGAGCTGCTCGATCTTCGCATGGTTCATCAGGCAGATCCGGTCGGACAGCGCCAGCGCCTCCTCCTGATCATGCGTGACATAGACGATGGTGGCGCCGCTCTCGCGATGCAGCCGCTTGATCTCGATCTGCATGTGCTCGCGCAGCTTCTTGTCGAGCGCGCCGAGCGGTTCATCCATGAGAATGATCGAGGGCTGGTAGACGAAGCAGCGGGCGAGCGCGACGCGCTGCTGCTGCCCGCCGGACAGCTCGCGAGGGAAGCGCTTCGCGAGATGGCCGAGATGGACCATGGCGAGCGCATCCTCGACGCGTTTGGCGATCTCCGAAGCCGGCCGCCCGCGCATCTTCAGCGGGAAGGCGATGTTCTCCGCGACCGTGAGATGCGGAAACAGCGCGTAATGCTGGAAGACGAGCCCGATATCGCGTTGATGCACCGGCATGCGCGACTGGTCGCGGCCGTCGATCACCACCCTGCCCTCGCTCGCGTCGACGAGGCCGCAGATCAGTTGCAGCAGCGTCGTCTTGCCGGAGCCCGAAGGCCCCAGCAAGGTGAGGAACTCGCCCTCGGCGACGCTGAGCGAACTCGGTTCGAGGGCCGTGGTCGCGCCATAGCGCTTGCACAATCCCTCGACGACGAGCTTGCCCTCGACGGCGTGTTTCGCCTTCGTCGTCATCGCGGTCAGGTCAGCAGCCAAGCGTTGAAGCGCTCGGAGACCTTGGCGCGGTTGGCGCTCCACCAGGCTTCATCCGCGATCGCCATCTGCTTCAGGTTCTCCGGAGAGGTCGGCAACACCTTGGCGCGCTCGGCGGGAATCGTCTGGTAGGCATCGAGATTGGTCGGGCCATAGGCCAGGATCTCGGTGAAGACGGCCTGGGCCTTCGGATCGGAGCAGAAGCGCACGAACTGACGCGCAACATCGGCCTTCGGCCCGCCCTTGGGCAGACCCCAGCCCTCGATCGAGTAGAGGCCCTGGTTCCAGACGATCTTCGCAGGCGTGCCGCCGTCGATCGCCGCCTGCAGGCGGGCGTTCCAGCCCGGCAGCATGTCGACCTCGCCGCTCTGGAGAAGCTGCGTCGACTGCGCGCCGCCGGTCCACCAGACCGCGACATGCGGCTTGATCTTGTCGAGGACCTTGAAGGCGCGGTCGACATCGAGCGGGTAGAGCTTGTCGAGCGGCACGCCGTCGGCGAGCAGCGCCTGCTCGATGGTGTCGATCGGGTTCTTGCGCAGGGCGCGGCGGCCCGGGAACTTCTCGACGTTGAAGAAATCGGCCCAGCTCGCGGGCGCGGTCTTCACGCGGTCGGTGCGGTAGGCGAAAACAGTCGAATAGACGTCGGTGCCCATATAAAGCGGCGAGATCGCCTCCGGCATCAGCTTGGGCACATCGGCATGGCTGAAGCCGATCGGATCGAGCAGGCCCTGCCCCGCGAGGATGTCGCGCGCCGACAGCGTCAGCGTGCAGACGTCCCAGGTGTAGGATTTGGTCTCGACCATCGCCTTGAACTGAGCGGTCGGCTCGGCCTCGCGCGCGACATTGACGACCTTGTTGCCGGTCGCCTTCTCGAAGGGGTCGTAGAAGGCCTTGCGGAAGGCCGGGCCGAAGGGGCCACCGGGATCGGCGACGGTGATCTGCGTCGCGGCGCTGGCGCGCCCGATCAGGGCTGGCCCGAACATCGCGCCGGCGGCCACGCCGCCGGCCAGTTGCAGAAGGTTGCGCCGGTTAGGCTGTCTCGTCTTGCTGCTGGTCATCATCGTCTCCCGTTCAAGCGGTTTTCCGCATTTCCCCGTGGGTGATGCTGTTCGATTTTCGGAGTGTCGCCGCGCCTATGCCGTCTTTCGGGCGGCACGCTTGGCGAGGAATTCCTCCATCATGCGGGCCGGCTCGCCGGTGGCGTAGGCCTCGCGCTGGTTGCGGATGCCGGCGGCCAGGCACTCGCGGAAGCTCGCCTCGGTGACTTCGCGGAAGCGGGCCTTGTTGAGCCGCATCGCGACGGGCGGCTTTCCAGCGAGCTCGGTGGCGAGCGCCAGCGTCGCCTCCATCACCTTGTCCTTCGCCACGATCCGGTTGATCAGGCCGATACGGAAGCATTCCTCGGCATCCATCATCCGCCCGGTCAGGGTCAGGTCGATGGTGCGGGCGATGCCGATCATCTCGCGCATGATCCAGGGGCCGGTCACCGAGGCGATGCCGGAATTGATCTCGGGCTGGCCCATGGTGACGCCGTCATGGCCGACGCGCAGATCGCAGAGCAGCGCGACCTGGAAGGCGGAGCCGGCGGCGACGCCGTTCAGCGCCGCGACGATCGGCTTCGAGAGCGAGCGGATCAAATCGTAGAGACGCTCCCATTCGCCCATCCAGAGCTCGGCACGATCGGGATCGAAGGTCTTGGTCTCGTTCAGGTCCTGCCCGGCCCCGAAGGCGCGGTCCCCTGCCCCGGTCAGGACGATGGCGCGCACCGCCTCGTTGGCCTCCAGCTCTTCCAGAGCTTCGACGAGGCGCGCGCGCATCGGCGCGTTCCAGGCGTTGAGCTTGTCGGGACGGTTCAGGGTCAGGATCCCGACGGGACCGCGAACCTCGCTGAGGATAAATTCCTTCATGGCGGCTCCGATGGCTTTCTATCGATATGCGATAAGTTCTATTGAATGATCGGCGGGAATGCCCCACCTTGTCAAGGCCGTGAGCGGCAGCCATTGATCGGCGAAGGAGAACCATCGATGTCCATGCCCGAAACGAGGCAGCCGAGCCGCGCCAGCGCGAGCCCCGAAAGTGAACGGCCGGCGCGTGGCAAGACCGAGGCGCTGATGGTCAATTCGGTCGAGAAGGCCTTCCGGGTGCTCTACGCCTTCGGACGCCAGCACCAGACGCTCAATCTCTCGCAGGTCGCTTCCGAGACGGGCATGGATCTCAGCGCGGCGCAGCGCTTCACGTACACGCTGACCCGGCTCGGCTATCTGCACAAGGACGCCGAGACCAAGCGCTTCGAACTGACGGCGAAGACCCTCGACCTCGGCTACCACTTCATCCGCGGCAGCCGGCTGATCGACCGGGCGATGCCCTATCTGATGCATCTCAGCAAGGAGACAGAGGAGACGGTCAACCTGACCGTGCGCGAGGGCCCGGAGATCATCTTCGTCTCGCGCTTCCTCAGCCGGCACGTGCTCAATACCGACGTCATCATCGGCACGCGGATGCCGGCCTATTGCACGGCGCCCGGCATCGCCATGCTGTCGCGCCTGCCGGAGGACGAGGCGATGGCGGTGATCGACGCCTCCGACCTCAAGGCCCATACGCCGTCGACAACCTGGCAGCGCGAGGCGCTGCGCGAAAAAATCCGGCGTGCCGCCGCGCAGGGCTACGCCACCGCCTTCGAGGAGGTCTATCTCGGCGATGCCTCGATCGCGGCACCGATTCTCGACCATCGCGGACGGCCCGAGGCGGCCGTCAACATCGCGGTGTCCTGCTCGCGCTACAGCCGCGAGGAGGTCGTCGCACGCTTCTCCGCGCTGATCATCGCCACCGCGCACGCCATCTCTCGGGTCTGAGCCACTGCCACCTGGCGCCGCTCAGCGGCGGGCTTGACAGGGCCCCGTTGCCATTTATCAATATTCGAATGTTTTTATCGCATCGCAATAATATCGAACGGCCCGCATGAACCGCTCCGGTGCCCAGTTCAAGCGCGTGGCGGAGCGGGCCGGACCGCCGGTCGCGTTCAGCTTCGAGGGAATGCCGTTCGTGGCGACGACCGGCGACAGCGTCCTCGCCGCGCTGCTGAGCCACGGCCTGCTGCTGCGCCGGCATGAATTCGGGGATGAGCCGCGCGCCGGCTTCTGCCTGATGGGCGCCTGCCAGGATTGCTGGGTCTGGAGCGGGCATGGCGGCCGGCTGCGGGCCTGCACCACGCCGGTTGCCGAGGGCATGACCCTCTTCAGCGAGCCGCCCGCCCCGATTCCGTCGCATGTCTAGCCAGACCCCGGCCAGCATCGTCATCGTCGGCGCAGGGCCCGCCGGCATCGCCGCCGCCGAGGTGCTGTGTGCCCGCGGCCATCGCCCGATCCTGATCGACGAAGGGCATCGGGCCGGTGGCCAGGGCTATCGGCAGCCCTCCGCGGGGCTGGCGCTCGACATGCGCAAACTGATGGGCAGCGAGGCCGGAAAATACGAGGCCCTGCATGCGCGCTTCGCCCGGCTCGAAAAGCTCGTCGACTACCGCCCCCGCACGCTGGTCTGGGCGATCGACGCAACGAGGCTGCATCTCGTCGGCGATGGCCGGACCGATGTCGTCGAGGCCGACCGGCTGCTGCTGGCGACGGGCGCCATGGACCGTGTCGCGCCGATGCCGGGCTGGACGCTGCCCGGCGTCTTCACACTCGGCGGCGCGCAGGTCGCGCTCAAGGATCAGGGCTGCCTGATCGGCCATCGCGTCGCCTTCCTCGGCTCCTCGCCCTTGCTGCTGCTTGCCGCCAAGCAATACCGCGAGATGGGCGGCGAGGTCGTCGTGATCGCAGATACCACGCCGCTTCGCGCCAAGGCCGCGGCCTTCCCGGCGATGATGCGTTCGCCGCGCACGCTGCTGCGCGGCCTCGCCTATATGGCCAGTGCGATGCGGGCAGGCACGCCGCTTTTGCATGGCGCGACGCCGCTCGCGATCGAGGGCGACGGACATGTCGAGGCGCTGCTGATCCGCGATGCCGATGGCCGCGAGCGGCGCTTCGCCTGCGACGCGGTGGCGCTGGGATATGGGCTCAAGCCCGAGACCCAGCTTGCCGACCTCGCCGGTGCCACCTTCGCCTATGACGCGGATTTCCGGCTCTTCCTGCCGAAGACGGACGGTTTCGGCCGCAGCCGGCCGGGACTCTATCTGGCCGGCGACGGCGCCACCATCGGTGGCGCGGATGCAGCCGAAGCCAGCGGCGCGCTGGCAGCACATGCGATCCTGTCCGATCTCGGCGCGCCGCAGGACATCGGCGCCGTCCGGCCGCTGGCGCGCCGGGTCGCACGCCTGCGCGGTTTCCAGCGCGGGCTCGCCAGTGCCTTCGCCTGGCCGGTCGCGCAGATCCGGTCGCAAGCGGACGACACCATCCTGTGCCGCTGCGAGACCGTGACGTTCGGCGCGGTGCGCAGCGCGATGGCGCAGGCGCTCGGCCCCGTCGAGGTCAACCGCGTCAAGGCGATGACCCGCTGCGGCATGGGCCGTTGCCAGGGCCGGGTCTGCGGCCCGGCCCTGCAAGAGATCGTAGCCGGTGCAGCCGGGCTGGAGGGCGCGGCGGCAGGGCGCCTGCGCGGCCAGGCTCCGGTCAAGCCGATCATGCTTGCCGCCGCCGGGGATGCCGCGCCATGAGCCCGGCGAGCGCCGACGTCGCCATCATCGGCGGCGGTCTGATCGGAGCCTGGACCGCCTTCTTCCTGGCCAAGCGCGGACAGCGCGTTGTGATGTTCGAGAAGGGCGTGGTCGGCGCGCAGTCGAGCGGCACGAATTTCGGCAATCTCCGTCTGCAGGGCCGCTTTCCGGCCCAATATCCGCTGTCGCTGCGCTCGCAGACGCTATGGGAGGAGATCGGCGCGCTGATCGGCGAGGATTGCGAGTTCGTGCAAACGGGCCATCTCTACTGCGCCTTCGACGAAGACGAACAGACGAAGCTCGAAGGATACGCCCAAGTCTCGGAATCCCACGGCCTCGCCATCGAACGGCTGGGTCCGTCGGATCTGCGCCGGCGCTGGCCCTGGCTCAGCGACAAGGCCGTGGCCGCGACTTATTCGGCCCGCGACGCGACCGCCAATCCAAGGCTGGTGACGCCGGCCGTGGCACGCGCGGCGCAGCGCCTCGGCGTCTTCATCCGCGAGAATA
The DNA here is from genome assembly GCF_003046175.1 of Bosea sp. 124. NCBI lineage: Bacteria > Pseudomonadati > Pseudomonadota > Alphaproteobacteria > Hyphomicrobiales > Alloboseaceae > Allobosea > Allobosea sp. 124. Next base: position 5,177,689 of record NZ_PZZM01000001.1, read on the forward strand.
CGCGTGTCACGGCCGTGGCGCGACAGGGCGAGGGCTTCGTCGTCCGGACGGCCGACGGAGACGAGCTGAGCTGCGGCGCGCTCGTCAACGCGGCCGGCGCCTGGGCGGTCGAGATGGCGGAGTGCTTCGGCGAGACGGCTCCGGTCTTCGCGGCGGGGCCGCCGCAATTCGTCACCGAGCCCCTGCCCTTCCTGATCGCGCCCTCGCTCCAGACCATCGACGGCTCGGTCATCGCCCGGCAGACCGAGCGCGGCAACGTCATCCTCGCCGGATATCCGCGCACGGCGGCCGACGCCGTCGCGAACCGCGCGCCCGTGCCGCCGGGCAAGACGCTGGCGGCGATGCGTGCGCTGGCGCGGGTCGTGCCCGCCCTGGCGCATGGCCATGTCATCCGCGTCTGGTCTGGCATCGAAGGCTATTTGCCCGACATGATCCCGGTGATTGGCCCGAGCCTGACCACGGCCGGCCTGTTCCATGGCTTCGGCTTCTGCGGCCACGGCTTCCAGATCGGCCCCGGCGTCGGCGTATGCCTGAGCGAGATGATCGTCGATGGCGCGTCACCGACCCCGCTCGAAGCTTTCTCGATCGGCCGCTTCCGCTCGGCGACAACCGTCAGCGAGAAGTTCAGGAAGGAGTTCGACTGAAGCGCGGAAGAGCTATTTGCCCCAGCGTAGGGCCAGCGGATCGAGTTCGCGCGCGAGTTCGATCAGGCCTTCGCGGGTCTTGGGATGCAGCGGCGTCAGCGGATGGCGCACGGCCTCCGACTTGATCACACCACCCTCCTTCATCACCGCCTTGGCCGAGCGCAGCCCGCATTGGCGGTTCTCGTAGTTGATGATCGGCAGCACATCGCGATAGAGCGCGGCGGCCGTCTTGCGGTCGCCGGCGGCATGGGCGGTCAGGATCGGCTTGATCAGGTCGGGGATCATCGCGCTCGTCATCGTGCCGGTGGCGCCGGCATCGAGATCGGCCATCAGGGTGATCGCCTCCTCGCCGTCAAAGGGGCCGGCCACGGCCGCGCCGCCCGTCTCGATCAGCGCGCGCAGCTTGTTGGCCGTGCCCGGAACCTCGATCTTGAAATAGCGGACGAGCGGCACCTCCTTGGCGAGGCGCACCATGAAGGGCACGGTCATCGTCACGCCGGACAAAGGCGCATCCTGCAGGATGATGGGGATGCCGCAAGCATCGCCGATGTACTTGAAATGCTCAATCATGCCCTGCTCGTCGGCCTTGAGCAGGGCGCCGTGATAGGGCGGCATCATCATCAGCATCTTGGCGCCGGCATCTGCTGCGGCCTTGGCCCGCTGCGCCGCGATCCGGGTCGAGAAATGCGAGGTCGTGACGATCACCGCCACGCGGCCTGCGACCTGCTCCAGCGACAGATGCATCACCTGCTCGCGCTCGGCGTCGGTCAGCAGGAACTGCTCGGAGAAGTTCGCGAGGATGCAGATGCCGTCGACGCCCTGGTCGACCATCAGGTCCATGACGCGCCTGTTGCCCTCGAGATCGAGGTCGCCATTGTCGTGGAAGATGGTGGGAGCGATCGGCAGGATGCCCTTGTAGGGTTCGGTCATGGCGGCGTTTCCGGACGGTTTCTTGTGGTGGCGTTCAGATGACGGTGCGCGCTGCGCTGCGCCCGCGCAAGTACTGGGCGATGCGCCCGATCACCGGCAGCACCAGCAGCGCGACGCCGATCGCCATCAGTGTCGAGACCAGCGGGTTCGACCAGAAGATCGAAAGCGAGCCCTGGCTGAAGATCATCGACTGGCGGAAGGCGTCCTCGGCCTTGTCGCCGATGACCATGGCAAGCACCAGCGGCGCGATCGGATAATCGAGCTTCTTGAAGACGTAGCCGACGAGGCCGAAGATCAGCGCCAGCCAGATGTCGAACTCCTTGCTCGCGGCGGTGAACGCCCCGATGAAGCAGATCACCACGATCACGGGCCCGATGATCGAGAACGGAATCCGCAGGATCGAGGCGAAGAGCGGCACCGTCGCCAGCACGACCACGACCGCGACGACGTTGCCGAGATACATCGAGGCGATCAGGCCCCAGACGAAGTCCGGCCGGTCGGTGAACAGCGTCGGCCCGGGGTTCAGGCCCCAGATCATCAGCCCGCCCATCATCACCGCAGCGGTCGCAGAGCCCGGGATGCCCAGCGCCAGCATCGGCAGCATTGCGGCGGAGCCCGCGGCATGGTCGGCGGTCTCGGGCGCGATCACGCCCTCGGGCTCGCCCTTGCCGAACTTGGCCGGGTTACGCGAGGTGCGCTTGGCCATGGCGTAGCTCATGAAGGACGCCGCCGTCGGCCCGCCCGGCGTGATGCCCATCCAGATGCCGATCGCGCTGGAGCGCAGCAAGGCGAGCCAGTAGCGCGGCAGCTTCGCCGCCGTCAGCACCACGTCGCGGATACGAACCTTGGCGGCGACGCCCTCGAATTTGAGCCCCTCCTCCATCGTCAGCAACAATTCGCCGATGCCGAACAACCCGATCACGGCGATCAGGAACGAGACGCCGGCGAGCAGCACGTCGAACTCATAGGTCAGGCGGACATTGCCCGAGACCGAGTCCATGCCGATCGAGGCGAGGGTGAAGCCGATGCCCATCGAGACGATCGTCTTCAGAGGCGAGGCGCCGCCAAGCCCGATGAAGCTGGCGAAGGTCATGAAATAGACCGCGAAATATTCAGGTGAGGAGAAGCGCAGCGCGAATTTCGCGACCCAGCCCGAAAGCAGCGTGATCAGGATGACTCCCGCCAGCGCGCCGAAACCCGCCGAGAGGAAGGCGAAGGAGAGCGCCTCGGTGGCGCGCCCCTGCTTCGCCATCGGGTGGCCGTCGAAGGTCGTCGCGACCGATGAGGGCTCGCCGGGAATGTTGAACAGGATCGAGGTCGTCGAGCCGCCAAAGAGCGCCCCCCAGTAGAGCGAGGTCAGCAGGATGATGGCCGAAACCGGGTCCATGCTGAAAGTCAGCGGTAGCAAAAGTGAAACGCCGTTGGGGGCTCCCAGCCCCGGCAGCACGCCGACGAGCACTCCCAACAGCACGCCCGCCATCATCAGGAGGATGTGATGCGTGGTCAGCGCGACCGAAAAGCCGTGCATCAGATTGGCGATGTTATCCATGGCTCACGGCACCGATTGTCGTTGCAGGCCGGTCACAGGCCGAGCAGAGGCTCGAGCGGCCCCTTGAGCAGGCTGATCTGGAAGAATTTCTCGAGCGCGAGATAGAAGAAGGCTGCCGTCCCGAACGCCGTCACCAGCGTGCCCAGCCAGCCGTAATGGCCCTGAAAACGCATCGTGAAGACGAGATAGAGGATCGTCGCGACATACATGCCGAGCGTGGCGCTGAGCACCACGAAGGCGATGAGCGGCAGCAGGAAGGACAGCACCCGCCTGCCACGCTCGCGATCGAGAAACTCCTCAGCCAGCCACTCGGCACCGGCGAAGCGCCTTGCCGCCGTGAAGACCAGCGTGCCCAGGCTCGCCAGCGCGACCAGCCCGCCCGTGTAGAACGGAAACGCGCCGGGCTGCGGGCCCGACGAATCCCAGCCGATGCCGAATTCAAGCGCGCCCTTGACGATGACGAGGCCGAAAACCAGCGTCGCCAGCGCGGTTGCGATCTCGGCCCAGAAGCGGGTGATCATGGCAGAACATCCTTGGCGCGGGTGCAGAGGCGTCATGGTCGGGTTTGACCCGGCCATCTGGAAAACCAGTGCCTTGCGGGTCCGGAAATTCCCGGGTCGACGCTGCGCGCCGCCCGGGAATGACGTCTGGTCGCCTTACTTCGCGACCCAGCCCTCGGCCTCGAAGACCTTCTTGTTCGCGGCATCGTCCTTGGCGACGAAGTCCGCCAGTTCCTTGCCCTTCATGAACTTGCCGGTCTGCGCGGTGCGGGCGACGAATTCCTGCCATTCCGGCGTCTTGGAGACCTTCTCCAGCACGTCGGCGTAGAAGGCGACGGCATCGGCCGGGACCTCGGCCGGCAGCCAGACCGTGCGCGGCATCTGGAAGGTTTCGAGCGGCAGGCCGGCCTCCTTGCAGGTCGGGATGTCGCCCCAGCCCTTACCCTCGAACACCGGATCGCTCTTGGCGAGACGCACCGGCGAGAAGACGCAGAGCGGCTTGACCTGACCGGCCTTCCACTGGCCGATATTCTCGTTGGGGTTGTTGACGTTGGAGTCGATATGGCCGCCGGCGAGCTGCACGGCGGCCGCGCTGCCGCCCTGGAACGGCACGTAGATCCACTTCACGCCTGCCGCGTCTTGGATCATCGAGGTCAACGTCTGGTCGGTGTCCTTCGACTGGCTGCCGCCCATCTTGAACCCCATCGGCTTGGCCTTGACGGCCTCGAGATAGGTCTTCGCGTCCGCATAGGGCGCATCGCCCTTGACCCAGAGCAGGAACTCGTCGAGCGCCAGCCCCGCCACCGGGGTCAGGTCGCTGAACTTGTAGCCGAGCTTGGCGACGTAGGGCAGCAGATAGGCGTTGTTGGTGCCGAAGATGACGCGGTTGGGGTCGCCCTTGGCGCCCTTGCCGTAGACATAGCCTTCCGCGCCCGAGCCGCCGCCCTTGTTCACCACGACGATCGGCTGATCGATCAGCTTGTGCTTGCTGATGATCGACTGGATCATGCGGGCGAAGTTATCGGTGCCGCCGCCGGCGCCCGAGGTGACGACGAACTCGATCGGCTTGGTCGGCTGCCAGGCCTGCGCTGCGCCAGCGACGCCGATGGCGAGCGTGCCGGCGAGCGCTGCTGTGATGCTGATGGTCTTCATGCGGTTTCTCCCTGGATGATCGATTGTTGGCGACCGCTCTTGAGCGGCGGTCTTTTGAAAGGGATGATCGGCGTCAGGCGGCGGCTTTCGCCCTCGCCTTGCCGTCCCGAGCCATCTTGATGGCGAGCGCGAGCGCGGCCCGGGTCGCGCCCAGATTGGCGATGCCCTTGCCGGCGATCTCATAGGCCGTGCCATGGGCGGGCGTGCAGATCGGGAACGGGAAGCCGCCAATCAGCGTGACACCGCTGTCGAAGCCGATCAGCTTCATCGCGATCTGGCCCTGGTCATGATACATCGTCAAGACGGCGTCGAAATCGCCGTTCCGGGCGCGCAGGAACACCGTATCGGACGGGAACGGCCCCTCGACGGTGAAGCCCTTGGCCTTCGCGGCCTTGACCGCCGGCTCGATGGTCTCGATCTCGTCGCGCCCGAAATTGCCGCCGTCGCCGGCATGGGGATTGATACCCGCGACCGCGATGCGCGGCGGGTCGAACCCGGCGAGGCGCAGATTGGCGTCGGCCAGCGTCAGGGCGCGCAGGATGCGCTCCTGCGTGATGTTGGCGGCGACCTCGGAGAGCGGGATATGCGAGGTCACCCGCGCATTCCAGAGCTTGTCGAGGATGTTGAACTCGCTGGCCGCCCCCTCGAAGCCGATCGCATCGCGCACGAAGCGGATCTCGTCATCATAGCCGGGATAGGCGAAGCGCATCGCCGCCTTGTTGAAGGGCGTGAAGAAGACCGCATCGGCCTGGCCGGCGGCTGCAAACTGCAAGGCGCGGCGGAAATTTCCGGTCGCGGCCTTGCCGCCAGCGAGCGTCGCCTTGCCGCGCTGCAGATCGGCGGGGTCGTGGTTGGCGAGGTCGACGAAGACGGGCTGGTCGCCAAACGGCAGGGCATCGCCATCGCGGACGACTCGAACCTGCGGGTCGACGCCGCTATCCTTGATGCCGAGCTCCAGCAGCCGCGCATCGCCGAAGACGACGAAGCGCGCAGCCGAGCGCAGATCGGGTTCGGCCAGGATGCGCGCGGTCAACTCCGGGCTGATGCCCGAGGGATCGCCCATGGCAACGGCAATCACCGGCAGTCCACCCTCAGTCCGCTCGTCCATTGCCCTGCTCCGCTTGCTGCCCAGAGTTCTTGCAAGGCCTTCTGGCTACCACAGGGCTCGAAGCCTCACAAGTATGCTGTATGCAGCATAACCGGAGTGGTATAGGCCTGTGGCAAGGCGCGCAGTCGCCGCAGCATCAAAGACGCCTTTGGAGGGAACGATGAATTTTCACGCGCACTACGCGGGCATCACGCAGGCGATCGAGACCTGCCTAGTCGGCAGCGGCGGTTTCGGCCGCAGCTATCTCGCCCAGGCCCGGAAGATCCCGCTGGTCAATGCCCGCATCGCCGTCGACATCACCGCCGATGCGGCTGGACGCGCCTTCGCGGCGGCGGGATTCGCACAGGCCGAGATCGCGCTGTGCGAGACCCCCGAACAGGCGCAGGCGGCCTGGGATGCCGGTCGATGCGTCGCGGCGGGCCGGCTGGAGACCGTCATCGCCCTGCCCTTCGAGCTTCTCGCCGAGGCCACCGGCAGCCCGGAAGCCGCAACGCGGCACGCCTTGATGGCGATCGAGGCCGGCAGGCATGTCGCGCTCGTCTCGAAGGAGGCCGACAGCGTCGTCGGCCCGGGCCTCGCCCGGCTCGCCCGCGACAAGGGCGTCGTGGTCACCCCCGTCGATGGCGACCAGCCCAGCCTGCTGATCGCGCTCGCGAGCTGGGCCGAGGTGCTCGGCCTCGAGATCATCGCTGCCGGCAAGTCCAGCGAATACGACTTCGTCTTCGACCCTGCGACGGGATCTGTCACCTGCAACGGCGTCGCCAGGGTCTTGCCCGAACTGCGCGAGCACTGGCTCGGTGGCGAACCGTCGGCCGTCGTCCGCACCGCCGCCGAGCGCGCGCGCATCCTAGGCCAGGCCTTTCCACTGCGCGCCGTGCCGGATCTCTGCGAGATGACGCTGGTCGCCAATGCGCTCGACCTGTCGGCCGATGCGGCCGGTTTCCACGCGCCGCCGGCCCGCATCCCGGAGCTGGCGGACCTGTTCGCCGGCACGAGCGATGGCGGGCTGGTCTCCGGCACGCGGCGGATCGACGTGTTCCACCATCTGCGCCTGGCCGAGGAAGCCAGCTTCGCGGGCGGGGTCTTCATCGTCGTGGCCTGCGACAATGCCGAAACCTGGGACATGCTGGCCGGCAAGGGCCATGTCGTCGGCCATGACGGCAAGACCGCGATGATCTATCTGCCGCGCCATCTGCTCGGCGTCGAGGTCGCGACCTCGATCCTCGATGCCGTCGGGCTCGGCCGCTCCGGCTATGGCGAGGATTATCGCCCGCGGCAGGATCTCGTCGCGGTCGCGCAGCGCGATCTGGCCGCCGGCACGGTCCTGACGATGGGCGGCCATCATCACAGCATCGCCGATGTCGGCGCCGAGGTCCGGCCGGCCGCCGCCCTGGCAGAGGACCGCGCCGCGCCGTTCTATCTCGTCGCGGATCGACGGCTTGTGCGCCCCGTCAGGGCGGGCGACGCGATTCGCCTCGGCGATGTCGAGATCGCCGCCGATTCCGACCTGCTGGCGATGCGTCGCCGGCAGGACGCGCTGTTTGCGGCCTGAAGAACGCATCCGGTTTGACAGCGCCGGGTCGGCATGCCGTAACCGGCGCCAAGACAGGACGGGTGGAACAGCGATGAGCGAGCCTGCGATCGACTATCCCCGAATCACGCGCCGGACCCTCCATGACGAGGTTCTGGAGCGTCTGCGCGACATGATCATCGAGGGCCGGCTCGCTCCCGGCCAGCGCATCAACGAGGGCGTCGTCGGCGCGCAGCTCGGCGTCTCGCGCACGCCGCTGCGCGAGGCGATCAAGACGCTCGCCAGCGAAGGGCTGGTCGAGATCCTGCCCGCGAAAGGCGCGATCGTGCGCCGCTTCTCCGCGCGCGATCTCGCCGACATCCTGGAGGTTCTCAAGACGCTCGAGCAGCTCGGCGGCCGCATCACCTGCGAAGAAGCGAGCGACGCGGCGATCGAGGCGATCCATGCCCTGCACCAGCAGATGCTCGCGCTCTACGAGACGCGCAACCGGCTGGAGTATTTCAAGCTCAACCAGGCCATCCACAGCGCCATCGTCGCCGCCTCCGGCAATGCGGCGCTGATGGAGATGCACGCGACCCTGCAATCGCGGATCAAACGGCTACGCTTCGTCGGCAATGAAGGGCCAGTGAAATGGGCTGGCGCCGTCGCCGAGCACGAGGAGATGATGGCGGCGCTGCTGAAGCGCGATGCGGCGGAACTCAGCCGCATCATCGGCGTCCATATGGACTCGACCCTGCTGCGGGTCCGCGAGGTGCTGTGAGCGCATTCCGGCCCGGTGCGGCTGGGCCGGAACAGCCGCGCGTCAGCGTTCCGAAGGCTGCTCCGCCATCGCCTTCTCGAGGCGGCCGACCGTTTCGTCCAGGCTCTCGGCAACGCCGAGCATGAAATCCTTGCCGAAGGCGATGATCGTGTCCGGAGGCTCGCCCTTGTAGGTATAGACCACGCTGACCAGCGCGGGGTTGACGTAGACGGGCTTGCCGTCGGCGGGCGAGGTGAACTGACAGAGCTTGGGCATGGGCGCTCTCGCGAATCGATCCGGGGCGGGAGCTATACGACGGCGCGGCCGGATATCCGAGGTCCGACGCCGAGCCGTACTCCGGCAGCGCGCGGTTTCCCACGGCGAGATTCGGGATCGATTGAGCTGGATCAGGGCGCGCGCCCGCACGGCATGGTCCCCTGCGTCCCAAACCGCAACGAGGACAAGCCATGAGCGCTGCTCCGCAGAGTCATCCGCAGCTGAACCCTGCCCCGCTGAACCCTGCCGACTTGTCGCTGATCCAGCGCTACTGGAGCGCGGCGAACTATCTCTCCGTCGGGCAGATCTATCTGCTCGACAATCCGCTGCTGCGCGAGCCGCTCAGGCCCGAGCACGTCAAGCCCCGGCTGCTCGGCCATTGGGGCACGACACCCGGCCTGAACTTCATCTATGCGCATCTGAACCGGGTGATCGCGGCGCGCGAGCTCGACATGATCTATGTCTGCGGCCCCGGCCATGGCGGGCCCGGCATGGTCGCCAACACCTATCTCGAAGGCTCCTACAGCGAGACCTATCCCGATATCGGCCGGGATGCGGACGGGCTGCGCCGGCTCTTCCGTCAGTTCTCGTTTCCAGGCGGCATTCCGAGCCATGCGGCGCCCGAGACCCCGGGCTCGATCCATGAAGGCGGCGAACTCGGTTATGCGCTGGTCCATGCCTTCGGCGCGGCGCTCGACAATCCGGAGCTGATCGTCGCCTGCGTCGTCGGCGATGGCGAGGCCGAGACCGGGCCGCTCGCCGCCGCCTGGCATTCGAGCAAATTCCTCAATCCCGTCCATGACGGCGCCGTCCTGCCGATCCTGCACCTCAACGGCTACAAGATCGCCAACCCGACGATCCTGGCGCGGATGGACCCGGAGGAACTGCGCAGCCTGCTCGTCGGCTATGGCTACGAGCCCTTTTTCGTCGAGGGCAACGAACCGGAGTTCATGCACCAGCTCATGGCCGGCACGCTGGACACGGTTCTCGACCGCATCCGCGACATCCAAGCGAATGCGCGCGCGGCGGGGCGCGTCGAGGTACGGCCGCGCTGGCCGATGATCGTGCTGCGCAGCCCCAAGGGCTGGACCGGCCCGAAAACCGTCGACGGCAGGAAGGTCGAGGATTTCTGGCGCTCGCATCAGGTGCCGATCGCCAATGCGCGCGGCGATGCCGCCCATCTCGCGCTGCTCGAGGCATGGCTGCGCAGCTACGGGCCCGAGACCCTGTTCGATGGCGAGGGCCGGCTGCGGCCGGAGCTCCAGGCGCTGGCGCCGTCCGGCGAGCGCCGCATGGGCGCCAACCCGCATGCCAATGGCGGGCTGCTCAGGAGCGCGCTGAAGCTGCCGGATCATCGCCAGTACGGCATCGCCCTGTCCGGCCCCGGCACTGTCAGCGCCGAGGCGACGCGGGCGATGGGCGCCTTCCTGAAGGATGTCGTGCGGCTCAACGCGCCGGCCCGCAATTTCCGCATCATGGGGCCCGACGAGACGGCCTCGAACCGGCTCGACGCCGTGTTCGACGTGACCGAGCGCGTCTGGATGGAGCGGATCGAGCCCGAAGACGTCCATCTCGCGCAGGAGGGGCGGGTCATGGAGGTGTTGAGCGAGCATCTCTGCCAGGGCTGGCTCGAAGGCTATCTACTGACCGGCCGCCACGGCCTATTTTCCTGCTACGAGGCCTTCATCCACATCGTCGATTCGATGGTGAACCAGCACGCCAAATGGCTGAAGGTCTCGCGTGGAATTCCGTGGCGCCGGCCGATCGCCTCGCTGAACTATCTCCTGACCTCGCATGTCTGGCAGCAGGACCATAACGGCTTCAGCCATCAGGATCCGGGCTTCCTCGATCTGATCGCCAACAAGAAGGCCGACATCGCGCGGATCTACCTGCCGCCGGATGCCAACACCCTGCTCTGGGTCACCGACCATTGTCTGCGGACCTATGACCGCATCAACGTCATCGTCGCGGGCAAGGCTCCGGCGCCGCAATGGCTCGGCGTCGAGGACGCCGCGATCCATGGCGCCGCCGGCATCGGCATCTGGGAATGGGCCGGCAACGAAAGCCCAGGCTCGGAGCCGGACGTCGTCATGGCCTGCGCCGGCGACGTCCCGACGATCGAGACGCTCGCCGCCGCCGCCCTGCTGCACGAGGCGCTGCCGCAGCTCACCATCCGCGTCGTCAACGTGGTCGACCTGATGACGCTGCAGAGCCGGGCGCAGCACCCCCACGGGTTGAACGACCGCGATTTCGACGCCCTGTTCACGCTGGACCGGCCGGTGATCTTCGCCTTTCACGGCTATCCGCAATTGATCCACCGGCTGACCTACAACCGGGCCAACCATGGCGGGCTGCATGTCCATGGCTATCAGGAGGAAGGCACCACCACGACGCCCTTCGACATGCTGGTGATGAACGAGCTCGACCGCTTCCATCTCGCCATCGCGGCGATAGACCGGCTCGCCGGCCTCGGCTCCGATGCCGCGCGCGCGCGGCAGCGCTTCCGCGACCGGCTGATCGCGCATGAAGCCCATATCCGCGAACACGGCGAGGACATGCCGGAAATCCGGGAGTGGCGCTGGCCCCATGCCGGGGCGGCGTGAGCTCGCCGCAGACGCGGGATCAATCGAGCCGGGCCGCCTCCGTCGACGGCTCGGCCTTGAGGGCGTCCCGGAAGGCACCGAGCCGGGCGCGGTAGCCTTCGGCATCGCCATATTCGAGAAACTCGTGATAGCGCCGATGCGGATCGCTGATGCGCAGGGCATGCTTGATCGGGCACCAGTACTGCTCGGTGCGGACGCCGATCTCGCGGAGATAGCCGAAGACGCCGTTGGCATAGCTGCAATACAGGCAGTTCAGCGCCTCGATCCAGTTCAGGTACTTCAGATGGCGCCTGTCGAGGGTGATGTAGGCGTCGCGGCGGACGCGCGCGATGCCATAGGCCCGAAAGCACACCGCCTGGTACAGGCTCGCCCAAGCATCGAGCAGGGCGATCGGGATGATCAGCGAATAGATCACCGGCGCGGTGACGATCGTCAGCAGGCCGGACCGGCCCAGGAATGTCGCGACGCCGAGGCGCAGGCGGCGATGCTCGATGGCAATGCCCTTCTCGAAAGCGACGATCCTCTTCCTGACCTCCCAACCCAACACCTTGCGGCGCGCCTCGATCTCGCGATCGAGCTCGCCCTGCAGACGCACGATCTCGCTGGCGATCTCCTCCATGCGGACGGTCATGGCGCGATCGCTCCGCCGGCAACGCGGGATCGGCTGGATGGCGCGAGGAGAGCGGCCTCGAACGGGCTTGGCATGGGGCGTCCTTCTGTGCGGCGGCGAGCAGGCGCGTCGGGCCGGCGCATCGAAGGACGCGATGCGAGCGGCACGAACGCAGGTCCGGACTGGGCTGGAGGATCGGGCGTGGCGTCGTGGGCGAGAGCCGGCCAAAAAAGCAGCCCCTCCGGTCGAGGGCCTGCCGCCACAACCGGCATTGCGGCATCTGGGACGGCGCCGGCGGCAGGGTCAAGCGGCTGCGCGGGCGTGCCAGGACCGATGGAGGCGCGACCGATCGAGGCGGATCGCTTGGCTGCGCCTTTCCGGATGTCAAAGCGCCGCGCTTCATAGTATCCGGAACTGCATGGATTCCGCCGCGCTGATCACGAGCCTTGCCGATCGCGGAGCCCTGCTGCTGACGGCCCTCCATGTCGGCAGCGCAGGCTTGGTGACGATCCATGCGCTTTTCCGCAAACGCGACGTTCCGGCCGCCATCGGCTGGATCGGCCTGGCCTGGCTCTCGCCGTTCTTCGGGGCGATCCTCTATTTCGGGTTCGGCATCAATCGCGTGAAGCGTCGGGCACGGCGCCTGCGCGGCGTGGATGCGGGCGGCGGCGTTGCGGCTCGGGCCGGCACCATGCCAGAGGGGCCGGCCGGCAGCCTGCAGATGGCCGTCGGCCGGATCACCCGGTCGGCGACGGAACCCGGCGCTGTCGCGGCCGTGCTCGACTGCGGGGACGAGGCCTATCCGCGGATGCTGGCGGCGATCGACGCGGCCAGATCCAGCGTCGCGCTCTCGACCTTCATCTTCCGGACCGACGAGCCCGGCCTGCGCTTCGTCGAGGCGCTCGCCCGCGCCCATCGTCGCGGCGTCGCGGTGCGCGTCCTCATCGACGGATTCGGCGGCGGCTTCCTGTTCTCGCGCGCTTTCCACAGGTTGCGTGGCGAGGGGGTCCCCGCCGCCCGCTACCTGCACTCGCTGCTGCCCTGGAAGATGCCGCTGCTCGATCTCCGGCTACACAAGAAGATCCTCGTGATCGACGGCGAGATGGCCTTTCTCGGCGGGCTCAACATCGGCGGGGAGAACCTGCTGGCGACACGGCCGCGCGAGCCGGTGCGCGACATCCACTTCCTGATCGAGGGGCCGGTGGTGAGGCAGGTGATGGAGAGCTTCCAGGACGACTGGGCCTTCTCGACCGCCGAGACGCTGGAAGGGCCGCTGTGGTTTCCGGCGACGCATCGGAAAGGAACCGCGCCGGCGCGGGCGATCTCGTCGGGGCCGGACCAGAGCGTCGACCAGCTGATGCTGGCGCTTCTCTCCGCGATCAACGCGGCCTCGTCGTCGCTGCGGATCGCGACGCCTTATTTCCTGCCCGACGAACAGGTCATCACGGCGCTCCAGCTCGCCGCGCTGCGGGGCGTCGAGGTGCATGTCGTCATCCCCGCCCGCAACAACCATCGCCTGGTGGGATGGGCGATGCAGGCGCATATCCGGCCGCTGCTCAAGGTCGGCTGCCATGTCTGGCGCTCGCCTGCGCCCTTCGACCATTCGAAGCTGGCAACCGTCGACGAAGCCTGGAGCCTGATCGGCAGCGCGAACTGGGATGCGCGGAGCCTGCGCCTGAACTTCGAGATCACCATGGAGTTCTACGACCCTGAACTGGCCAAACGCCTCAACGGCATCATCGATGCCAAGCGGAGCACGGCCGTCACGCTGGACGAGATCGATTCGCGCTGGCCCATCGTGAAAATTCGAGATGCAGCCGCCCGGCTGCTCATGCCTTATTTGTGAATTCCTGCGTTGTCTGTGGATTGCCGTTCTACCCGTGAATTCCCGCCCATCTCCGAATTCCTGCCCTATCTTTGATGTCGACAAGCGAGGTCCGGTGAAGGTCGCATCCTACAACATCCACAAATGCCGCGGCACGGACCGGCGTGTCAGGCCTGACCGGACCGTCGCCGTCCTGGCCGAGATCGGCGCCGATATGGTGGCGCTTCAGGAGGTCGACCGCCGCTTCGGCCAGCGGATCGGGCTGCTCGATCCCGCCGCCATCCTGCGCGAGACCGGGCTGCACCTGCTCGTGCAGTCGGATGTCGTGGATGGCCATGGCTGGCACGGCAATGCTCTGCTCGTGCGCGGCGAGCCGCAATCCTACCGGCGCTTCCGCCTCAAGCTGCCGGGGATCGAGCCGCGCGGCGCCGTCGTCGCCGAACTCGATCTCGGCGAGGGCAGGTTTCGCGTGATCGCCGCCCATCTCGGCCTGCTGCGCCGGTCGCGCATCGATCAGGCGACGGCGCTGCTGCACGCCTTTCTCGAACTCACGCCGATGCCGACCATCCTGCTCGGCGACTTCAACGAGTGGCGGCGCAACCGCAGATCGGCGCTCGACGTGCTGGTGCCCCACTTCGCCGACATGAGACACCCGCCCAGTTTCCCGTCGCGCCGCCCGATGCTGCCGCTGGACCGCATCCTGGCCTGGCCGGACGGGCTGATCTCCGAACTCGCCGTGCATGACACGCCGCTGGCGCGCAAGGCATCGGACCATCTGCCGCTGACCGCCCGCATCGACATCTCGCGCTGGCAACTGGGCCTCGAGAGCGCCGCCTGAGGCACTTCCTGCGACCTGTTACGCGGCGCCCTCGGTCGTGGGTTGCGCCGCGACCCGCTCGCTCGCGTCTTCGCCCCGCGGCAGCATGCGAGCCGAATTGCCGAGGAAGAGCAGCTCGGAGCCGACGTGGATAAAGGCCGCGAAGACCGGGTTCAGGTGCCCGGTCGCGGCGAGGACGATGCCGACGGCATCGACGATCAGCGTCCCGGCGAAGTTCTGCCAGATCACCGCCCTGGTCCGCCTTGCGATGCGCAGGGTCTCGACCAGCTTCAGCAGGTCGTTGCCGATCAGGATGATGTCGGCGCTGTCCTTCGCGATGTCGGTGCCGGCGCCCATGGCGATGCCGAGGCTGGCTGCGGTCAGAGCCGGCGCATCGTTGACGCCGTCGCCGACCATGCCGACGACCCGCCGCTCCGCCACCAGTGCGCGCACCCTCGCCAGCTTGTCCTGGGGCAGCATCTCGCCGACGGCCTCCGCGATCCCGAGTTCGCGGCCGACGCTTGCAGCGACCGTGGCCGTGTCGCCCGAGAACAGCATCGTCCTGACGCCGATCCCGGCCAGCGCCGCCATCGCCGCCTTCGCTTCGGGACGCAGTGCATCGGCCACGATGATCTCGCCGAGAAAGCGGCCATCAGCGGCGACGACGATATCCGAGCCGATGATCGCGTGGTCGCGCATGGGCGTCTCGATGCCGGCGTCGGCGAGCAAACTGCGATTACCGACCAGGACGGTCCGGCCCTCGACCTTGGCGGTGATGCCGCGCGCGACCGTGTAATCGAAGGCCGTCGGCTCCGGAACCGTCAGGCCCCGCGCCCTCGCCTCCTCGACGACGGCGCGCGCCAGCGGATGCTCGGAGCGAAGCTCGGCCGCGGCGGTCAGGCGCAGCAGTTCGAGCGGATCCACGCCCGGCGCCGCCGCGATCTGCTCGACGCCCGGCCGGCCGAGGGTCAGCGTCCCGGTCTTGTCGAGGACGATCGTGTCGATGCGCCCCAGCGTTTCGAGATGGATGCCGCCCTTGATGATGGCGCCGAGGCGCGCGGCGCGGCCGATGCCGCCGAGGATGGCGATCGGCGTGCCCGCCGCGATCCCGCAGGCACCGGCGACGATGATCACCGAGATCGTGTCACGGATATCGCGGGTGATCAGCCAGGTGAGCGCCGCCGCGAGCGCCGTGAAATAGACCAGATAGCCCGCGAGCCGGTCCGCCAGTTTCTGGACGGGGGCGCGGCTGTGCTCGGCTGCCTCGACCGCCTCGATGATCTGCCCGTAGCTGGTGTCGCGGCCGACGCGCTCGACGCTGATCTCGAGCGCGCCCATGTGATTGATCGACCCGGCATAGACCGTGCCGCCCACCACCGTCTCGACCGGCATCGATTCTCCGGTGATGCGGGACTGGTCGACGGAGGAATGGCCGGCCAGGACGACGCCGTCGACCGGCAGCTTCTCGCCGGGATTGACCAGCACGACATCGCCGATGACGACCGCGTCGACCGGGGCCATGACGGTCTCGCCATGGCGGCGGATGCGCGCCTCGCGCGGAATGAAGCTGACGAGATCGCCGATCGCACGGCGCCCGCGGGCAATCGTCAGATGCTCCAGCTCCTCCGCGACGAGGACGAACAGGGTGACGACGAGGGCGGTGAAGATCTCGGCGATCGCAGCCGCCGCGACGATGGCGATGAGCATGGAGAGTTCCATGGTCATGCGCCGCGCCAGCAGATTGGCGACGCCCTCCCGGAGCACCGGCCAGACGGCGAAGCCGAGCGCCAGCAGGCCGACGACGCTGATCCGAGGGACGGGCTCGTAGACGCGAAACCACACCAGCGCCGCCCCCAGCGCCGCAACCGCGATCCGCAGGACGGCCCAGGGTTCGAACGGGGCGTGCTGATGCACATCGTCCCGCGCGGCGGGCGCGCGACCGTCGGGCCCGCCCCGACGCGCGGACGGCACCGACGAATCCATTCCGCTCATGGTGTTCTCCCCGTGGTCCCGGATCGGGCGGCGGAGGCCCGATCTCTTCCATGCGGCTCCGGCACGCCGACATTCGCTTGTAGCCGGACCGCGCAGGCCTGTGCGCGATCCCTGCACGCCTACGCTGCGGGACCATGCCCCGCCTTGCGGCGGATCAAGGCCCTGCAACATGGCCCCGCCCGGACGACGAGGCCGCAAAGTGCGACATCTGCCCGGCGCCGCACCACAGCCATCGTGCATTTGCCTGTCGACATCGCGCGCAGGGCGGTCAGCCCGCGCCGCCATGCAACCGACCGGCGCCGGCGCCCGGCCTTAACCCACGAATTCCACTTCAACGCGATGTTCGACCACGTCGCCCATCCGGCTCGGGGCTAAGAAGGCGGGCAGGACGGCGCACCCGGCCGCGGTCGCGCGCGATCTGGCCTTCGGCGATGTCCGCGCGGATTGGCCCGGTCCGCGGCCGCTAGGGCCTGGATGAGGCGGCTGCAGCCTGCCGGGCAAAGCGCGCCTCGACCGCAGCGATATAGGCGTCGCGCGACGGCCCGAGATGCTGGCGGCAGAGCGCGACCAGGCGGTCGCGGTCGCCAAGCTGGAGCGCCTCGACCATCGCCGCATGCTCGTCGCGGGCGAGTTGCAGGTGCTCCGGGCTCGCCGCCGTGATCGAGCGTGCGCCATGGACCTTCTGCGCGAGCCCCTGGATCAGCTCGACGAGATGGGGGTTGCCGCAGGCGCGAAACAGCGTCTCGTGAAATTGCATGTTGGCGCGAAAGGCCGCGCGCGCATCGGCGGCTTCGACTGCCGTGGCATGCTGCCGCTGAAGGGCGCGCAACCGATCGAGGACGGCAGGCGCCACCGGCAGCGGGATCTGCTCGGCGGCGAGCGTCTCCAGCACCTCCCGCACCGAATAGATCTGCCTGACCTCGACGGGGTCGAGCAGCTTGACGACGGCGCCCCGGTTCGGAATGCGGTCGACCAGCCCGACCCGCTCCAGATCGGCCAGCGCCTCGCGCACGACATGGCGCTTCACGGCGAGGCGCTCGGCCAGCTCCTCCTCGACCAGCCGCTCGCGCGGCAGAAGCCAGCCGAGGACGATCTCCTCTTCCAGCATGGCGGCGACGCTGCGGACACGCTCGGTGGTCTGGGCCTTGAGGGCAGTCTGGGCCTTGCCGGTCGTCATGGGCATGCCAGTTTATAATCCTTCGACATAATTGTTGACAATCCTGGCAACGGACATAATCCTAGCGCCGAGAGGTTACTGGCGCCATGAGCACGTCCGACAACGATACCCCATCCGCGAAGCCAGCGGCGCGCGGCATGCGCCGCAATCTCGCGACCTATGGCGACCCCGGATTCTCCCTGTTCCTGCGCAAGGCCTTCATCAAGGCCGCCGGCTTCTCCGACGATGCGCTCGACCGGCCGATCATCGGCATCACCAACACCTTCAGCGACTTCAACCCCTGCCACGGCAATGTGCCCCGGTTGATCGAGGCGGTGAAGCGCGGCGTCATGCTTGCGGGCGGGCTGCCGATGGAATTCCCGACGATCTCCATCCATGAATCCTTCGCCAACCCGACCTCGATGTTCCTGCGCAACCTGATGGCGATCGACACCGAGGAGATGATCCGGGCGCAGCCCTGCGACTCCGTCGTGCTGATCGGCGGCTGCGACAAGACCGTTCCAGCCCAGCTCATGGGTGCCGTCAGCGCCGATGTTCCGGCGATCCAGCTCATCACCGGGCCGATGCTCGTCGGCCACCACAAGGGCGAGGTGCTGGGCGCCTGCACCGATTGCCGCCGACTCTGGGGCCAGCATCGCGCCGGCCAGATCGACGAGGCCGAGATCGAGGTTCTGAGCGGCCGCCTTGCGCCGACGCAGGGGACCTGCATGGTGATGGGCACGGCGAGCACCATGGGCTGCCTCGTCGAGGCGCTCGGCATCGCGCTCCCGGGCTCGGGCACGATCCCCGCCACACATGCCGACCGCATCCGCGCCGCCGAGGCGAGCGGGCGCGAGGCCGTGCGGCTCGCCCAGGGCGGGCCGAAGCCGAGCGAACTCCTGACCGAGACCGCTTTCCGCAATGCGCTGACCGTGCTGCAGGCGATCGGCGGCTCGACCAACGGCCTCGTACATCTGGCGGCGATCGCGCGCCGCGCCGGGCTGACGATCAATCTGGAGGAGTTCGACGCGATCGGCCGCAAGGTGCCGGTGCTGATCGACCTGAAGCCCTCCGGCGACCATTACATGGAGCATTTCCACTGGGCCGGTGGCGTGCCCAAGCTGATGAAGGAGCTCGGCGACCATCTCGACCGCTCGGCCCCGACGATCGATGGCCGCACCATCGGCGAGATCGCCGATGCGGCCGAGGACGTTCCCAACCAGAGCATCATCCGCACGGCCGCGAGCCCGGTGAAGCCGACCGGCGGCATGGCGGTGCTGCGCGGCAACCTGGCGCCCGGCGGCGCCGTCATCAAGCACTCGGCCGCCTCGCCCGCCCTGCTGACGCATACCGGCCGGGCGGTGGTCTTCGCCTCGGTCGAGGACATGGTGCGGCGCATGGACGATCCCGAGCTCGACGTGAAGGCGGACGACGTGCTCGTGCTGACCAATGCCGGCCCAAAGGGTGCGCCCGGCATGCCGGAAGCCGGCTACATCCCGATCCCGAAGAAGCTGGCGCAGGCCGGCGTCAAGGACATGGTCCGCATCTCCGATGCCCGGATGAGCGGCACCGCCTTCGGCACGATCGTGCTGCACATCACGCCGGAATCGGCCGTCGGCGGCCCGCTCGGGCTCGTCCGGAACGGCGACATGATCCGCCTCGATGTCGAGGCGCGCGAGATCGCCTTGCTCGTCGACGATGCCGAGCTGGAACGGCGCAAGGCCGAATGGCAGCCGCCGGCGCATCTGGCGGAAGCCTCGCGCGGCTATCGCCATCTCTATCTCACCACCGTCCTGCAGGCCGACGAGGGCTGCGACTTCGACTTCTGCTGATCGGCCAGCCCGGCCCAAGCTTCATCAGCGAGACTGGAACCAACCCGTCCGCGCGGCCCCCTTTGGAGGATTTCCCATGCTCGACCGTCGCCACCTCATCGGCGCGCTCGCCGGCCTTTCGCTGGCCCTGCCCACCGCCGCCTTCGCCCAGGCCTATCCGCAGAAGCCGATCACGCTGGTCGTGCCCTATGCGCCCGGCGGCGCGACGGACATCATCGGCCGCGTCGTCGCCGAGGAAATGTCGAACAGCCTCGGCCAGCGCGTCGTGGTCGAGAATCGCGCCGGTGCCGGCGGCAGCGTCGGGGCGGCAGCCGCCGCGCGCGCCCAGCCGGACGGCTACACCCTGCTGCTGGGTGCGCTGACCAGCCATTCGATCAATATGGGCCTGCAGGCGAAACCCGGCTTCGACCTCAAGAAGGACCTGTTGCCGATCGGGCTGGCCGGCAATGTCGGGCTTGCCCTCGTCGTGCATCCATCCGTCACCGCCAAGACGGTCCCCGAGCTGATCGCGCAGATCAAGGCGAGCCCGGATGCCTATTCCTACGCGTCGTCCGGACAGGGTTCGCCCCAGCACCTGTCGGGTGAGCTGTTCAACATCAAGGCCGGCACCAAGATGCCTGTCGTGCCTTATCGCGGCTCAGGCCCGGCGATGACCGACATGGTCGCGGGACAGGTCAAGATCATGTTCGACACCATCCCTGCCGTGCTCCAGCATGTGAAGGCGGGTTCGCTCCGGGCGATCGCGACCACCGGGACGGAAACCTCGCCCTTCATGCCCGAGACGCCGACCGCGATCTCGCAGGGCCTGGCCGGCTTCGAGGTGTCGTCCTGGTTCGGCCTGCTCGCTCCGGCCGGCACGCCGCAGCCGATTCTGGACAAGCTCAACGCCGAGCTGAATAAGGCTCTGCAGAGCCCGAAGCTCAAGGAGGCGTTCACGCTGCAGGGCGTCGTCCCGAAGCCGAGCACACCCGCCGAAGCTTCGGCACGGATCGACAGCGAGATCGCGAAATGGGGCGAACTGATCAAGGCGGCCGGCATCAAGGCCGAGTGACGGCGCCGGAAAGCTGCTCATGAGCGACACCGTCCAGCATCTCGCCATCCAGAAGCTCGCCATTGTGGGCGCCGGCATGATCGGCGCCAGTTGGGCGGCGCTTGCCAGCGCGCATGGTGTCGCGGTCTTCGCCTATGATCCCAATCCCGAGGCCGAGGCGCGCTTCCTCGCCCATGTCGAGCGAGCGCGGACGCAGCTGACGGAACTCGGTTTGACCGGGGCCGGCGCCGTCTCCTTCTCGAGCGATCTCGCCACCGCGCTGGCGGGGGCAGGTTTCGTCCAGGAGAACGGGCCCGAGAACGAGGCGGTGAAGCGCAAGCTCCTCGCCGAAATCGACGCCCTGCTTCCGGCCGACGCGATCATCGCCAGCTCGACCTCGGCGCTGGTCCGCAGCGCCATCGTCGCCGATTGCGCGCGGCCGGAGCGGATCGTCGTGGCGCATCCGTTCAACCCGCCGCATCTCGTGCCGCTGGTCGAGATCGTCGGGGCCGATGCCGATGTGGTGGCGCGGGCGGCCGATTTCTATCGCTCGCTCGGGCGGCGCCCGGTCGTGCTCAACCGCGAGATGCCCGGCCATATCGCCAACCGGCTGGCCTCGGCGCTCTATCGCGAGGCGGTGCATCTCGTCGAACAGGGCGTGGCGAGCGTCGCCGACATCGATGCGGCCCTGTGCAACGGCCCCGGCCTGCGCTGGGCCCTGATGGGTCCGCACATGACCTATCATCTCGGTGGCGGCGAAGGCGGCATCGCCGGCTACCTCGCCCATCTCGGCCCGAGCCAGGTGCGGCGCTGGCAATCGCTCGGCAACCCGTCCCTCGACGCGGAGGTCCAGGCAAAGATCGTCGCCGGTGTCGCGGAGGAAGCGGCGGGGCGCTCGATCGCCGAGCTGGAAGAGCGCCGAGACGAAGGCCTGCTCGCTCTTTTGAAGGCCCGCACACTCGTCAGCGACTGACAAGGCATCCAACCAATGACCGACACGACCGAAGCGGCCCCACGGATCGCGCTCATTCATGCGCTTGAGGAATCGGTGCTGCCGGCGCGGGCAGCCTTCTCCGCGCATTGGCCGCAGGCAAAGGCCTTCGACCTGCTCGATACCTCGCTCGCGACCGATCTCGCCGCGCGCGGCAGCCTCGACGCGGCGATGACCGAGCGCTTCCTGACGCTGGGGCGCTACGCGGTTGCGACAGAAGGCACCGCCGGACCGGCGAAAGCGATCCTCTTCACCTGCTCGGCCTTCGGCCCGGCGATCGATGCGGTCAAGCGCGACCTGCCGATCCCGGTACTGCGCCCCAACGAATCCGCTTTCGCGGAAGCACTAGCGCTGGGCGGCCGCATCGGCCTCGTCGTGACCTTCGCCCCGTCCCTGCCCTCGCTGACGCAGGAGTTGAACGAGATGGCCGGCAAGCCGGTCGATGTCGCCGGCATCGTGGTCGATGGCGCGCTCGCAGCGCTGAAGGCGGGGGACGGCGAGATGCATGACCGCCTCGTGGCGGCAGAGGTTGCGCGTCTTGGCGGGATCGACACGCTGATCCTTGGCCAGTTCTCGCTTGCCCGCGCCAAGCCCGCGATCGAGGCCGCGACCGGCCTGCGCGTCGTGACGACGCCGGAAGCCGCGATCCGCGGCCTGAAGCGCGCGCTGGACACAGCCGCTCCCTGATCGCCAGGCGGCGACGGAGAGCGGAGCGGCGCCATGCCCGTGAAGGCAGCCGCCCAGCCCCGGTGACGGTGGTCGATTGCCGATCCGTGCGCAGGCGACGATTGCATCGCCGCCGCCCCCGAAAGCGAGATGATTTCCCTCGGGAGGGGGCGATCTTCGGAAAAGCGCACTCTTGACCATTGGCGGCGCCCGGAAGAGTCTGACGAACGAAAATTCCTTTAAAAGAACGGCTCCCGACGACATCCGGCAGTCCTCCGTTGCGGCAGACATGCCCGACGGTGGCGCGGCTTCCATCGTGGCCGCCGGGTCTGCGCGTTCGGTCAGCCATGAGAACAAATCCAAAGGCGATCCCGTCCGATCAAGGCGCTGTTTCAGCGAACCGGATCGATGAGCACGATGTCGGCACCCGCCTGATGACGGCGCGCGCGCGCTGTGCGGGGACCATCGTGTTCACCACGAGTTTCGGGCTCGAGGACCAGGTGCTGACGCACTGGATCGCATCGGCTGGACTGGCCAGGGAGATCGTTTTCGCGACGCTGGATACCGGCCGGCTGTTTCCCGAGGTCCATGATCTGTGGGCGCTGACCGAAGATCGCTACGGCATCTCCATTCGCGGCTATGCGCCGGAGGCCGCCGATATCGAGCGGCTCGTGCTGCAGCAGGGCATCAACGGCTTCCGCATATCGCCAGAGACGCGCAGGCGCTGCTGCGCCGTGCGCAAGCTCGTTCCTCTGGAGCGCGCGCTGCGGGGCGCAGCGGGCTGGATCACCGGCCTGCGGGCCGACCAGTCGCAGGCGCGTGCCGACACCTCCTTCCTGCAGCAGGATACAGAGCGCGGTCTCCTCAAGATCAGCCCGCTCTACGACTGGTCGCGCGAGCAGGCATTGGATTTCGCCCGCCGGCTTGAGGTGCCGCTGAACCCGCTGCACGCGCGCGGCTTCGTCTCGATCGGCTGCGCGCCCTGTACACGCGCGATCGCCCCCGGCGAGCCGGAGCGCGCGGGCCGCTGGTGGTGGGAGCAGGATGCGGCGAAGGAATGCGGGCTGCATGTCGGCAGCGACGGGCGCCTCGTTCGCGCAGCAGCGTCGGCGGCTGCGCCATGATCGCCCTCAGCCATCTCCAGCGCCTCGAAGCCGAGGCAATCTTCATCCTGCGCGAGGTCGCCGCGACCTGCGACAATCCGGTGCTGCTCTACTCGATCGGCAAGGATTCGGCGGTGCTGCTGCATCTGGCGATGAAGGCGTTCCACCCCGGCAAGCCGCCCTTCCCGCTCCTGCATGTCGACACGACCTGGAAGTTCCGCGAGATGATCGCCTTCCGCGATGAGACCGCGCGCAGGCTCGGGCTGGAGCTCATCGTCCACATCAACCAGGACGGGGTGAAGGCCGGGATCAATCCGATCGCCTCCGGCTCCCGCATCCATACCGATGTGATGAAGACGCAGGGGTTGAAGCAGGCGCTCGACCGATACGGCTTCGACGCCGCCTTCGGCGGCGCGCGGCGCGACGAGGAGAAGACCCGCGCCAAGGAGCGCGTCTTCTCCCTGCGCAGCGCCGATCACCGCTGGGACCCGAAGAACCAGCGGCCCGAACCCTGGTCGCTGTTCAACACCGCCAAGAGACCGGGCGAAAGCTTCCGCGTCTTCCCGCTCTCGAACTGGACCGAGCGCGACGTCTGGGACTACATCGCGCTCGAGAGCATCCCGGTCGTGCCGCTCTATTTCGCCGCGCCGCGGCCGGTCCTGCGTCGCGGCGACGCCTGGATCATGCGCGACGACGAGCGCCTGCCGCTGCTGCCGGGCGAAGTCGTCGAGACCGGCATGGTCCGCTTCCGTACGCTCGGCTGCTATCCGCTGACCGGCGCGTTCGAGAGCGACGCCACCAGCCTCACCGACATCATCGCCGAAATGCGCGCCTCGCAGAGTTCGGAGCGGCAGGGCCGGATCATCGACCATGACGGCACGGGCTCGATGGAGCAGAAGAAGCAGGAAGGCTATTTCTGATGAGTTCGCTTCCTGCCCGACAGCGCGCCGGCGAGGCGTCGCTGCCGGGAGACGGCCCGGCCAATGACGACGGGCTTCAGCCGCGCTCGCTGCTGCGCTTCATCACCTGCGGTTCGGTCGATGACGGCAAGTCGACGCTGATCGGCCGCATCCTGTTCGAGACCGGCGCGGTCTTCGACGACCAGCTCGGCACGCTGCAGCGGGATTCCCGCAAATTCGGCACGCAGGGCGACAAGGTCGATTTCGCGCTACTCGTCGATGGCCTCTCGGCCGAGCGCGAGCAGGGCATCACCATCGATGTGGCCTATCGCTATTTCTCGACGCCGCAGCGCGCCTTCATCGTCGCCGATACGCCCGGCCACGAGCAGTACACCCGCAACATGGCAACGGGTGCCTCGACCGCCGATCTCGCCGTCATCCTGGTCGATGCACGGCTCGGCCTGCTGAAGCAGACGCTGCGGCACTCCTTCATCATCTCGCTCGTCGGCGTCCGCCATGTCGTAGTGGCGGTCAACAAGATGGATCTGGTCGGCTACGACCGGGCCGTCTTCGAACGCATCTGCGACGAATACCGGCGCGCCACCGCCGGGCTCGGCTTCGCGCAGATCAGTTTCATCCCGATCTCGGCACGCGATGGCGACAATGTCACCAGTCCGTCGGCTGCCATGGGCTGGTATGAGGGCGCGGCCCTGCTTGCGCTTCTGGAGACGGTCTCGATCGATGCCGGACGCGACGCCGAGCAGGGCGCCGTCCTGCCGGTGCAATGGGTCAACCGGCCCCACTCGGAGTTCCGGGGCTATTGCGGCAATCTCGCGCTTGGCCATCTGAGGACGGGCGACGAGATCACCGTCCTGCCCTCGGGTCGCACAAGCCGCATCGCGCGCATCCTGACACCCGGCGGAGAGGCGGGGCACGCCTCCGCCGGCCAGGCCCTCACCGTAACCCTCACCGACGAGGTCGACATCTCCCGCGGCGATCTGATCGTCGGCGCAGGACCGAGACCTGCGGTGCGGCGCAGCCTGAACGCGCGCCTGCTCTGGACCGCCGAAACGCCGCTCGCGCCCGGCGGCCTCTACCGCCTGAAGCTCGCGAGCACGCAAGCCGGCGCGGTCGTCAGCGCCCTGCATCACAGCATCGACGTGACGCGCTTCGCGGAGGTGCCAGCGGCGGCGCTGGCGATGAACGACATCGGCTCCGTCACGATCGAGCTCGACAGGCCGATCGGAGCCCTACCCTTCTCGGCAAGCGCGGAGCTCGGCGGCTTCATCCTCGTCGACCGTATCAGCCATGAGACGGTCGCGTTCGGCTTCGTCAACGCGGACGCGCCCGCCCCGGCACGAGCCGGCAGCCAACGGCCCGGTGCTGCGGCGGCCCTGCTCGCAGCGCTCCGCGACCGGATCGGACACTCGGGCTCGCTCGTCCGGGCCGAGTTAAACGGCGCAGCCTGCGGCAACGTGGCTGCCAGTCTTCTCGCCGGCGGCCTCGTTCATGGCTTGACCGGCAGCCCGTCGATGGCGTTGCTTGTGGCCGTGGCCGACCTCCTGCTGCGCCCGCTGCTGCTGGGTACGGGATGGGCCTGCGCGCACGCCCTGTGGCGACGACGCCAGAGCCGGATCCAACCGGCATCGGAGAATGTTCTCGGAGACGGGATCTGACGGTCTGCGAGGCCGGATTCGTTCGGTCCGGGGGAGAAAAACCAGCTTTCTGAAACCGGGGGCTGCCCCAGCATGCCCTTCTCCTGAACCGACCAACTTTGAAACACAGTGCTGCCCCAGACTGTTGTCCGACACTCCGCCGCAGCATACGCTTTGTTCTGTAAAAAGAACGCCCGATCCTTCAGCCGGGCTTGTTGGTAACAACGGAGAGCATGATGACTCGCCCCCTCTTCCGCCGCCTGCTTCAGGCCGGGTTCGCACTGGGAGCCTTCTCGCTGTGCTTCGGCGTCGTGGCCGGGGCTCGCGCCCAGACGGAACTGCTGAACGTCTCCTACGATCCGACGCGCGAACTCTACCGCGAGATCAACGCCGCCTTCATCGCCGAATGGAACGCCAGGAACGCGAAGAAGATCACCACGATCCGTCAGTCGCATGGCGGCTCCGGCGCGCAGGCGCGCACCGTCATCGACGGCCTGAACGCCGATGTGCTGACGCTGGCGCTCGCCGGCGACATCGACGCGGTCGCAACCCGCTCGAAGAAACTGCCGGAGAACTGGCAGACCCGCCTGCCGCAGAATTCCTCACCCTACACCTCGACGATCGTGTTCCTCGTCCGCAAGGGCAATCCGAAGGCGATCAAGGACTGGGGTGACCTGGTGAAACCCGGCGTGCAGATCATCACCCCCAACCCGAAGACCTCCGGCGGCGCCCGCTGGAACTATCTCGCCGCCTGGGCCTATGCCGAAAAGGCCTTCAACAAGGACGAGACCAGGATCCGGGAGTATATCGGCAAGCTGCTCGCCAATGTCCCGGTGCTCGACACCGGCGCGCGCGGTGCCACCACCACCTTCACCCAGCGCGGCATCGGCGACGTCTTCCTGTCCTGGGAGAACGAGGCGTTCCTGGCGCTGAAGGAGTTCGGTGCCGACAAATTCGACATCGTGGTGCCCAGCCTCTCGATCCTGGCCGAGCCGCCGGTGACGATCGTCGACGCCAATGTCGACGCCAAGG
Source organism: Bosea sp. 124 (assembly GCF_003046175.1). NCBI lineage: Bacteria > Pseudomonadati > Pseudomonadota > Alphaproteobacteria > Hyphomicrobiales > Alloboseaceae > Allobosea > Allobosea sp. 124. Next base: position 5,204,329 of record NZ_PZZM01000001.1, read on the forward strand.
GTACGCGCGCCGAGGCCCAAGCCTATCTCGAATTCCTCTATTCGCCCAAGGGCCAGGCGATCATCGCCAAGAACTTCTACCGGCCGCGCAATCCGGAAGCCGCCGCTCCGAAGGACATCGCCAATTTCCCGAAGGTCGACCTCGTCACCATCGACGCCGTCTTCGGCGGTTGGGCCAAGGCACAGCCGACCCATTTCGGCGATGGCGGCACCTTCGACCAGCTCTACAAGCCGGCGCGCTGAGCGATGACAGCGAGCGCGACCTCGCGCGCGACCTCCTGGGGCTGGCGTCAGCCGAGCGTGCTGCCGGGCCTCGGCCTCTCGCTCGGCATCACGCTCGCCGCGCTGTCGCTGGTCGTGCTGATCCCGCTCGCGGCCCTGTTCGTCAAGGCTGCCAGCGCAGGCCCCGCCGAGATCTGGGCGATCGCCACCTCGCCGCGCACGCTGGCGGCGCTGCGCCTTTCGTTCCTCGGCGCGCTCTTCGCCGCCTCGGTCAACGCCGTCTTCGGCCTGATGCTGGCCTGGGTGCTGGTGCGCTACGAGTTCCCCGGCCGGCGGCTGGTCGATGCCGCCGTGGACCTGCCCTTCGCGCTGCCAACCGCCGTCGCCGGCATCGCACTCGCGGCGATCTATGCGCCCAATGGCTGGGTCGGCAGTCTTCTGGCCCCGTTCGATATCAAGGTCGCCTATACGCCGCTCGGCGTGATGGTCGCGCTGATCTTCATCGGCCTGCCCTTCGTGGTGCGGATGGTGCAGCCCGTTCTCGAGGAATCGCAGGGCGATATCGAGGAGGCTGCTGCCCTGCTCGGCGCCAGCCGCCTGCGGACGATCTTCCGCGTCGTGCTGCCGCCCGTCCTGCCGGCGCTGCTGACCGGCTTCGTGCTCGCCTTCGCGCGGGCCGTCGGCGAATATGGCTCGGTCATCTTCATTGCCGGCAACGTGCCGATGCTGTCGGAGATCGCGCCGCTGCTGATCGTGATCAAGCTCGAACAGTTCGACTATGCGGGCGCAGCCGTCATCGCGACCCTCATGCTGATGATGTCGTTTGCGCTCATCTTGCTGGTGAACCTGATCCAGGCGCGTGCCCGGCGAAAGCTCGGCGATGTCTGACGCCGCCCTGCCCCGCCGCGATGCGACCCTGCCGGCGCCGGCTGCGAAGCCGCGCACCGCGCGCCGTGTCGGCGGCGAGAGCCGTACCGTGCAGATCCTGCTGATCGTTGTCTCGCTCGCCTTCCTGCTGCTGTTCCTGCTGCTGCCGCTGATCTCGGTTTTCGTCGAGGCCGGCGCGCGCGGCTGGGCGGCCTATCGCGACGCCGTCACAGAGCCGGACGCCGTCGCCGCGATCCGCCTGACCTTGCTGGTCGCCGCCATCGCGGTGCCGTTCAACGTCGTGGTCGGCATCAGTGCCGCCTGGGCCATCGCCAAGTTCGAGTTTCGCGGCAAAAGCCTGCTGATCAGCCTGATCGACCTGCCCTTCTCGGTGTCGCCGGTGATCTCGGGGCTGGTCTATGTCCTGCTCTTCGGCGCGCAGGGCTATCTCGGCCCGTTCCTCAAGGCGAACGGCATCGAGATCATCTTCGCGCTGCCGGGCCTCGTGCTCGCCACCGTCTTCGTCACCTTCCCCTTCGTGGCGCGCGAGCTGATTCCACATATGCAGGCGCTCGGCTCGTCCGACGAGGAGGCGGCGCTGACGCTCGGCGCCTCGCCCTGGCGCGTCTTCCTCACGATCACGCTGCCCAATGTGAAATGGAGCCTGTTCTACGGCGTACTGCTCTGCAACGCCCGGGCGATGGGGGAATTCGGCGCCGTCGCGGTCGTCTCGGGCAAGATCCGCGGCCTGACCAACACCATGCCGCTGCATGTCGAGATCCTCTACAACGAATATATGAGCGCGGCCGCCTTTGCCGTCGCCTCCCTGCTGGCCGGGCTCGCGCTCGTCACCCTCGCCCTCAAATCCCTTCTGGAATGGCGCTATGGCGACGCGATCGCCGCCTCGCGCCGCCACTGATCGCGGGAACGCCCCCATGTCCGTCGCCGTCACGATCGAAGCCATCGACAAGCGGTTCCTGGCGTTCCCCGCGCTCCGGAACGTCTCGCTCGACATCCAGCCCGGCGAACTCGTCGCCTTGCTCGGGCCGTCCGGTTCCGGCAAGACGACGCTGCTGCGCCTGATCGCGGGCCTCGAACAGGCGGATGCCGGGCGCGTGCTCTTCGGCGATGTCGATACGCGCGACCTGTCGCTGCGCGACCGACGGATCGGCTTCGTGTTCCAGCACTATGCGCTGTTCAAGACCATGACAGTGGCCGAGAACATCGCCTTCGGGCTGCGCTCCCGCCCCCGTGCGGAGCGGCCGGAGCGGGCCGAAATCACCCGCAGGGTCAAGGCCTTGCTCGAACTCGTTCAGTTGCCGAATCTGGAGCGACGCTACCCGAGCCAGCTTTCCGGCGGCCAGCGCCAGCGCGTCGCGCTGGCGCGCGCGCTCGCCATCGAGCCACAGGTCCTGCTGCTCGACGAGCCGTTCGGCGCGCTCGACGCCAAGATCCGCAAGGATCTGCGCGCCTGGCTGCGCGACCTGCACAGCCGGACGGGCCATACCACCGTGTTCGTGACCCATGACCAGGAGGAGGCGCTCGAACTGGCCGACCGGGTCGCGATCCTGCATGAGGGGCGGCTGGAACAGGTCGGCACTCCGGACGATGTCTACGACCATCCGGCGACGCCCTTCGTCTGTGAATTCCTCGGCGAGGCCAACCGCCTGCCCGTCAAGATCGTCGGCAGCCAGGCCTTCCTCGACGACAGGCCGGTGCTGGGCGGGCTGACGCAGAACCAGGGCGGTCCCGCGGCGCTCTATGTCCGCCCGCATCACCTCAAGATCGTCGACGAGGCGCCACTCTCCATCCCCGGCGTGGTCGAGCAGGTGCGCCGGACCGGCGCGCTCCGGCGCGCCGAGATCGCCGTCGCCGGGCTGGCGAAGCGGCTCGATCTCGACCTGACGAGCCAGGTCGCGCCCGCGATCGGCGAGCGGGTCCGGGTCAAGATCACCCACGCAACGGCTTTCGCGACGGCCTGACAATCGGGCGTGGCGGCGCGGTGTGCGGGCGTTCCGGCGCGCAGACCGGCACTGCACAGGCCGGGCGCGGAGTTTAATTCACTTCTTTCTTTGGATAATTTGAAAAAAACATCCACCTGATGTGAATTGAAGCAGCAACCGCATTCGCCTAGATTTCGTTCGGAATACAGAACGGGAGCGACGGCTCGGCTATGCTGCACCTCATCGACAGACAGGGCCCGGCCCGGGAGCGAAGCCGCCTCGCGGGCCGGCTCGGCGCCTTGTAATGTCTGTCGCCGCCAAACGCCCGCCCCTGCCCGCGATCCTGCTCGCCAACGACCTGCTCGATGGCGACGTCGTCTTCGCCACGACCGAGTCCGACGGTGTCATCGGCTGGACGCGCGATCCCGGACTCGCGCTGGTCGCGGCCGACGACGTCGCGGCGCTTCGCCTCGAAGGCTTCGCGGCTGCCGAACTGGCAGCCCAGCATGTCGTCGACGCCTATCTCGTCGATGTCGAGCTGGCTGCGGGCGGCCCCGTGCCGCGGCATTTCCGCGAGCGTTTCAAGACGCTCGGACCGAGCAACCGCCCCGATCTGGGCAAGCAGGCCGGCGAAGGCATCGCCCGTCGCCGGAGCGCGTGACCGATGTATCGCTATGACGAGTTCGACGAGCGTTTCGTGCGCGACCGGGTCACGCAGTTTCGCGACCAGGTCGCCCGGCGGCTGGACGGCTCCCTCACCGAGGACGAGTTCAAGCCGCTGCGCCTGAAGAACGGCGTCTACCTCCAGCTCCACGCCTATATGCTGCGCATCGCCGTGCCCTACGGCACGCTGTCCGCGCGCCAGCTCCGGCAGCTTGCCGTGATCGGAGAGCGCTACGACCGCGGCTACGGCCATTTCACCACGCGCCAGAACCTACAGTTCAACTGGCCGAAGCTGCGCGACGTGCCGGCGATCCTGGACCTGCTCGCCGATGTCGAGATGCATTGCATCCAGACCTCGGGGAACTGCATCCGCAACGTCACGGCCGACCATTTCGCCGGCGTCGCCGCCGACGAGCTCGAGGATCCGCGCCCGGTCTGCGAACTGATCCGGCAATGGTCGAGCGCCCATCCCGAATTCAGCTACCTGCCGCGCAAGTTCAAGATCGCCGTCACCGGCGCGCAGCACGACCGCGCCGTGATCAAGGCGCACGACATCGGAATCCGGATCCTGAAGCATCCCCAGAGCGGCGAGGCCGGCTACGAGATCAGCGTCGGCGGCGGGCTCGGGCGCACCCCGATGATCGGCAAGGTCGTGCGCGACTTCCTGCCTAAGGCCGACCTGCTCGCCTATCTCGAGGCGGTGATGCGGGTCTATAATCTCGAAGGCCGGCGCGACAACAAATACAAGGCGCGGGTCAAGATCCTCGTCCACGAGATCGGGACGGAGGAGTTCCGCCGCAGGGTCGAGGCCGAATTCGCCCTGCTCGACGGCCCCTCGGTCAATGCGGATCCCGAGGAACTCGCCCGCATCGCGAGCTACTTCACGCCGCCCGCCTATGAGGTGTTGTCGCAAGACAGCGCGGCGCTTTCCGTCGCCCGGGCTGCGAACCCGGATTTCGCCCGCTGGGTCGACACCAACCTCACCCAGCATCGCGTCGTCGGCTATACCGCCGTCACGATTTCGCTGAAGCCGGTCGGGCTGGCGCCGGGCGATGCAACCTCCGCGCAGATGAGGCTCGTCGCCGATCTCGCCGAGCGCTACTCCTTCGACGAGTTGCGCGTCACCCATGCTCAGAACCTCGTCCTGCCGCATGTCCGCAAAGACGATCTCTTCGCGATCTGGCAGGCGCTCGTCCCCGCCGAACTCGCCACCGCCAATCTCGGGCTGATCACCGACATCATCGCCTGCCCCGGGCTCGACTACTGCGCGCTCGCCACGGCGCGCTCGATCCCGATCGCGCAGGCGATCGCCCACCGCTTCGCCGATGCGCAGCGCCAGGCCGGGATCGGCGAGCTCAACATCAAGATTTCCGGCTGCATCAATGCCTGCGGCCATCATCATGTCGGCCATATCGGCATTCTCGGCCTCGAAAAGCGCGGCATCGAATCCTATCAGATCACGATCGGCGGCGACGCGACCGAAAATGCGGCGATCGGCGAGATCCTTGGCCCCGGCCTGCCGGCCGAGGAGGTGCCCGACGCGATCGAAGCGATCGTCGGCGTCTATGAGAGCGAGCGGCAAGACGGTGAGCGCTTCATCGAGACGGTGAGACGTGTCGGGCTCGTGCCGTTCAAGGCTGCCTTCAGGGAGCTGACCGATGCTGCTGCTTGATCGCAACGGCGCCGTCGAGGACGGCTGGACCCGCACGGAGGGGGCCGCGATCGGCAACCTGTCGCAGGCGCTGGTCAGTTTCGAGGCGCTGCCCGATGCCCTCTCCCAGCTCGCACCGGGTCAGCAGGTCGGCGTTCTGCTTTCCAACGCGCTTCCGGCTTCGGCGCTCGAACCCTTCCTGAAGAGGTTGTCGCTCGTCGCCATCGCCTTTCCGGCCTTCGCGGATGGCCGTGGCTTCAGTCTGGCGAAGGCTATCCGGCGCGCCGGCTATGCGGGCGTGCTGCGCGCCTCCGGCCCGCTGATCCCCGACCAGTTCGACTATGCGCTGGCCTGCGGCTTCGACGAGATCGAACTGCCCGAGGGCAGCGCGGCGCGGCAGAGCGTGCTGCAATGGCAGCAGGCGCGGGGCCGGCTGAGCCAGACCTATCAGCGCGGCTATCGCCGCGAGGGCAACATCCTGGACCGCCGCCGGATCGCGCGCGCCGCAGCCGGCAGCGCGGCCACCTGACCCGATGAGCCAGGGCGCCAAGGACGGGGAGGCAACCGAGATGGGCAGGACGACGGGTTGGGACGAGGACACCTCGCCGCGCGTGATCGCGGATTTCCTGCCGCGCAGCCCGCGTGAGCGCTGGCTCGAACTCGGCCTCCGGCTGCTGGTCGTGGCGCTGCTCTGCGGCTGGTTCTTCATGCCGCGCCCCGGCGTCGATGCGCGCGGGCCGGCGCCTCAGACGACGCCGCGCTGAGGCGCGCCCGGCAGCCTGGAGCAGGATGCCGAAGCGGCAACCCGTTCGCGGCCGCCATCATCCTCCGTGCTTTCGATGAGAGATCGATTCAGGCTCCGGGTGGACCAGCTTATGATTCCACCTGAAATCGTCCTGCCGTCTAGCCGCCGACCAGCTTCAGGCCTGGCTCCGGCCAAGGCATTTCGATGAGCTGTCCGGTGCCCGACAGGGTCATCCAGGCGGTCTTCCGGTCGGGGCCGCCGAAGCAGATATTGGTGGTAATTGGATCGCCGGTCGGGACCTGCCGCAGCACCCCGCCCTGCGGGCTGACCACGGTGATGCAGCCGGAGATCAGCGTCGCGATGCAGATGTTGCCGCTTTCGGATACGGCAAGGCTGTCGAAGCGCTGATAGCCCGGCAGCGTGAGCAGGATCCTGCCACCATGCGGTGACGGGAACGGGGCGCGCCTGACCACGCCCGGAGCCTCCAGATCGAACGCCCAGAGCCGCCCGGTCTCGGTCTCGGCAGCATAGAGCGTCGCGCCGTCCGGCGAGAGGCCGATGCCGTTGGGCATGGTCATCGGATAGGCGATCTCGACGATGCGCGAACCGTCGGCCAACCCGTAATAGAGCCCGCCATTCATCCGCATGCGCGGATACATCTTGCCCATATCGGTGAAATAGAAGCCGCCATGGGCATCGAAGACGATGTCGTTGGGGCCGCAGAGCGGATGGTCGCCGCAGCGCGTGTAGAGCACGCTGAGCTGGCCCGTCTTCAGGTCGAGCCGCTCGATGCGGCCGCCGGCATAACCTTCCGGCACGCCCGGCTTCGTGCGGTTGAAGCCCGACACCTTCTGGAACAGGAAGCCGCCATTGTTGCAGATGTAGAGCGCGCCATCGGGCCCGAGTGCCAGCCCGTTCGGCCCGCCATCGAGCTGGGCGACGATCTCGACCGCTCCGCCGGGCATAACCCGTGTGATGGTCTTGCGCTCGATCTCGACGAGCAGGATCGAGCCATCGGCGCAGGCGATCGGGCCTTCGGGAAACTGCAATCCCGAGGCGAGAACACGGTGCTGAGTCATGGGCAGGCTTCTCCTTGGTCGTTTCCATGGCAGGCCCGTCCGCGGCGAAGGCCGCGTCGCCCCAGGTCCTGGCAAAATGGGCTGGAATATGGGCGCGACCATCGACACCGGGACTCTGCGGCCCCTGGCTGCTTGGCAGCATCGACGGTTCGACCAGGATTGTTAGGGGGCTCCTGCCGCAACGTCCATCGGATATCCGGCAGGCTTTCGCGATTCCCCGGAAGCTCCCGGCGGGGCTTTCAAACGCCGACGCATCGGTCCGCGCGTCAGGCCGCCCTGTCTGCGCCGAAACCGGACGACCGGCTCTCGCACTCCTCGGCCTCCGCCAGGATCCAGTCCGCAAAGGCCTGCACCCGCGCCGACTTCTGGCGCTCGGGATGGAAGCCGAGGCAATAGGCCCATTCGGTCCGGGCCCGCAGCGGAAACGGCGCGACGAGGCGCCCGCTCTTCAGATCGTCCTCGACGAAGGCGAGCTGGGAGATCACGACGCCCAGTTCGTCGATCACCGCCTGATAGGCCAGCGCGGCATTCTCGAACTTCAGCCCGGCATTGCCGTCGACGCCCGTGACGCCCGCAGCCTGAAGCCATGTCGGCCAATCCAGCGGCCGGTTCAGCGAGCAGAGCAGCACATGCAGGGAGAGATCCTGCGGCGTCTCGAGCGGCAGGCCGTTCTTGAGCAGGCCAGGCGCGCAGACCGGCAGCAGGACCTCCCCGAGCAGCCGCCGGTGATGTGAGCCGGAAGGCGGCTTCGCCCATGAGAAGATCGAGATGTCGACGTCCTCTCGGTTGAAGTCGGCGACTTCATGCGAGGTCGTGATCTGGACGTCGATACCGGGATGACGGGCGTGGAAGCGCAGGAGGCGGGGCACCAGCCAGCGCATCGCGAAGGTCGGCGGCAGCTTCAGCCGCAGCCTGTGCTCGTCGCGCGAATGCCTGAGCTGCAGCGCCCCGGCCTCAATCTGATCGAGCGCAGCCCGCACCACCCTGAAATAGGAAGCGCCCTGGGCCGTCAGCTCGACGCCGCCCCGGACCCGGCGGAACAGCGGCGCCTGCACCCAATCCTCCAGGATCGCGATGTGCCGGCTGACCGCCCCCTGCGACACGCACAACTCCGCGGCGGCGCGGGTGAAGCTCAGATTGCGGGCCGCCACCTCGAAGGCGCGCACGGCATTGAGCGGCGGAAGCTGTCGCAGCATGGACATCTGGCGGCTTTCCGATGTTGCGCTGAAAGGCCCGGCGCCCGGCGCCGACGAAGCCATGCGATCGGCAGGACGGCCGCGCCGGGACGCAGGGCCGAGGCCGCAGGCGATCTAATTTCCTGATGACAGCATGAGGTAATTATCATTGCCTCTCAAACCATTTCTTCCCAAGGTCCATCAAATTTATAAAAGACGGAGGAAATGCGATGCCGGGAGGTGCTTCATCGGCGAAGCGGCCAGCGGTCAGGGCGAAGGCATCATGACGCTCGCGCCGTCCGGCAGGACGGCCGAGGCACCGGGCCGACCCGGCTTTCGGTTGCGCGCCGACCCGATCGCGACAAAAATCCAGGCCGCGACCAGCTCCGTGCTCAGTGACGGCTATCGCACCGCCGACATCTTCGAGCCCGGCACGATGAAGCCCGGCACGCAAGCGATGGGCGAGGCGGTGGCGGCCGCGATGAAGCGCCTGCCGCACTGACAGGGTTGAAGCCGGCAAGCCGCGTCGCGGGCGGCAGGCATCTTTGAGAGGATATGACGTTGAGCGCTCAGTATGTGGTGAAGGTTGCTGATTGCGACCATGGCTCGATCGATATCGAGCGCGGCGTCCTGCGCGAGGCCTGCCCTTCCCTGCCCTGGCTCAACTGCCGCACCGAGGACGCCGTCATCGCGCAATGCGCCGACACGGAAGCGCTGCTGATCATGTACGCGCCACTGACGCGGCGTGTGCTCGGGCATCTGACATCCTGCAAGTCCATCGTCCGCTACGGCGTTGGCGTCGACACGATCGATCTCCGGGCGGCGGCAGACCTCGGCATCATCGTCAGCAACGTGCCCGATTACGGCACGCAGGAGGTCGCCGACCACGCTCTCGCGCTGATGATGTGCCTGACCCGCAAGATCGTCAGGGCCAACGCCCAGGTGAAGCGCGGAGAGTGGGATTTCCGGCAGATGCGGCCGGTCCATCGGCTCCAGGTCCAGACCGCCGGCCTCATCGGGATGGGGCGCATCGGCCAGGCGATGGCGCACAAGGTCCATGCGCTCGGGATGCGCGTCATCGCCTTCGATCCCGCCGCCGCCCCCGAGCATGTGCCCGATTATGTCGAGATGGTCGGGCTGGAGGAGCTGCTGCGCGCGTCCGATGTCGTCTCGGTGCATTGCCCGCTGACGGAGCGCACGCGCAACCTGCTGAGCGAAGACAGGCTTCGGCTGATGAAGCCGATCGCCTATCTGGTGAACACCGCGCGCGGCAATCTCGTCGACGAGGCGGCTCTCGACAGGCTTCTCTCCGAGGGCAGGCTCGCGGGCGCGGGCTTCGATGTCTTCGGCATCGAGCCGCCGCCTGCGGATTATCCGCTGCTCCGGCACGAGACCTTCATCTGCTCGCCGCATATGGCCTGGCATTCCGACGAGGCCGAGCGCGATCTGAAGCGCAGCGCCGCGGAGGAGGCGCTGCGCGTCTTGCGCGGAGAGCCGCCGAAGTATCAGGTGAACCGCTTCTGAGGGAATGACGCCATGAAGAGCATCGTTTATCGCAACCCGCGCGAGGTCGAGATCGAGGACAAGCCGCTGCCCCGGATCGCGGAAGGCGAAGCCCTGATCCGGGTCTCGCACGTCGGCGTCTGCGGCACCGATCTGAACATCTATCAGGGCGCCCATCCGCGGGTGAAGGCGCCGCTGATCATGGGACACGAGTTCTCGGGCACGATCGAGGGCGGCCCCTCCTCCCTGCCGAAGGGCACGCCCGTCACGGTCTATCCGCTGCTGTCCTGCGGGCGCTGCGCGCCCTGCCGAAGCGGGCGGCCCCATGTCTGCGAGCAGCTTCGGCTGATCGGGATCGATTGCGACGGCGGCATGGCCGAATACGTCAAGGCGCCCGTCGACAAGATCGTCCGGCTGCCCGAGAGCCTGTCGCTGCGCGACGGCGCCTTCGTCGAGCCACTCTCGGTCGGCGTCCACGCGGTGCGCCGCTCCGGCTACAAGCCGGGCGACACCACCGTGGTCTTCGGCGCGGGCCCGATCGGCTTCTGCGTCGCCTCCTGCCTGCGCTATTTCGGCGCCTCCGAGGTCATCCTGATCGAGGCCAATCCCTATCGGCTCGATGTCGCCCGCAAGCTCGGCTTCACCACGATCGACGCCACCAGCGAGGACGTCGTCGCCAAGGTCCGCGACTACACGAACGGCCAGGGCGCCGATCTCGCCTTCGACTGCGCCGCCCATCCGAGCGTCCAGACGCATCTGCTGGAGATCCTGCGGGTGCAGGGAACCGCCGTGGTCGTGGGCTCGTACAAGGCCCCGCCGCCGGTCGATCTGCTGAAGGTCGAGTTCCGGGAACTGACCCTGATCGGCATCCGCGTCTATGAGCCGCGCGATTACGACATCGCCATCCGCATCCTCGAAAGCGGCTCCGTCGACCTCGCCCCGTTGCTCTCCGAATCCGAGCCCGAGACCGCGCCCGGCGTGTTCGAAAGTCTCGTCAAAGGGTCCGACAACATCAAGGTGCTCTTTCGTTTCTAGGCGCGCTCCCGCCTGCGGCAAAAGATGGCGGCGGGCCGCGATGCCCGCTGCGGTCGACAGCCGATATCGACGGAAGTGAACGACCGATCGCCGTGCCGGCGGCAGGCTGCGATCTCGCGCCGGCACGCACGACCGACGACGAATAGTGTCGACACAATCGTGATGATATGGCGAAATCACTCGCCACGGACACAGCTTCTCCATCGGGCGGCGGTCGCCCGCGCAGCGCAAGGCGCTCGGGCTTCTTGAAAACCCAGCCTATTCCGCGATGATCTGGGCAGCAGACTCCGGGGGCGCGCCCCAGTCTATGTCGGAAAATTTAGTGCACAATGCATTATTTTAGTGTCGACAGTCATTGACCTTTGGCGGAAGCCATGAGAATTTTCCAGACGATATGAACTGGCACGATCGAGGCCAGGAAAAACGACTATCCGGCGGGGGCCCGACCGGAGAACCAGGGAGAAGACCATGAGGAAAATCTCGCCTTTCACCGTGGCGGCCGCATTCTCCGTCGCCCTTGCCGGCGCGGCGCAGGCGGAGCGCATCCGCTACGGCGATTACATGCCCCAGGGCGCCAACGAATATTCGCGCAGCGCCGAGTGGATGGGCAACGAGATCAACAAGCGCGCCGCCGGCAAGCACACGGTCAACATGCTGTGGGGCGGCACGGTGGTGAAGGTCGGCGAGGTGCCGACGGCGGTCGAGAACAAGGTCATCGACATGGGGCCGCTCGTCACGCCCTATTTCCCCGACCAGTTCCCGATCAACAACGCCATCCCCTTCTTCTGGCCGCAGCCGAAGAACCAGGCCCAGCTCGGCGAGCTGATGCTGAAATGGCACGATAAATATCCGGCCTTCGCCGCAGAGCTCGCCAAATACAAGCTCAAGCTCGTCAGCGTCCGCCCGCTGCCGAGCTACGGCATCATCTGCACCAAGCCGGTGCGCACGATGGCCGACTTCAAGGGCCTGCGCATCCGCTCCTACGGCATCGCGCTGCCGGCGATGCTCGAGGCGATCGGCGCCGTCCCGGTCTCGATGGCCGATGTCGACGGCTATGAGGCGCTGAGCAACGGCATCCTCGACTGCTCGCCCGGCGATCCGCCGCTGACGGTCGGCTGGAAGTGGAGCGACGTCGCCAAATATTACATCGACGTGCCGATGGGCGCCTCCTGGGGCCACATCGTCATCATGAACCTCGACAAGTACAATTCGTTGCCGGCCGATCTGAAGAAGATCATCGACGACATGAAGCACGACTACCTGAAGGAGTTCCTCGCGAGCTACGACAAGTCGATAAAGGACACGCTCGCCTCCTGGAAGGCGACCGGCAAGGTCGAGGTCATCAAGTTCCCGGAGGCCGAGTTCACCAAGGCCACTCTCGAGAGCCCGAAGGTGCAGGCGGTCCGCGACAGCTGGATCAAGCGCGCCACCACGGCAGGGATGCCCGAGGCCGACGCCAAGCAGGTCGTCGACGACATCACGAAATAGATCATCTCGCGGCGCACGGGGCCTCCGCTCGCCGGCGCAACGAGATTGGCCATTCCGCCCGCGCCCGCGTGTCCGGGCGGAATGGTTTCGCGAACGATCCGCACAACCTGCCCGATCGGGGCAGAGGGAGTTCTCTTGTGAAGCAGCAACTCTTGGCCACCCGGCACGCCATGGGCCGGGTCCTCTACTGGGCGTCCGTCGTCGCCGGCGTCATCACCTTCATCATGATGTGGCTGATCGACATCAACGCGCTGTCACGCAAGGTCTTCAACGCGCCGGTGCCCGGTGGCGTCGAATTCACGCAGTCGCTGCTCACGGTCGCGATCATGCTGCCCTTCGGCTATGTGCTGTTCAAGCGGGAGCACGTCAACACGGTCTTCCTGACCTCGAACTTCCCGCGCTCGGTCACCCGCTGGCTGCATTTCTTCTGGATGAGCGTCGGCTGCCTGGTGTTCGCAGCCGTGACCTACGGCACCTTCCTGTTCGCGCTGCGCTCCTACAACATGGGCGAGCAGGTCTGGGGCGCGACGGTCCGGTTTCCGCTCTATCCGGCCAAATTCGCCGTTTCTCTCGGTACGGCGCTGATCTCGATCCAGTTCGCGCTCGACGCCCTGCTCTCCCTCGTCACGGGCGACGACGGCGATCTGTCCGCGGCAGACCCCGACCCCGAGAAGGCCCTGCTCCATGTCTGACGTTGCAATCGGGTTCTGCGGCATCGCCGTCCTGCTCGGATCGATCTTCCTCGGCGCGCCGATCATGGTCGCGCTGACGACGACGGGTTTCGTCGGGCTGATCCTGCTCACCGCCCTGGCGCCGGCGCTTTCCATTCTCGGAACGCTGTATTTCGAGACGGTCAACTCGTTCCATTTCAGCGTCATCCCGATGTTCCTGCTGATGGGCTTCTTCGCCATGCAGGCCGGCATCGGCAACGACCTGTTCGACGCCTGCACGAAATGGCTCGGGCGCCTGCCCGGCGGGCTCGCCATTGCCACGACCGGGGCCGCGGCCGCCTTCGGCGCGGCCTCCGGTTCCAGCGTGGGCTCGGCGATGCTGTTCACCAAGCTCGCACTCCCGGAAATGGCAGCGCGCGGCTATAACCGTGGCTTCGCGGCCGCCTGCATCGCCATCGCCGGGACGCTCGCGGTGCTGATCCCGCCCAGCGCGCTGATGGTGGTCTACGGCATCCTGACCAACTCCTCGATCGGCGAGTTGCTGATCGCCGGCATCATCCCCGGCATCGTGTTCTCGGCGCTGATCGGAATGACAATCCTGATCGTCGCCACCTTGCGTCCCCACTACGCGCCCCGGCTCGAGCAGAGCTATTCGTTGCGCGAGAAGCTCTGGTCGCTGCGCCTGATCGTGCCGCTCTTCCTCGTCATCGTCGTGATGATCGGCGGGCTCTATGGCGGCTATTTCACGCCGACGGAGGCCGGCGGCATCGGCGCCGTCGTCACCTTCTTGATGGCGGTCGTCCGCAATCGCGGGATCAAGCTGCGCGTTCTGGGGCAGACGCTGCTCGACACCGTCAACCTGACGGCGATGATCTTCGCCATCATTATCGGCGGGCTGCTCTTCGCGCGGTTTCTGGCACTCAGCGGCGTCTCCGACGAGATCAAGAGCCTGCTCACGGATAACGGGCTCAGCGTCTGGGTGGTGCTTCTGATCGTCACGGTGATCTACCTGATCTTCGGGATGCTGATGGACGCACCGTCGCTGCTGGCGATCTCGCTGCCGATCACGCATCCGGTGATGATGGGTCTTGGCTTCGACCCGCTGTGGTTCGGCGTCTATGTCATCGTGCTGGCGGAGATCGGCGCCGTAACGCCACCGGTCGGGATGAATTGCTTCGTCGTCAAAGGCGCGGCGGGCAATCTCGTGCGCCTGGAGGAAATCTTCCGCGGGCTCTGGCCGTTCATCGCCACATGCGCGCTGATGCTGCTCCTGCTGGTGCTCTTCCCACAGATGGTCCTCTATCTCCCGCTCTCGATGCGCTGACGGAACATGATGATGAAGGCTGTCCGCGTCCACGCCTATGGCGGGCCTGAACAACTCCGCTACGAGGACATCGAGATCGGGGCGCCAGGCCCCGGCGAGGCGCTCGTCCGGCATAGCGCGATCGGCCTGAACTTCGCCGATCTGCACAATCGGGCCGGACGCTACCCCCTGCCCTCCCTGCCGCATGTGCTCGGCGGCGAGGCGGCGGGCGTCGTCGAGGCGATCGGACCCGGGGTCAAATCCGTCGCCATCGGAGATCGCGTCGCCTATGCGGCAGGTGGGCCCAACTTCGCGCCGGGCGCCTATGCGGAGGCCCGGCTCTTCCCCGCCGACCAGTTGATCGGCGTTCCCGACGAGATCGACGACGTCACGGCCGGTGCGCTCTTCACCAAGGGCATCACAGCACAATATCTGCTCAAGGCCGTCTACCCGGTTCAGCCGGGAGAGACGATCCTCGTCCATGCCGCAGCCGGCGGCGTGGGGTCGTTCATGACGCAATGGGCCCGCCATCTCGGCGCCCGCGTCATCGGCGTGGTCAGCTCGGACGAAAAAGCGGCGCTCGCCCGCGAAAGCGGCTGCCACCATGTCTTGCTCGCCGGCGACCCCGACATCCCCCGGCAGGTGCGCGCGCTGACGGCGGGCGAAGGCGTGCCGGTGGTCTATGATTCCGTCGGCAAGGATACCTTCGAGACCTCGCTCTCCTGCCTAAAGCCGCGTGGCCTGATGGTCTCGTTCGGCACGGCTTCGGGCAAGGTTCCGCCCTTCGATCTGTTCACGCTCAACAGCCGGGGCTCGCTCTTCGTCACCAGCGCGGCCTTCGCCTGGTTCGTTCGCGGCCGTGGCGAATTGCTGATGCGCGCCGGCGATGTGCTCGACGTCGTCCTCAAGGGCGCGGTCAAGGTCCATGTCGGTGCGACCTTGCCGCTCAGCCAGGCAGCCGAGGCGCACCGGGCGCTGGAAGCCAGGCGCACGCTGGGCGCGACCGTCCTGATCCCATGAGCCGGCAGCCGGGCAAGCCGGCGCACCGCCCTGCCGATACCGGCGCAGACGCGGCCGGCCTCCCGAGGAGCGCCTGGCTGGTGCCGCTGCTGATGACGCTCGCCGTGCAGTCGGCGGCGTCGTTCCTCGTCCGCCTGCCGCCGATCGTCGCGCCGATCCTGTTCGTCGAACGGGGCATCGGCGCATCGGCCATCGGCTACCTGTCCGGCATCGGCATGGCGGGTTCGATGGCCTTCCTGCTTCTGGGCGCGCCGCTGATGGCGCGGGTCGGCTCGGTCCGCACGCTTCAGCTCGGGCTCATCGGCGGCGCCATCGGGGCTGCGCTGATAGCGGTACCATCGACCGCGCTGCTCGTCCTCGGCGTCTTCCTGATGGGGCTGGGCTATGGGCCGTCCGTGCCGGCCAGCAGCGACATCCTGCGCCGCTTCGCCCCGCCGAACCGGCAGGGGCTGGTCTTCTCGATCAAGCAGTCGGGGGTGCCGATCGGCGGCATGCTGGGCGGCGCGATCCTGCCGCCGCTGATCGGATTTGGCGGGCTCGAAACCGCCCTGCTGTTTTCGGGCGCCGTCGCACTGCTGGTCGCGGCCGGCATCGAGCCCGTTCGCAGCCGCGTCGAGCCGGACGGGGCCGGCGGGTCTCCGCTCAACTTTCGTAGCTTCGTCTCGGCCGAGAACCTGACCGACCCGATCCGCGCGCTGCTGAGCACCGAGGGCCTGGTCCGCCTTTCATTGAGCGGGCTCACCCTGGCGATCAGCCAGGGTGTCTGGCTCGCCTTCCTCGTCACCGTCTTCGTGGATCGCGCCGGCATGAGCCTGGTCGCGGCAGGGACGCTCTTCGCCATCATGCAGGCGGCCGGCATCGTCGGCCGGATTGCACTCGGCTGGGTCGCCGATCGGACCGGCTCGGCCGTCGCGACGCTGAAGGCAGCGACAGGGCTCTCGGCCCTCTGCACCCTAGCTCTGGCCTTCATTGGGCCAGAGACATCCTGGCCTCTGCTCGCCGCGCTGTGCCTCGTCGCGGGCGCCACCGTCACGGGCTGGAACGGGGTGCAGGTCTCCGAGGTGGCGCGGCTGTCGCCACCGGGCCGTGTGAGGGAGGCCGCAGCCGGCGCGACGCTCCTGCTGTTCTCCGGCTATGCCGCCGGGCCGGCGATCTTCGCCCTCTTCGTCGAGATCACCGGCAGCTATACCGGCCCGCTGCTTGCAGTCGCGGCGCTGACCGCCGCCTCGGTCCTGCTGCCCGGCGGCGCAAGGCCCAAGGGACCTGTCACGGCGCCTGGCCGATCCGGCTCTCCAGAGCCGCCAGCGCGTTGATGTGATTGGACTGGATCAGCGCCGCCGCGAGCTGCGCGTCACGGTCCTCATAGGCGTTGATCAGACGGGCATGATCGTCATAGGAGCGCGCCATCCGGCCGGGGCGCGACAGGCTGAGGCGGCGCAGGCCGGCCGTGCGCAGCAGCAGCGAATCGAGGATGCGCTTCACCGTCTGGTTGCCAGCGAGCTGCGTGTTGAGTTCGTAGAAATCGACATTGGCCCAGACGAAGGCGTTGAGATCGTTCGACCGATAGGCCACCTCCATGTCCCGGAAGCCGGCCTTCAACCTGTCCAGCCCCTCCTGGCCGATCGAGCGCGCGATCTCGCCGGCGATCATCGCGAACAGGACCGCGCGCGCCCGGTAGATCTCGCGGATCTCGTCGATGCCGGGCGAGGCGACCCGCGGCCGCTTGCGCGGCGGCACATCGACGAGCCCTTCCTTCTCCAGCAGCATCAGAGCTTCGCGGATCGGCGTCCGGCTGGTGCGATAGCGCTTCGACAGCTCGACCGAGTTGAGGTCGTCGCCGGGCTGCCTGATGCCCTCGATGATTTCGGCGCCCATCTCGATCGCGATGCGCGAGACCAGCGACGGCCGGTCGTGCCGCTCGGCGACGATGCGCTGGACAAGGGCCTGTGCGCGCTCCAGCGAGCGCGCGTCGATGTCGGACCGCTCGGATGCGGCACGCTCTTCCTGCGGTCCGATGGCCGGACTCCTTCGATTTTGGACCGCGCGACCATATCAGCGCGGCTGTCGCCGCGAAAGGCTCGCCGCCGGAGCGGCCGCGTCCTCCCCCGCTGCGAGCCGCGGCGGGAGGACGCGATACCCCGGGCCCCGGTTCAGCCCTCGATGTCGACGAGGAAGCGGCCGTCCTCGATCCGCTTGACGCCGTCGACATAGAGCGTCGGGTGCAGGATCACGCCATCCATGTGGATCTTCGAGAAGATCGAGCCGCCGACATCGACATTGGTGCCGAGACCGAAATGCATCGTCCCCATGATGTTCTTGTCCTCGCGCTGGATGCCGCGGATGACCGCCTTCGCGTTGACGCCGACCGAGGCTTCGGCCGGGCACATATAGGCGTTCTCGTCGCCATAGGTTTCGAGGAAATCACGCAGGATGCGGGCGTCCGCGCCGCCGTCGATCTGCACGACCTTGCCTTTCTTCACGGTCAGTTCGATCGGGCTGCCGAGCCGGCCGAGATGGTGCATCGTCAGGTCGATGACGAGCTTGCCCTCGGCCGTGCCCTCATGCGGCGCCACGTTGAACTCGCCGGTCGGGTACAGGTAGTAGTAGAGCTTGCCGGCCGGGCGGTTCTCGTCTTTCTGGAAGTTGATGACCTTGTAGGCATCGTAATCCGGCTTCGGCAGCGGCGGGATCCAGATCTGGTTCTCGACGCTGTAGGTGAAATCGGTGCCATGGCGCGAGGTGACCCGGCAGGTCTTTGCGCCGGCGCCGAAGACCCGCTCACCGACATAATGCTTGCGCACCGCGATCTGGCGCATGTCGTCGGCGATGGCGCCGGACTGGAGCCATTCGAGCTGCATGCCGCCATCGAGGCAGATCGAGGGGATGCCGGCCTCCATCGAGCGCAGGCTCGCGGCGCAGTGCAGCATGCCGGTCGAAGCGATCAGGATGTTGGCGTCCGACTTCATCATCGCTTCGCAGACGGCAGCCGGGGGGTCGTAATAATCGGCCGGGCGGCGCTCGAACAGCGTCACGGTCGTGTCAGCGCCGATCTCCTGCAGGATGCTCATCACCGCCTGCCAGACGCGCGGATCGTGAGCGGTGTCCGACAGCACCAGCACCTTGTCGCCCGACTTGATGTTGCGGACGAGCGGACGGCGCAGATGCTCCATGCTGCCCGTCATGAGTGAACCTGCCGACATGTGCGTCTCCCAACGATGCGCAGGTTGAAGAGCCTGCTTTCAAATGTCGACAGATAACCATATCACAGCGCCGCAGTGAAGCCGTAACCCGAATTATTTCATGAAGTGTGGACATTTATAAGAAGGCAGGCCGCACACACATGGCGCAAAGAAAACGGCGCGCCGCCCTTTGGCGACGCGCCGGATGATGATGCTGTTGCTGCCGGCCGAAGCCGGGCCGGGTTCAGGCCCAGATCGCCTTCGGCATCGGCAGGCCCTCATAGGCCTTCAGCTCGATCGGGTTCTTCACCGCGAGGCCGAACTCGTCGAGCACATGGTTGAGCTGCCGCGTATGCTGTGCCGAATGCCAGGTGCCGCGCTCGAGGATCTGGTGCAGCGGCTGGTCGCCGTAATAGGTCGCGATCCGCTTCTGCCCGGTCTGGTCGCTGCGCGCCCACCATTGCCTGTGCTGTTCGACGACGCCCTGGCCGAAGGCAAGGATCTCATCGACGGTCGTCAGATGGTCGTAGATGGCATTGTCGTAGTCGCGCGAGTCGAGCGTGCGGCCCTCGGTCATCGCCATGACGCCTTCGGGCACCTGGAAGATGTGATAGGCAAGATTGCAGACCGTGCGCGGGCGCTTCGTGATCGGGAACTCCTGCAGCCGCTCGGGCGGGATCTGCGCGATCAGGCCCAGTGCCGTGTCGAGGAAATACTGCCAGCGCTCGTACAGTTCGGCCGGCGGCAGGCGGTGGACCTCACGCGTCTTGCCGACGAATTTGGCGACGTCCTCCAGCGATTGCGTGAACAGGATTTCGTCGCCCTTGATCAGCACCGGCACGGCGCGGATGTGGCGCCGGTTGAGCTCCTCGAATCCCTCCTCATCGTCGAGGATGTTGATCGAGTCGAAATCGACCTCCATCTCGGCCAGCAACTCCTTGACCCGAACGCAGCTCGAACAGCCGGGTTGCCAGAAGAATCGGAACCGGCTGGCATCCGGCGTCTGAAGGCTTTTCGTCATCGACTTGTCCCTCCTCGGGCTTCGCGAACTGACCGTGACGGCTCGATCCGTCCTCCCCGCGCGCTGAGGCGCGGGTAGGACGGCGCAGGCATCAGGCCAGCCAGACTTCTCCCAGGTCCTGGTAGAGCATGTGGCTCGGCGACATGGTCCACCCCTTGACGCTGTCCTGCATCACCGTGATCCGGCGCCACCACAGGATCGGCACCGAATAGGCCTGCTCCATGGTGCGCGCCTCGAAGGCGCGCACGAGCTTGCGGCGCTCGGCCTTGTCGTTGGCCTCACCCTGCTTGGCGTAGAGCGCGTCGAGCTCGGGATCGTTGAACTTGGACGAAGCGATCGGCCATTTGTCGGCCGAGAGGAACTTCGGCAGGCCCGTGGTCGGATCGTCCGTGTAGTCGGTGTAGCTGTCCATCACGACGTCGAAATTGTCGCCGCTGATCGAGGCATACCAGGTCGCCGTCTCGACATCGTGGTTCTCGACCGTGACGCCGATCTGGCGCCATTGGTCGATCAGGTAGATGCCGGCGGTAATGTAGGGTTCGATCGCGCGGTTGAGGAGCTGGATCTTGAGGTTCTCGGCACCGGCCTCCTTCAGCAGGCGCCTGGCCTCGGCCCGGTTCGCGGCCATGTCCCGGCCGAAGCCGGGCAGCTTCTCCAGCTCGGCTTCGGTCGCCGCCCACTGGCCGCCAGGCATCACCACGCCGCCGACATCCCGCAGCACCGAGATGCGGCCCAGCGAGCGCGAAGCGCCCCAGCGGTCGATCGCCAGCGACAGGGCACGGCGCACCCTCGGATCGTCGAACGGCTTGCGCTTGGGGTTGAAGCTGATGTCCTGATGCAGCAGCCAGCCGCCTTCCTGCACCTTCGCGGCCGGCCCCATGCCCTTGGTGATGCGGTCGCGCTCGGCCGGCGAGAAGCCGCGGAATTCGGCGAGGATCTGCTTGCCGACCAGCGCGTTGACCGTGGCCGCGGGCGACATGGTGATGGCGCGGAACCCGTCGAGCAGCGGATAGCCCTGGCGGAAATACTTGTCGAAGCGCTTGCCCACCCAATGCGAGCCGGCGACATGCTCGACGAACTCGAACGGGCCCGTGCCCATGATGTTGCGGATCGGGAAGGCCGGGTCCTTCTCCAGCCGCGCGGCGCTGTAGATGATGTTCCACGGCGAGGCGCAGGCTTCGTCGATGAAGGAGGAGGCGACCGCCGACATCTTGAAGACGATGGTCTGCGGGTCGGGCGTCTCGATCGCGGCGATCTTGCTCAGCGAGGCCTGCCGCGACGACACCACGCCCTTTGGCGGGTTGCGGATGCGCTCATAGCTCGCCTTCACATCGGCCGAGCTCATGATCGTGCCGTCATGGAACGGCACGTTGGCGCGCAGCTTGAAGGTATGGGTCAGCCCGTCGGGCGCGCTCTGCCAGCTCTCGGCGAGATCGCCGACGATCTCGGGATAGGCGCCGCCCTTGTAGCGCAGCAGGGTGGAGTAATGCGGCGCGACGCGCTGGAGCACGGCGAAGGTCGACGAGCCATGCAGGTCATAGGTCGGTGGCTCGGCGGCGATGGCGAAGGTCAGGATGCCACCGCGCTTGGGCGTCTCGTCGGCCGCGAAGGCCTGTGGGCCCGCAGCCAGGAGGGCGACGCCTGCCGCGCTGGACTGCAACACGGTCCGGCGGCTCGGCCGGGATACGAATGACTCTGTCATGATCGGGTCTCCTCCTTGGTTTCTTTTGGTAGCGGTCGTTCAGGCCTCAGCTCTTCAGTCTCAGGTCTTCAATCTTGGATCGAGCCAGTCGCGCAGCGCATCGCCGACCAGGTTGAATCCGAACACGGCAAGGGAAATGGCGGCGCCCGGAAACAGGATCATCCAGGGCGCGGTCTGGTAGAAATTGGCGGAGTTGCCCGACAGCATCAGCCCCCAGGCCGGCGTCGGCTCGGTCACGCCGAGACCGAGGAACGACAGCGACGCCTCGAGCAGGATCGCCTGGGCGATATAGGCCGTCACCAGGATCAGGTACGGCCCGAGCACGTTCGGCGCCATGTGGCGCAGGATGATGCGTGACGAGGAATAGCCGGCGGAGCGCGCCGCATCGACATAGGGCATTTCGCGGATCGAGAGCGCGGCCGACCGCACGACGCGCGCGGCGCGCGGGATAATCGGCACGGTGATCGCGCAGATCAGATTGACGTCGATGCCGCCGACGCGGTTGTGCCCGAGCATCGCGACCACGACCAACGCCAGCACGATGATCGGGAAGGAGAGCAGCAAGTCGATGCCGCGCTGGACGATCATATCCTTCCAGCCGCCGTAATAGGCAGAGGCCAGGCCGATCATCGCGCCGAGCGAGCAGCCGACGAAGGAGGAGATGAAGCCGATCGTCAGCGCCGTGCGGGCGCCGTACATGATGCGGGTGAGGATGTCGCGCCCGAAACTGTCCGTCCCGAACGGATGCTCCAGCGAGGGCGCCGCCAGCATCGCCTCGAAATCGATCGCGAGCGGATCGTAGGGCGCGATGACCTCCGCGAAGATCGCCGCCACCACCATCACCAGGATGGCGACGAGGCCGGCGACGCCGAGCGGCTGGCTGATCGCGAAATCGATCACGGGATTGTCGCGCCAGCGACGCCGCGACGAGGTCTGCCGGGTAGCGGTCTGCACGAGCGTCGTCATGAGTTCGTCACCCGCGGATCGAGCACGCCGTAGAGCAGGTCGACGATGAGATTCACGACCGCGAAGATGACCGCGACCAGCATCACCAGCGTCTGGACCAGGGTGAAGTCGTTGCGCGTCACGGCCTCGACGAAGAGCCGCCCGATGCCGTTGAGGTTGAAGACCTGCTCCGTCACCACGAGGCCGCCCATCAGGAAGGCGAATTCGAGCCCGATCACGGTGATGGCCGGCAGCAGTGCATTGGGCAGCGCGTGCCGGACAATCACCAGCCGCTCGAACACGCCCTTGGCCCGCGCCGTGCGGATATAGTCTTCCTGCAAGGCTTCGAGCACCGAGGAGCGCAGCATCCGCGCCACCACGGCGGCATAGCGGTAACCCACGGCCAGCGCCGGCCAGATCAGTTGCGAGAGATTGGCCACCGGATCGACGAAGAACGGCGTGTAGATCACGGGCGGTGACCAGTTGAAGACCGCGATCAGCCCGAGCACGATCAGCATGCCGAGCCAGAACGAGGGCACGGCAAGCCCCGCGATGGTGACGATCCGGACCAGATAATCGATCCAACTGTTGCGAAACAGCGCCGAGATCGTGCCGAGCGGCACGGCTATCAGCACCGCGATGATGGCGGCCATGACCGCGACCTGCATCGAGAGCCCGAGCCGGATGCCAATCTCGCGGGCGATCGGCTGGCCCGTCCACATCGAGACACCGTAGTCGAAGGTGACGATGCCCTTCATCCAGTCGCCGAACTGCACCGGCAGCGGCTTGTCGAGACCGAGCCTGGTGCGCTCGCGCTCGATCAACTCCTGCGAGACGTTGCCGCCCTCGGCGCGCAGCTTCACCTCGACGATGTCGCCGGGGATGACGCGCAGCAGGAAGAAGGTCAGCAGCCCCACCGTGAACAGCATCGGGATCATCAGAGCGAGGCGTTTGACGACATAGCGCAACATGACGGCCTCCCCTCAGAGCTTGATGCAGGCGGCGAAATGGCCGGGGCGGATTTCGCGGAGCGGCGGCACGATTGCGGCGCATTCCGACGTCGCGCGCGGGCAGCGCGTGTGATAGGTGCAGCCGCTCGGAGGGCTCAGCGGCGAGGGCGGCTCCCCCTTCAGCACGCGCCCGGCGCGGAGCTTCTCGACTGTCGGATCGGGCACCGGCGCGGCGTCGAGCAGAGCCTCGGTGTAGGGATGCAACGGCTCGCGATAGAGATCATCGCAATCGGCCATCTCGACGACACGGCCGAGATACATCACCACGATGCGCTGCGAGATATGGCGGACCACGGCGAGGTCGTGGGCGATGAACAGGAACGTCATGCCCAGCGAATGCTGGAGATCCGTCAGCAGGTTCATGATCTGCGCCTGGACCGACACGTCGAGCGCCGAGACCGGCTCGTCGCAGACGATGAAGCTCGGCTGCATCGCCAGTGCCCGGGCGATGCCGACGCGCTGGCGCTGGCCGCCCGAAAGCTGGTGCGGATAGCGCGACGCCATCTCCGGGACGAGCCCGACACGCCGCAGCAGCTCGGCGCTGTGCTCGTCCGCCTCGCGCCGGTTGCGGACCTTGCGGTAGACCAGTTGCGGCTCGTTCAGCGTGTCGCCGATCGACATGCGCGGGTTGAGCGAGCTGAACGGGTCCTGGAACACCACCTGCATGCGCAGGCGCAGCTTGCGCATCTGGTCCTCCGACGCCGCGGCGATGTCGGCGCCCTCGAAGATCGCCTCGCCGCTCGTCGGCGGCGTCAGCCTGAGGATCATCCGGCCCACGGTCGTCTTGCCGCAGCCGGACTCGCCGACCACGCCGAGCGTGGTGCCGCGCGGGATGTCGAAGGAGACGTCGTCGACAGCGCGCACGAGGCCGTTGCGGCCATGGCCGATCGGCACGTGGAAATCCTTGCGCAGGGAGCGCACGGACAGGAGCGGCGCCTCGCCCGCGGGGATGCGGATTTCCTCCAGCAGCGGCCGCGTCGGCAAAGCGGCGAGCTTCTGTTCCAGCTTGGCGTGGCGATGGCAGGCGGAGCGCCGCCCCTCGGGCAGCTCGTAGAGCGGCGGATCGGTCTCGCAGATGTCGTCGCGCAGAAGGCAACGTGCGGCGAAGCGGCAGCCGGGCGGCGGGTCGAGCAGATTGGGCGGCAGGCCCTCGATGGTGTCGAGACTGCCGCTGCGCGGCCGGTCGAGACGCGGCACGGAGCGCAGCAGACCCAACGTATAGGGGTGTCGCGGCAGGGCGAAGAGCTGCGCGGCCGTGCCCTCCTCCACGACGCGGCCGGCATACATCACCGTCAGCCGGTCGGCATAGCGCGCGACGATACCAAGATTATGCGTGATGATGACGAGCGCGATGCCCAACCGCTGGGAGAGCTCCTTCATCAGCTCCAGGACCTGGGCCTGGATGGTGACGTCGAGCGCCGTCGTCGGCTCGTCGGCGATGATCAGCTTGGGATTGCAGGTCAGCGCAATCGCGATCATCACGCGCTGGCGCATGCCGCCCGAGAACTGGTGCGGATATTGATCGAGGCGACGCTCCGCGTCGGCGATGCCAACGAGGCCGAGCAGTTCGATCGCGCGCGCGCGGGCCGCCTCCTTGCTCATCCCGAGATGGATCCTGAGCGGCTCGGCCAATTGCAGGCCGATCGACAGAACCGGGTTCAGGCTCGTCATCGGTTCCTGGAAGATCATGGCGATGTCGCGCCCGCGCAGCTCGCGCATCTGCGAGCTCGGGAGCTGGGTCAGGTCGCGGCCGCCGAACATGATCCGGCCGTCGCTGATCCGGCCTGCCGGCCTTGCGAGCAGCCCCATCACCGCCAGCGCGGAGACCGACTTGCCGCAGCCGGACTCGCCCACGATCGCCATGGTCTCGCCGGGATAGACCGTCCAGCTCACGCCATCGACCGCACGGACGACGCCACGGGAGGTGTGGAAATCGACGCGCAGACCCTCGACGGACAGAAGCGGAGTCACGGGCGATATCGCAGGCGCCGGATCGCCCTCGATCTGAAGCGCGTTCAACAAGCCTGCCACCATCCGGCCGCAAGCCGAGAGGCCGGCGCACCGACGCAAGACGGAATCCGGATGCGGATCGTCCCCACGCGTTCTCTCCCATTTTTTGAGGCTGCCTTAACGTGCTGGCGCCTCTTGCTTTTTCTTATTTTTCTACAAGAATGTAAAATGCATCATACGATCAGAATTCACTTGCGACAAGCCGCCTCGGCGGCTTTGTTCGCCGGACCTGCCGCCGGAACCCACTGAAAACACGACGAAGGAAGCCCCGGATCGAGGTCATGGAAGACGACCGCGCCTGCCGGCAACAGGCGGGTCCGGGCACGCCCGCGAGCCCGGCCGTTTGCGACGAATCCCGGCAGGAGGTCCCCTCCCCGGGCAAGAACGACACCCAAGACGACATTGGAGAGAACGCCGACATGGACAAGGTTTTGATCGTCACCGGCGGCAGCCGGGGAATTGGCGCCGCCACAGCGAAGCTGGCCGCCGAACGTGGCTGGAGCGTGATGACGACCTATCTCGAAAGGCGCGAGCCGGCCGAGGCCGTCGTGCAGGAGATCAGGGCAGCCGGGGGCCGGGCCGCGACGATGCAGGCCGACACCTCGAAGCCGGAGGATGTGCAGAAGCTGTTCGACGAGACGGAACGGCAGTTCGGGCGGGTCACCGGCCTGGTCAACAATGCAGGGATGAACGGCGGCCCGGCCAAGCTGATCGACACCCCGATCGAAGAACTGCGCCGGCTGATCGACACCAATATCTTCGGCTGCATCCTCTGCGCCCGCGAGGCGGTCACGCGCATGGCGAGGAGCCGCGGCGGCAACGGCGGCGCCATCGTCAATCTCGGCTCGGTCGCGGCGCGTCTCGGCAGTGCCGGCGAACGCGTGCACTACTCCGCCTCGAAGGGCGCGATCCTGAGCTTCTCGCAGGGGCTCGGCCGCGAGGCCGTCAAGGACGGGGTGCGCGTCAACTGCGTCAG
Source organism: Bosea sp. 124 (assembly GCF_003046175.1). Classification (NCBI taxonomy): domain Bacteria; kingdom Pseudomonadati; phylum Pseudomonadota; class Alphaproteobacteria; order Hyphomicrobiales; family Alloboseaceae; genus Allobosea; species Allobosea sp. 124. The sequence goes on from NZ_PZZM01000001.1 coordinate 5,230,536, forward strand.
CCCCGGCATCACCGAAACCGAGATGAACCCGCCCGAACGGCTCGCCCGCGTCGTGCCCGTCGTCCCGATGGAACGTGTCGGCCAGCCCATCGAGATCGCGCAGGCGATCCTGTTTCTGCTCTCCGAGGAAGCCTCCTACATCACCGGAACGGAGGTGACCGTCTCTGGCGGGCGATAACGCCTCCACCTATCATTGTCCCGGGCCTCCCTTCGGACGCCCGGGACAATGGGCGATCGGGGGGACGATGTCGGCGGAACCCCCGGGATGCTCTTCAGGCCACCGCCTGATGCGCCAGGAGCTGGCTCCAGCCGCTCTTGATGTGATTGACCATGGCTTCGACCGCGCCGGCATGGTCGCCCTCCGCGGCCTTCTTCAGGAAGAAGTCGTGCTCGACCTTGACCTGCTCGTTGCGCGCGACGTTCTTGTCCTGGCTGGTGAAGGGATATTTCGCCCAGAGCACGCGGACGAATTGCAGTGTCTGCGGCCGGTCCGCCAGTTCGTACAGCTTGAAATGGAAGCGATAGTTCTCGGTGCGGATCTCGTCGAGCCGGCGCGCCTGAATCGCCCTGTCGATCAGCACCTGGATGCGCTGCAACTCGTCGATCTTGTCGGCGGTCAGCGCATGCAGCGCGTGCGTTGTAAGATCCCGCTCGAGGTTCAGGCGCAGATCGTAAATTTCCTGGGCATGGTCCTTCTGGAACTCCGGAACCAGCACGCCCTTATGCGCCAGCCCGACCACGAAGCCTTCCGCCTCCAGCAGTTGCAGGGCCTCGCGCACCGGCGTGATCGACACGCCGAGTTCCTTCGCGAGATCGGCCTGCTTCAGCTTCGCGCCCCGCTCGTAAATTCCCGCAACAATGCGCTCGCGCAAGATTTCGGCAACGTGATCCTGCTTGGTCTGATAGGCCATATTGTCGTTCTGCCAGTTGCCGGTGCGGAGTGTATTGGCTGGAATGCAATCATCAAATCCGAACTGTCACCGCCGCCCGGACTGCAAGACTGATGCATTCTACCTATTCAAAGGACTTGCCGCAACCACGCCGCCCGTGAAGGCAGAGCTTTTGCCCGGGATGTTTCGCCTATGCTTGGCGCCATCGCGCATGCTTCGACGGCATTCGAGATCTACGATCGACAGCGGCACCCGCGCCTCGCGCATGGCGAAGCCCGATTGCCCCGAACGCACAACGACATCGCCGGCACCCCGGATGGCGCTCTACAGGATGCCCTGCTGAACGAGATCCTCGATTTCACTCTCCGAATAGCCCAGATATTCGCGCAGGATGTAAGCGTTGTCCTCGCCATAGCAGGGCGCGCCGCGATCGATCGGCCCGCCGGCATAGGAAGGCGTGCGGCTGAGCTTGATCGGATATTCGCCGACCGGCCAGCGCCCGATCTTGAGGCCATTGACTTCGGTCATCCATTCGAGCGCCGCGAGCTGCGGATCGCTGTCGCAGCGGTCGCCCGCCGTCTGGCAGACGCCTGCGGCCACACCCGCGCGCTGCAGCAGGTGCATCGCCTCGAAGACATCGACGCCGCCGCTCCAACGCTGGATCGCGGCATCGAGTTCGTCCTGATGCGCCAGCCGGTCGGCCAGCGTCGCGAAGCGTGGGTCGCCGCGCAGGCCCTGCAATCCCGCCGCATCGGTGAAGCTGTGCCATTCCGCCTCGTCGAAGCAGGCGATGGCAAGCCAGCGATCCTCGCCCTTGCAGCGATAGGCGCCATGCGGCGCCGCCGGCTTGTAGGGCGAGCGGTTGCCGAGGCGCTGCCAGGGGTGGCCATTGGCGGACCAGTCGAGCACCGGGATCACGGTCTGGAAGATGCCGGCCTCGCATTGCGAGGAATCGATCCACTGGCCCTGCCCCGTGCGGTCGCGGTGGTAGAGCGCCCCCAGCGCCGCCAGCGCGAAGCCATAGGCGCCGGCCCAGTCGAGATAGGAGTAGCCCCAGCCGGCCGGCATCGCCGGCTCGGGCAGTCCCGACATGTCGGTCGTGCCGGCGAAGGAGGCAGCGACCGGGCCGACCGTCCGGAAGCGGCCATAGGTCCCCGCGGCGCCCATGCCGGATTGCTGGACATAGATGATATCGGGCCGGATCGACTTCAGCACGTCGTAGCCGAGCCCGAGCCGGTCGAGCACGCCCGGCGAGAAGCCCTCCGCGACGATGTCCGAGATGCGGATCAGGTCCTTGGCGATCTGCAGCCCCTTGGGCGTACGGATGTTGAGCGAGAGCCCGCGCTTGCCGGCGTTCTTGTGGTTGAACTGGCCGCCCATGTCGGAATCGGTGACGCCCTGCAAGGGCGCGGTCGCGGCCTCGCGCGCCGCCCGGCCGCCGACCGGCGCCATCGCGGCGAGGCGTGTGTCGGGATTGGCCTTCCATTCGACCTTCAGGCTCTCCGCGCCGAGCGACGCCAGGAAGCGCGTGCCGCCTGCCGAAGCGAGGAACCAGGAGAAGTCGAAGATGCGGATGCCCTGCAGCGGAAAGGGCTTGCCGCGCGGCGACAGCAACGGCTCTCCAGCCGGAGGTTTCGGCACGGCGAAGGGCTTCTTCGCCACGAGGGAGCCCAGCACCTGCGCGGTATCCTCGCCGATGAACGGCGCACGCCGGCCCGGATTCCAGTCGGTGGCGTCGCTCAGCCATTTGCTGGTCGGATAGAGGAAACTGCGGCCGAGCTCGGGATGCGCGACCTCGGTGATGGTGCGGCGCTGGAGCCAATGCTCGTCAATGGCGTTTTCGTGTGGCTTGCGCACGGGCGCCCAGAGCAGCCCCTCGTTCTGCGCCCGGTGCCACGGCACATCGTCGTAGCGGAAGGCGCGCACGAAGCGCTGGATCACGTCGAGCGTATGGTTGCTGGCCTCGTCGCTGTCGGTCGAGCCCGGAACGTTCCGGGCAGTGAGGTCCGCGTCGCTGCCCGGCGGCTTGAGATCGGCCGCCATGCCATACTCCTGCAGGAACGGCACCAGCTTGACCTTGTCCTTGGCCGAGACGCCCCAGGTCATGACCCAGCGGCCGTCCTTGGTGTGGCTGATATTGGGCGTGCGGTTGGGCTTTTCGACCGCGTGCCGCGCCGTTTGCCGATAGAGCGGCGCCCGGCGCATCACCCAGGACATCAGGTCGAGTTCGGTGTTCTTGGAGACCGCCTCATGAATGGCGGAGGAGACGTCCTGCCCCTCCCCCGTGCGCTGGCGATGCAGCAGCGCGGCGACGATGCCACCGGCGAGCTGTTCGCCGGCGATGGCGTAGGCATGCCAGAGTTGCGGCGCGATCGGCGGCAGGTCGTAGCCGCCGGGCGCGGCATCATAGCCGCAATTCATCATCACCCCGCCGAGCGCGAGATGGATCAGGTCGGACGCCTTGTAGTCCTTCCACGGGCCGGTATCGCCGAAGGGCGTAATCCGCGCCGTGATCAGGCCGGGGAACAGGCTCGCCAGCGGCTCGGTGATGCCGGCATCCGCCAGTGTGGCGCCGCGCAGGCTGTCGAGCACGATGTCGGCGCTGCCGATCAGGCGCAGCATCTCGTCCCGGCCCGAGACATGGACGGATTTCTTGCCGCGGTTATAGGCCCAGAAGAAAAGCGAGCGCTCGGGATCGGGCGTGTCCTCGTGGAACGGACCGATCCTGCGCGTCGGCGAGCCCCCGGCCGGCTCGACCTTGATGACCTCGGCGCCAAGCCCCGCCAGCAGCAGGCCGCAATACTCGCCGAGCTCGTCAGCGAACTCGATGACCCGGATGCCATCCAGCATTCCGGGCTTCAGGGTGTTTAGCGGCACGGTCGACATGGTCATCACGTTTCGGCTGGTGGGCCGGCGCGGCCTGGCCGCCGCGCCTTCCAAGGCTGCGGGCGGGGCTATTCGGCGATCTTCTCGGGACCCGGGATGACGCGCGGGATTTCCAGCCTGTCGCCGGTCCGGACGTACCAGTTGCCTTCCATACGGCCGAGCAGCCGCAGCCGGGGCGTGTCGATATGGAAGCGCGCGGCATCGCGCACCGCCTCGTCGACGACATGCATCAGCACGATGCGGCCGAGCACCAGCGAGCGGTGCGGGCCAAGCTCGACGATCTGCAGCAGCTTGCATTCGAAGGAGACCGGGCTGCCGCCGATGCGAGGCGCGGAGACCATCTCGGAGGGCACCGCCTCCAAACCGGCCTCGGCGAATTCGTCGACCTCCGGCCGGAACTCGGCAGCCGTGATGTTCATCTCGGCCGCATGCTGCTCGCCGACCATGTTGACGACGAAATCGCCGGTCGCGCGTATGTTGCGGCCGGTATCCTTGCGGTCGCCGGGCCTGCGGTCGTTGATCGCAAAGCCGAGGACCGGCGGCTCCTCGCCGAAAGCGTTGAAGAAGGAAAACGGCCCGGCATTGGGCTTGCCGTCCTCGTCGCGGGTCGAGACCCAGGCGATCGGACGCGGAACCACGGTGGAGGAGATCAGCTTGTACCGCTCGAGCGGGCTGAGCGTCGAGAAATCGAACTTCATGGCTGTGTGAACCGACCTATTTGCTGAGGCGCACCTTCGGCACCGTGCCGATCGCGCTGTCCTCGCCGTAGCAGATCTCGACCTCTCGACCGATCCAGCTTCCCTGGGGCTCTTCACCGACCAGGTTGCTGATGACGATCGGCCCCTCGTCGAGCTGGACGGCGACCGAATTGTAGGGCGTCGGGAAGTTGTCGAAGTACTGCTTGTGGAAGATCACCCAGGAGATGATCTTGCCCTTTCCCGACAGCGCCTTCCAGGTCGAGGACATCGACAGGCAGTGCGGGCAGTTCGGCGCCGGCGGATAGCGGAAGCTCGAACAGTCGTCGCATTGCTGGAGCTTCCAGCCATGGGCGCGGATGCTCTCCCACATCGGCTGGTCGTACATCGAGATGATGGGCTGGGAATTTGCCATGGCCGCGCGCCTCACGTCCCGTAGATGATTGAAACGGCCTTGCCGGCGACGTCCGAATTGTAATGGACGAAGCGGCAATCCTCGACCTGGCGCGCGCCGCACTCGCCGCGCACCTGCCTGACCGCCTCGACCTGGTGGTTCCAGCCCTGCATGTAGGTCTCGGAGAGATGGCCGCCGCCGGTGTTCACCGGCAGCTTGCCCTTCAGCGAGATGCCATCCTCCTGCATGAAGCGACCGACATCGCCCGAGCGACAATAGCCATAGCCTTCCAGCGCCAGCGGCACATGGCAGGAGAAGCTGTCATAGATTTGGACGGCGTCGATGTCCTTGTGTTCGACCCCGGCCATGTTGAAGACCTGCTCGGCGCAGGCCTCCTGGGCCGGGCGGTAGAAGTCGAGCAGGCGCGGCTCCAGGCTGGTGGCGCCGCGATTGAGGTCGTAGCGGCCGACGCCGTGGACCAGAACCGGCTTCTTCCGCGTCGCCGCCTTCTCCGCCATTTTTTTGGCGCGCCCGGCCTCGGCGATGATCAGCGCGACGCCGCCATCGTTGATCAGGCAATAGTCGAACAGATGCAGCGGCTCGCAGATATAGCGCGAGGCCATGTACTGCTCGATGGTGATGGTCTTGCGCATCAGCGCATGGGGATTGAGGCTGGCGGCGAGCCGCTGCGCCACCGCGACCTCGCCGAGCTGTGCCTCGGTGCAGCCGGTCACCTCCATGAAGCGCCGGAACATCATCGCATAGAGGGCGCCCTGCGAGGTGAAGCCCCAGGGCGCATGGTAGACATAGGACAGGAACATGTTCCCGCCCATCGCCTCCGGCCCGCCATACTGGATGGCCGCCGAGCGCTGGTCGTTGCCGTAGACCAGCGCGACGACCTCGGCCATGCCGGTCTGGATCGCCATGCAGGCCTCGATCACGGCCAGCATCGCATCGGCCTGCGAGCCCCAGCGCGGGTTGATCCCGAGGATCTCGCCGGTGCGCTCATACGCAATGGTCGGGCCGACGATCAGCCCGTCGATCTCGTCGCGCTCGATGCCGGCATCAGCCAGCGCCTTGTTGAAGGCAATCGCGGCATAGCCATAGGAATCATGCGGCTTGTCGCCGGCCAGCACGCGGGCATGGTCCGAGACATAGTCGCTCTGGCCGACGCCGATGACGGCCCCGACCTTGCTCAGATTTCTTGCGGTGGTCATCGGGAACCGGCTCCGGACTGCGTGCTCATTCGATGACCCCTTCCGCGCGCAGGGCCTTCACGCGCTCGGGCGCATAGCCCAGCACCTGCGTCAGGATCGTATCGGTATGTTCGCCGAGCAGCGGCGGGCGTTTCAGCTCGACCCGTTCGCCATCGAGCAGGAAGGGCGGCGCGGTGAAGCGGGTCTCGCCCATCTCGGGATGGTCGATCGTCTCCCAGTAGCCGCGATGGCGGAGCTGGACATCATCTTCCATCAGGTAGCGCGAATGGGCGACGACGCCCGCCGGCACGCCGGCGGCCTGGAGTTCCATCATCGCGGCGGTCGCATCGCGCGAAGCCGTCCAGCGCCCGACGGCAGCCTCGATGCGCGCGACCTGCGTCAGGCGGCCCTTGGCGGTGGCAAGATCGCGGTCGGCGGCCAGCGACGGCTCGCCGATGGTCTTGCACAGCGCCTGCCACTGCGCGTCGGTCAGCACCGCGACGGCGCACCAGTCGTCGGCGCCGGCGCATTTGAAGATGCTGTGCGGGGCGTAGTGAGGCGAACGATTGCCGCGCCGCTCCTGCTCGATGCCGGTCGCGGCATTTTCCAGCACCGACGGGCCCATGCAGTTGATCGTCGATTCCACCTGCGACAGATCGATCTTCAGGCCCTTGCCGGTGGCACGCTTGTGGCGCAGCGCCGCCATCAGCGCGAAGGCGGCGTGGTAGGGGTTGGCGGCATGGTCGGGGAAATGCGTGCCGGGCCCGATCGGCCCCTCGCCCTCATAGCCGGTCTGCCACATCAGCCCGGTCACGGCGCTGATCGTCATGCCGACGCCGAGCAGATTGGCGAGCGGCCCGGTCTCGCCATACATCGGCATCGACAGATAGATGATGTCAGGCTTGATCGCCTTGATGTCCTCATAGCCGAGGCCGAGCCGGTCCATCGCGCCGGGGCCGAAATTGTTGCTGACGACATCGGCCTCGCGGATGATCTCGAACAGAATCTCGCGGCTCTTGGGGTTCTTGAGATTGATCGAGAAGCTCTTCTTGCCGGTGTTGCGCGAGGCGAAATAGCCGCTGCGGTTGATCCCGGCGACGCCGTCCTTGAACGGCCCGCCGACGCGCACCGGATCGGGCCGCGAAGCGCTCTCGATCTTGATGATCTCGGCGCCGAAATCGCTGAACAGCTTGGTCGAGAACGGGCCTGCCCCGGCCCATGTCAGGTCGGCGAAACGGATGCCCTTGAGAAAATCGGGAACCATCTCCAGCGCTCCTAGCGAAGGCTCTGCCGGGCGGAAACCGCGCCCAGGATCGCATCATTGTCTTCGCCCAGACGCGGGGCGCCGCGCTCCAGCCGCCAGAGCGGCTCGGAGAGGCGATAGGGCGCACCGGGGAAGACGGCATCCTTGCCGAGCCCCGGCACGGCCAGCTTCTGGAAATAGCGCCGGAAGATCAGTTGCGGATCGGCCTGCAAATCGGCGATGCGGCTGACCGGCGCCATCACGAGCTTGCGGCGCAGCGCCTCGGCGCCGAGTTCGGCCTTGGTCTTGTCGGCGACGAAACGCTCGAACAGCGCCCGGAACTCGTCTTTCATCGGCGCGGTCGCACGCAAGGGACGGTCGGCCCAGTCGGGCTGCGACAGCCTTGCGAGACCGTCGAAATTCTCGTCCCTCATCCACTGCAGCAGCCCGGACCACGAGGCGCTGAGCGAAAGCGGCGCGGCGAGGAAGACATAGCCGTCCTTGCAGACGAAGGCGCTTTCGGTGGCGTCGCGCACACCCTCGCCGCCACGGCTCGAAACGCGCCCCTCGAGATCGTAGACCTGATTGGCATTCTGCAGCGAATGGGCGATGGCCTCCTGGGCGGAGACGTCCAGCATATGGCCGACGCCCTGCCCCTCTGTGTGCCACAGTGCGATCGCGGTCGCCGCCGCCGCATAGAGCGAGGTGACGAAGACGCTCTGCTGGCCGGCGAGCTGGAGCGGCGGCTTGCCGGGCTCGCCCGACAGCCAGGCGATGCCGCCCAGCGACTGCGCCACGAGATCGGAGCCGACGAAATGGCTGTAGGGGCCGGTCAGCCCGAAATAGGAGATCGCCGTGACCACGCGCACGCCGGGCACCGCCAGAATCTGCGCAAGCTCGATTTCGGCCTCCCGGCCCGCCTCGTAGACGACAACCTGCGAGGCGGCGACGAGATCGTCGAAGACCGCGCGCCCGGCCGGCGTCTTGAGGTCGAGCGTGACGCTCTTCTTGTTGAGGTTGAAGAAGGCGAAGGGCACGCCACCGAAGCTCGCCGGATCGACGCCCGTCAATGTCGGTGGCGTCCTGCGGTCGGCTCGCCCCTCCGGCGCTTCGATCCGGATGACCTCCGCCCCGAGATCGGCAAAGAGCCTCGTGCAATAGGAACCGAGCTCGCGCGTCAGATCGAGAATCCGCACGCCGCCATAGGGTCGACTGTTTTCAGATGCCATCGCGTTTCCCGCCAGCTTTTCTCTGCTGTTGTCGGTCGGACTCGGCCGGTTCAGGCCTCCCGGCCGGCTGTCTGAAAATAATGCATCATATAATAAATATAGCAAGCTGCGCGGCACGCATGCGCGCATGCGGAACATCGCGCAACCACCCACCCTCCGAGGCGAGCGAGTATAAGCCGCGTTTTTTCAATATCTTGAGAGAGGCCTTTTGCAGGAATCCACGCCCGCCGCCTGCGTCGCTTGCCACAGCGTCGGCTATCACGAAAACCGCATTCCAGTTTTCGGGCCGATGCTCTAGCCGAGCAGCGTCTCAAGCAGCCGGTTGAAGGTCTCGGGCGCCTCATAGGCGACCCAGTGCCCGGCATCGGGGACGAGATTGAAGGTGACGTCCGGCCGGATCTGCCTCAGCAGCGCCTCGCGCTCGGCGAAGTACCCGTTGACCACGACATCCTTCGCGCCCCAGACCGCGTTCAGCCGGTCCGGCCGGGAATGCTTCAATGCCTCGGCCAGTGACGGCGAATTGGCGAATCGGCGGCTCTTCACCCGGGCGAGCCCGACATTGCGCTCCTGGATCGTGATCGCGAGATCGTCGATCCGTGTCGCGTCGGCAATCATCAGCAGGCCGAGATTGGCGCGGTTGATCTCCCGGCGTTCGGCATCCGGCATCGCGCGGTCGGTCCGGGTCAGCTCGACATTGCTGCGCTTGATGCCGAGCGCACCGGCACCGACCAGTGTCAGCGAGGCGAGATCGCGCGGAAACTGCGCAGCGGCATGGCCGGCGATCAGGGCTCCAAAGGAAAAGCCGACGAGATCGACTTTCTGCTGGGGCGGAAAGATCTGCTCCAGGCCGCGCGCGACCACGGCGCCGATGCCCGCCGGCGTCGCCTCGGGAGCTTCGTCCGAATCGCCGAGGCCGGGAGTATCGGGCACGAAGACCCGGCGGGAGCGCTGAAAATGCGGGATGGTGCGGACCCAGTGCCGCCAGGAGCCGTAGCCACCATGCAGCAGGACCAGAGGCCGCCCCTGCCCCCAGACGCGCCAGACCATGCGCCCGTCACCGCAGGGCGTCTCGATGCTCTCGGCCGACGCATCGAGACGGTCCAGGATATCGTCCGGCGAAACCTCGACCGTGGTCATGCCTCGCGCCGGCTCACGCCGCCACGAATTTCGGCAGGGTGAAGCTCTCCGTCAGGTCGTCGAAAACGACCTTGAGCGGCAGGCCCTCGGCCGCATTGTCCGGCCGCGCCCCGCGGAAATTGCTCATCAGCCACGGCCCCTCCTCCAGTTCGACGAGGCAGACATCATAGGGCACATCGCTGGCGAATCCGTCCCAATAGGCACGGTGGAACGTCACCCAGGAAATCAGCCTGGCCTTGCCGCTGACAACCTCCCAGTCCTGATCATCCGAAAGGCAGACCGGACAGACCGGGCCGGGCGGAAAATGCCGGTCGCCGCAGGACTGGCAGCACTGCACCGAAAGCCGGTGCCGGCGGGCGTTCTGCCAGAACGGCTCCATCAGCGCATCGCCATCGGGAAGCGGCTTGGTATAGCTCATCGATGCCTCCTCAGGACCGCGTATAGATGATCGAGCGCGTGCAGGGCGTGGTCGCGACATAGTGCACCACCTCGCAGTCGTGCACCTGACGGAGGCCGCATTCGCCGCGGAGCTGGCGCACCGCCTCGATGTTCAGAGCCCAGCCCTGCATGTAGGAATTGGACAGGTGGCCGCCATCGGTGTTGGTCGGCAGTGCGCCGTTGAGCGACAATCGCCCGCCCTCGACGAAGGCGCCGCTCTCGCCGCGCTTGCAATAGCCGAAGCCCTCGAGGCTGAAGAGCACGGTCGGGCTGAAATTGTCGTAGCACATCAGCGCATCGACATCGTCCGGCCCGATGCCGGCCATCTCATAAGCCTGGCGCGCCGTATCCTGCGCCTCCGTGAACCAGAAATCGGGGTCGAAATTCGCCACGGCGGAGCGCCGGAAGGCATCGCGCCCGCCCGCTCCCGAGATCAGCACGGGTGGCTTGCGCAGATCCTTCGCCCGCTCGGCGCTGGAGAGGATCATGCAGACGGCGCCGTCATTGATCAGGCAGTAGTCGAGCAGCCGCAGCGGCTCGGCGATCGGGCGCGCCTCCTCGTGGTCGTCGATCGTCATCGGCTTCTTCATCACCGCGTCGGGATTGAGGATCGCGTGCTGGCGGAAGGCGACCGAGACTTCGGCGAGCTGGCGCGTCGTCGTGCCGTAGCGCTGCTGGTGCATGCGGAACATCATCGCATGCGCGGCGCCCGGCGAGGTAAATCCCCAAGGATCCCAGACGCTGGCGGAATCGTCGCCACCATAGTTCATCCGGCGTGAGCGGCCGATATTGGTGTAGATCAGCGCAACATGGTTGGCGGCGCCGGTCTCGATCGCGAGCATCGCCTCGATGATCGCCATCCCCGACATCCGGCCATGGCCCGGCAATGCCAGGGACCAGCGCGGATCCAGGCCCAGCACCTCGCCCATGCGGGCGTAGTACGGGACGCGGCAGGTCACCAGCCCGTCGATCTCGTGCTTCTCCAGCCCGCTATCGAGCAGGGCCGCCTTGAACGCCTCGGCGCCCAGCGCATAGTCGCTCTTGTGCGGGAAATTGCCATAGGCCGTGTTGCCGACGCCGACGACGGCGACCTTGTTCTTGAGATGGTTCATCGAAGCCATGGCATCGTCCGGTCTGGCGGCCGCGCGTTTCGCAACGCGGGCGGCCGGGTTTGGAGGGGTCCGCGATCAGGGATATTGCGCGCCGCGCTGTCCGACATAGACGGCGTAGACGGAGGAGGCGCAGGCCATGAACAGGCGGTTGCGCTTGGGGCCGCCGAAGGTGAGGTTGACGCATTGCTCGGGCAACCGGATCTTGCCGATGAGTTCGCCATCGGAGGCGAAGCAATGCACGCCGTCGCCGGCGCTCGTCCAGACATGGCCGTCGACATCGACGCGGAACCCGTCCGAAATGCCGGGCTCGATCACCGCGAAGACACGCGGATTGGACAGCCGCCGGCCCTCGATCACATCCCACGCCATGATGTGGTGATCGCCCTCGGGATCATGCGTGATCGAGGTATCGGAGATGTAGAGGATGCTCTCGTCGGGCGAGAAGGCGAGGCCGTTGGGCTTGGCCATCGCGGCCGTGACCGATTCCAGCGCGCCGGTCACGGGGTCGAGCCGGAAGACGTTGTTGACGCCGATTTCGCCCTCGCCGCGATTGCCGGTGTAGTCGCTGAGGATGCCGTAATCGGGATCGCTGAACCAGATCGTGCCGTCCGACTTCACCACCACGTCGTTGGGCGAGTTCAGGCGCTTGCCCTCGAAGCGGTCGGCGAGGACGGTGATGCTGCCGTTGGGCTCGGTGCGGGTCACGCGGCGTGCGCCATGCTCGCAGGTCACGAGCCGTCCCTGCCGGTCGCGCGTGTTGCCGTTGGCATGGTTCGAGGGCGAGCGGAAGATGCTCACCCCGCCGCCGTCGACCCAGCGGAACATGCGGTTGTTGGGGATATCGCTCCAGAGATAATAATCGCCATCGGCGAAATAGACCGGCCCCTCGGTCCATCTCATGCCGGAATGGATCAGCTCCACCCGCGCATTGGCGACGATGGCGGATCTGAACCGCTTGTGGTCGATGATCTCGAATTCCGGGCTCATTCTGGCGTTTCCATCCGCAGCTCGATCCGGTCTTCGTCCGTCGCGATGCGATCGGCGCCGCGACGAAAGATCGAGACCTTCGCGTCCCGAAGCCTGCCGAATTTTTATATGATGCATTCTATTTGGCATGGGTGGAGTGTCAAGCACGACCACCCTTGCGCCGGGCGCATGCGCGCCGGCGCCTGTTTGGCTCAACCCTCTCCGTCATTCCGGACAAGCCGCGAAAATGGCGCCGATCCGGGATCCATCATAGAGGGCTGCACTCTACGATGGATTCCGGGTCTCCGCTTCGCTGCGCCCGGAATGACGGCGTTTTCGCGGGTGTGCCGAGCCTCTGATCGTTCGGTTCCTTTCCGGCCAGCCTCTCAGGAAAGCCGGTAGAACGAGCGCGCATTGCCGGCGAACATCGCGTTGCGCTCGTCAGGGCTGAACGAGGCCGTGATCTTCTTCAGCGCGTTCCAGAGCGTGCGGTAGCTGCAGCTCTGGCGGTCGACCGGGAAATTGCTCTCCATGATGCAGCGCGCCGGGCCGAAGGCCTCGATGCCAGCCATGACATAGGGCTCCCAGGCCGTCGCCAGTTCGTCCGAGGTCAGCGGGCGCGGCAGCGTATGAATGCCGTAGCCGTTATAGGTCATGCCCTGCCCGCCGATCTTGACGAAGACGTTGGGCTGGGCCGCCACGCGCTTCAGCAGCGCCCGGAAACGCTCGAACTCGGCCGGATAGAGCTTCGCATAGGGGCCGATGCCGAGCCGCCCGCCGATATGGTCGAGCACGATCTTCGTGTCTGGGAAGGCCTGCGCCAGCGCCGTGACATCGTCGAGCTGCGGGTGAAAGACCCAGGCGTCGAAGCTGAGGCCGCGCTTGCCGAGCTGGGCGAAGCCGCGCTGGAAATCGGCATCGACCAGCAAATGCTCCTGCGCCATCTGCGGCAGATATTGCGCCAGCGCCGCGTCATGGACAAAGGTCGCGCCCTGGCGGATGCCGCGAAAACGCCCTCCGCCCGCTTCGATATGCGCGTCGAGGAGGTCGCCCGCCGCATCGCCCAGCCGGAAATCGACCTCGCCGACAATGCCCTCGCAGACGCGCGTCGAGCCGTAGAGGCCGCTCGCCGACATCGCCGCGACGCCACGCAAAAACTCCGTCTCGCCGAGGACGCGATACTCCGCTGGGCCGCTGGCGCGCAGCATCGAATGCGCCTGCACATGCACGGTCGAGATGATGTTGTGCCCGCCCTTGCGGATGTCCTCGACCAGTTCCGGCAGCAGGTAGCAGCCTCGCTTGTCGTCCCAGAGATGGTGGTGAGCGTCGATGATCGGCAGGTCGGGATCGACCACCTCCTCCGGCTGCTCCAGCGCCTGCCAGGCGTTCATATGAGCGAAGGTATTCGGGAAATTTCCGATAAAAACCGGCGCGTTTTCAGGAGTGTAGCGGTATCCAGACATGCGTCTCGTCTCCGGCTCGATGAGCTTCGGCGGGAAAGGGCGGATCAGCGGATGAAGGGCGCGAGCGCCTTCATCCAGACCGTGATGGCGACAGCACCGCCATCGGGCGAGCCGAGCGCGCGGGCGCCCAGATAGCTGGCGCGGCCGAGCTTCGGCATCATCTCGGAGGTCGCGGCGGCGCCGGTCTCGGCGGCCGTCACAGCGGCTGCCCAGGCCGCGGCAGCCGGCTTGCCGGCCTTGCGCGCCGCCATCCAGGCGTTCAGGGCGGGATCGAGCGCGTCGAGCATCGTGCGGTCGCCAGGCTTCGCGCCGCCGATCTCGCCGACGCTCGCGATGCCGGTGGCGAAGGCCTCGTCCCAGGCCTTCGCGTCGGGCTGGGGCTGGCCGGCGAGGCGACCCGCCGCGCGCAGCAGCGCCGTGGCGTAGAAGGGCCCGGAGCTGCCGGCGATGTTGCGCCGCAAGCCGTCGCCCATGGCCGAGAGCGCGCTCGCCGGCGTCCCCCAGGCGCCTTCGGGCAAGGCACGGATCGCTTCGGCGCCACGAACCATGCTGGCACCAAGGTCGCCGTCGCCGGTCCTGGCATCGAGATCGGTCAAATGCGCCTCGGCCGCGTCAAACGCGGCGGCGACGGCGAGCGCCGCCTGCTTCAGCACGCCGGCAAGCGGGCCGGGAGCGACAGCCTCAGTGGGTTTGGCAGCTGGCGGTGCGGCGACGACATGGCGCTTCGCCGGGATCAGGCCCGAGCCCATCCAGGCCGGAGCCTTGGCGGGGGCCTCCAGCAGAGCGAGGCGCTCGTCGTCCAACCTCAGCACGGAGAGCGAGCAGCCCGGCATTTCCAGCGCGGTCAGAAAATCGCCGGTCTGCGCCCAGGCAACCGTGATGCCCTTGCCGCGCAGATGGGCAAGCGCCCGTCGTGCGACGATCGCCAGCTCCATCGGCGGCGTCGCGCCCAGCCCGTTGACCAGCAGCGCGACCTTCGCCCCGGCCTTCAGGCCGCGATCGCGTGTGATCGCGTCGAGGATGGTATCGACGAGCTGGTCGACCGGCTTGATCTGCGTGCGCTCGACGCCTTTCTCGCCATGGATGCCGAGGCCGAGCTCGATCTCGTCCTCGCCCAGTTCGAAGCCGGGCTTTCCAGCGGTCGGCACCGTGCAGGAGCCGAGCGCCACGCCCATGCTGCCGAGCTCCGCAGCGGCCGCCCGCGCCAGCGCCGCCACCTCTGTGACGCTCTTGCCGGCTTCGGCTGCGGCCCCTGCCACCTTGTGGATCAGCACGGTGCCGGCAATGCCGCGCCGGCGGGCCGGCTCGACGATGCCCTGCAGCGCCACATCGTCGGCGACCACGACGATCTCGGCGGGAATGCCCTCCTGCTTCGCCAGCTCGGCAGCGAGGCCGAAATTCAACCTGTCGCCGGTGTAATTCTTCACGATCAGCACGACGCCGGCCGGGCCGGCGGCGACACGGATCGCCGCCAGAATCGCGTCGACGCTGGGCGAGGTGAAGACGTCGCCCGCCACCGCCGCGGTCAAAAGCCCCTCGCCGACATAACCCGCATGGGCCGGCTCATGGCCGCTGCCGCCGCCCGAGATCAGCGCGACGCGCCGCGCCTCGCGCGCCGGCAGATCGGCCCGGACGATCACGTCCTCAGCGTCGAGCAGCGCCTGGCCGGGCGAGAGATCAGCCTGCCCTTCCAGCATTTCCCGAACGATGTTGCGCGGATTGTTGATCAATTTCTTCATTGAGACGCCCTCCCGAATTGGCTCGCTCTGACGGCGCACCCGAATCGTGCCGCGACGATGCCGAGGGACACCGGCGCCGGGCAAGTACAGGGAGGCCGCGTCCGCTGCGGATGGCGGACAGGAGATGAACTGTCGACAGTCCTAGAGCGACCGCGTCGAAAGGGAAAGAGCGCGTCGCGCGGAAAATCGCGGCCGCCGCCGACGTTGCGTCATTCGGCTACGCAAATTGCTCTCAAGCGGAAACACGGCGTCATCCGGGACAAGCCGCGAAGCGGTGCAGTTCCGGGACCCATCACGGGGCAGTGCCGCGCCCTCCGAAGGATCCCGGCGCTCCGTTTCGCTTCGGCCAGGATAACGCGGTGTTTCCGAACGAACTCGTCAGCCCCTAGGTGTTGGCTGCGCCGTAGGAGTTCTCGAAAGCCTCGATCGCTTCCGACAGGCCAAGCGTGTAGCCGAGTTCGTCGATGCCGTTGACGAGACATTGCTTGGCGAAGGGGTCGATCTCAAAGCCATGGCTGGTGCCGTCCGGCAGGGTCACCGTCTGGGCGGGAAGATCGACGGTGATCTCAGCGCCGGGCCTGGCGAGCAGGTCGGCGATCAGGCCGGTCACGACCTCCTCCGGCAGCGCGATCGGCAGCAGACCGTTCTTCAGGCTGTTGTTCTTGAAGATGTCGCCGAAGCTCGGCGCGATCGCAGCGCGCATGCCGTAGTCGTAGAGCGCCCAGACCGCATGCTCGCGCGACGAACCGCAGCCGAAATTCCGCTCCGCCACGACGATCTTCGCAGGCGCATAGGCCGGCTGGTTGAAGGGCAGTTCGGGTGCCGGCTTGCCGTCCTTGCCGAGACGGTTGTCGGCGAAGAGGTAATTGCCGAAATTGTCCGAACGCGGCTTCTGCAGATAGCGCGCCGGGATGATCTGGTCGGTGTCGCAATTGCTTTGCGCGATCGGCAGCGCAACGGCGTCGAGGCGGGCGAAGCGTTCCATGTCAGGCCTCCGCCATCAGCCGGCGCACATCGCTGAGCCGCCCGGTCACGGCTGCGGCCGCCGCCATCGCCGGACTCATCAGATGCGTGCGGGCGCCCGGACCTTGCCGGCCGACGAAGTTCCGGTTCGAGGTCGAGGCACAGCGCTCGCCGGGCGCGACCATGTCGCCATTGGTGGCCAGGCACATCGAGCAGCCGGCAAAGCGCCACTCAAACCCCGCGCGGGCAAACACCTTGTCGAGCCCTTCGGCCTCGGCCTGCGCCCTGACCAGACCCGAGCCCGGCACGACCCAGGCCTCGACGCCCCTGGCGACCTTGCGGCCGTTGACCACCGCGGCGGCCGAACGCAGATCCTCGATGCGCCCATTGGTGCAGGAGCCGATGAAGACGCGGTCGATCTTGACATCCTCCAGCGCCATGCCCGGCGTCAGCCCCATATAGGCCAGCGCCCGGCCCATCGCTTCGCGCCGCTCGGCGGTCGTCGCAGCGGCCGGATCGGGCACATAACCGTCGATCGGCGAGGCGTCCTCAGGCGTCGTGCCCCAGGTCACCATCGGCGCGATCTCGCTGGCGTCGAGGATGCATTCGCGGCTGAACACGGCGCCGGGATCGGAACGCAGGTCACGCCATTGTTCGACCGCCCTGTCCCACTCCTCGCCCTGCGGCGCGCGCGGGCGGCCCTTCAGATAGGCGAAAGTGGTCTCGTCGGGCGCAATCACGCCGGCCCGGCCGCCGGCCTCGATCGTCATGTTGCAGATCGTCAGCCGCCCCTCCATCGAGAGCGCCTCGATCGTCGAACCGGCATATTCGATGGCATGACCGGCCGCGCCCGCAACGCCGATCTTCGCGATCAGCGCCAGCACGACGTCCTTGGCGGTGACGCCCTCGGCCAGTTTCCCCTCGATCAGGACGCGCATCCATTGCGGCTTGCGCTGCCACAGCGACTGCGTCGCCAGCACATGGCCGACCTCGGTCGCGCCGATGCCGAAGGCGAGCGCGCCGAAGGCGCCATGGGTCGAGGTGTGGCTGTCGGCGCAGACGATGGTCATGCCCGGCAGGCTCAAACCCTGCTCGGGGCCGACCACATGCACGATGCCCTGGCGCGGATCGCCGAGCCCGAACATCTCGATGCCGTTCTCGCCGGCGTCGCGCGTCAGCGCCTCGATCATGGTGCGTCGCTCGGGGTGATTGACCGCCGTCATGTCGCGGCTGTGCGTCGGCACGTAATGGTCGGCCGTACCGAAGGTGCGCGAAGGCGCGCGAGGCTTGAGCCCGCGCGCGCGCAGGATCTCGAAGGCCGGCGCCGTCACGTCATGGATGAAATGCCGGTCGATGAAGAGCAGATCCTGGCCATCCTCGCGCGAAAGAATGCGATGCTTGGCCCAGATCTTGTCCAGCAGCGTTTGCGGTCGGGCGTCCGGTACGAGATCCACGACAATATCCTCCGGATCGGGCGACAACCCGATCTTATCCAAGTGCGGCATCCTGCCCGATTTCGTCCCGGTGCCGGAATGCTCTTTGGGCACCTCGCCATCGCGAACCGCGATGGCGGGCCAACACCGTCACACCATGGCGATGACCTGTCTCGAAGCTGGCACGCGCCTCCACCAGACGGCTTGACAGTCCGTGAGGGCGATTCCTAAAGTGTCGACACCAAAACAAACATGATCGACCGGGCGCCGGTCATCGCAAAGGCCAAAGCGGCCACTCCGGGAGCATTGGCGGCGAGTAGCCGGGCTGAACCTGAGGCTTCAGCCATCATGCGACGCGGAGTTTCCCAGCGGCGCGGTTCGCCGCCAACCAGAACAGCCTCGGAAATCCAGCCGTGCCTCAATCCTCGCCCGATGATCCCGCATCGCCCGGCAGCGCCGCCGCCGCTCTGCGACCGCTCCGCTCGGGCCCCCTCGCCGGCATCCGCGTGCTCGACATCGCCACCATGATCGCCGCGCCGCTGGCCGGATCGATCCTCGGGGATTACGGCGCCGATGTCGTCAAGATCGAGTTGCCCGGCGCCGGCGACACCGTGCGCAAGCTCGGCGAGCAGCGCGAGGGCGTCGGCCTCTACTGGAAGACGCTGAGCCGCAACAAGCGCAGCGTCGCGCTCGATCTGCGCCTGCCGGAAGGACAGGCCCTGTTCCTGCGCTGGCTGCCGCAATTCGACGTGCTGATCGAGAATTTCCGTCCCGGAACGCTCGACCGCTGGAACCTGAGCGAGGTGCGCCTGCGCGAGGTCAATCCCTCGCTGGTGATCCTGCGCGTCACCGGCTTCGGCCAGACCGGCCCCTATAGCGGAAGGCAGGGCTTCGGGACGCTCGCCGAGACCATGAGCGGCGTCTCCTCCGTGCTGGTGCGCGACATGCGCGGGTTCCCGAAGGACCAGCCGGCGCTGACCTCCTTTCCCATGGGCGATGTCTCGGCCGCGATGATGGCGGTCAACGGCACGCTGGCGGCACTCGTCCAGCGCGAGCGCACCGGCAAGGGCGAGACGGTCGATCTCGCCATCTATGAATCGCTGCTGAAGTTCATGGAGCTCGAACTGCTCCAGCACGACGCGACTGCTGCGCCCTCGCCCACCTTCGTCGAGGAGCGCTACGCCGACTCCGCACCGCGCGGCATGTATCGCTGCAAGAACGACGAGTGGATGTCGCTTTCGGGCAGCGCCCAGCCGATCGCCGAGCGCATCCTGTTGCTGGTCGGCGGCGAGGAGCTGGCGAAGGATCCGCGCTTCGCCAACAACGCATTGCGCGTCCGCAACATCGTCGAGCTCGACGCCATCATCCAGGGCTGGTGCGCGCAATACACCCGCGAGGAGGCGATCACCCGTATGAGCGCAGCCGGCTGCGCGGTCGGGCCGGTCGAGACGGTGCGCACGCTTTTGTCCAATCCGCAGGTCGTGGCGCGGCAGGTCGTGACAACGGTGCAGGATCCCGATCTCGGGCCGCTGCGCATGACCAGCGTCATCCCCCGTTTCGGCGGCCACGAATTGCAGCCGCCGCGTCCGGGGCCGACGATCGTCGGCGCCGACACCGCCGCGGTGCTGTCAGCCGATCTCGGCCTCTCCGCCACCGAACTGGCCGAACTCGACGCGCAGGGCGCGATCGACCTGCCGTCCTGATCCGCACTGCTTCCGAAAGGCCGTTCCGTGACCGACACCGCCGTCTCCGCGACTGCCCCGGCTCCCCGCAAGGAGAGCGGGCTCTTCCTCGAGGATTTCGAGGTCGGGCAGATCTATCGCCATCCCTTCGGCCGGACCTTGACCGAGACGGACAACAGCTGGTTTTGCCTGCTCACCCTCGGCATGAACCAGGTCCATTTCAACGAGGATTATGCCAGGCGCACGCCCTTCGGAAAGGCGATCATGCCGAGCCCCTTGACGCTTGCGGTCGTGACCGGGCTCTCCACCATGGATTTCGGCCAGAACACCATGGCCAATCTCGGCTGGAAGGAGGTGACGCTGCCGCGCCCCGTCTTCGCTGGCGACACGCTCTACGCCCGCACCACCATTCTGGCCGTGCGCAAATCCACTAAACGACCCTCGGTCGGCATCGTCGATGTCAGCACCCAGGGTTACAATCAGGACGGCAAGGTCGTGCTGACCTTTCTGCGCACCATGATGGTCTACCGGCGCGGCCATTCCCCGGCGGCTCATCTGCCGGACATCGAGCCGGACGCCTGAGCCTGCCTGCCCACGGAGCGCCACGATGCCACCTGCCCTGCTCACGCACGAGGTCACAGGCGACAGCCGCGACATCGCTCTGTTGCTGCTCCATCCGCTCGGCGCCGATCTGCGCTTCTGGGATGCCTGCATCGCGCACTGGCGCGGACTTTTCACCTGTGTCGCGCCCAATCTGCGCCAGAGCACGACGGCGCCTTCTCTGCGCCCGACCACGCTGGAGGAACAGGCCGACGATCTCGAGGAGTTGCGCGCGGCGCTCGGCTTCGGGCATCTCGTCCCGGTCGGCTGCGCCATGAGCAGCATGGTGGCCGCCTGCTATGCGGCGCGCCACCCCGACCGGACGGCCGCGCTGGTGCTGGCCAATGCGACACCGCGCTCCTCGGAGCAGGCAGCCGCGATGCTGACCGCGCGCGCCGAAACCGTCCGCAGCGGAGGCATGGCCGCGATCCTGCCGCAGGCGGTGGAGCGCCCCTTCCTCAATCTGCCGAAGGACCGGCGCTACGAGGATTATCTTGCCACCTTCGCCGGGCAATCGGCCGACGGCTACGCCCTCGCCTGCCTGGCGAGCGCAGGTTTCGACGCCGCCCCGCTGCTGCCGCTGGTGCGCTGCCCGAGCCTCGTCATCGCCGGCGAGCATGACGTGCTGCTGCCACCAGCACTCGGCCGCGAGGCCGCGAGCCTGATCCCCGGCGCCCGTTTCGAGATCATGCCCGACGCCGCGCATTTCGCGCCCTACCAGCGCCCCGAGGCCTTCGCTGCGCGTGTCGCCAGCTTCCTCGACGCAGCGCTGCGGCGAACCGTTCCGGCTTGACAGCTCGGCGGGCCCGCCCATACGAGTGTCGACAGATTATCCTCAAGGAGCGAGATGACCATGGCCAAGAAGAGCTCCGAGAAAGGCTCCAGGAAGGGCTTCCTGCTGGTCCTGATGCAGCCACCGGCATCCATGGATGAGGAGTTCAACGCCTGGTACGACAGCGAGCATGTTCCCGAGCGCCTGGCGGTGCCCGGCGTGGAGACGGCCATCCGCTACTCCTCGGCCGAGGGCGTGCCGAACTATCTCGCGATCTACGACCTCGCCGACAAATCCGTGCTCGACACCGAGGCCTATCTCAAGGTCGCGGGCGACCGCTCCAGCCCCTGGACCAAACGCGTCACCGGGCGCACGAATGTCTACCGCTCGATCGGCGATCAGGTCTATCCGGGCGATGCGATCACGCCGCTGGCGTCGCGCGTGACGATCATCCGCTTTCGCGGGCTGCCGGCCCCAGCCGAAGCCGGCGTCGTCAAGGCGATGCGGGCGGCCTTCGAGCCCCGCCCCTCGACCATCGGCGTCAGGGTCTTCGCCTATCCGGTCGGCGGAAAGGTCGACTATATCGGCTTCGTCTCATCCGCGATGCCGGACGAGGCGGCGGTGGACCCGCGCCTGTTCGCCAAATTTCACGGCTCGATCGACCTGTTCAACACCTACGTTCCCAGGCCGCGCTAGCGGCTGGCGAGGGCGGACGATACCGCCGACGACATTCATAAGTGTCGACATAGCGATTGAATCCCCCCGAGCCGGCCCATGCCGGCCGACGCCTGGAGGATGTGAGGCCGATGACGCAATCCGCCGCCCCGGACGAAACAAAGTCAGCCCGGCCCGGCACCTTTGCGCCGCTGGCCGGCCTCGTGATTCTGGAGGTCTGCACCGGCGCCGCGCTCTCGTTCGCGGCCAGGCTGCTGGGCGATCTCGGCGCTGAGGTGGTGAAGATCGAACCGCCGGAGGGAGACGCGCTGCGCCGGCAGGGGCCGTTCATGAGCGGGACCGGCGAACCCGCCAGCGCCCTGTTCGGCTATCTCAACGCGGGCAAGCGCTGCGTCGGCATGGAGATAGCCGATCCGGCCGCGACGCCGCTTCTGGCGCGGTTCGTCGGCCGGTCCGATCTCGTCCTTTTCGATGCGAATGCGGAGGCAGCGATGCTGCGCGACCTGCTGGTGGCCGGCCGCAGGCAGGGACCGGCCGCCCTCGTGTTCAGCCCTTACGGCCGGAAAGGCGCCCGCGCCGGCCGGGCCGGCTCGTCCTTCACGGCGCAGCATTCGGGCGGCTACGCCTATCATCAGGCCTATCCGGCGACCGATCCGGGCAAGGTCCCGCCGACGGGAGCAGCCGACCGCGAGGCCGACATGATTCTGGGTCTCGTCGCAGCCAATGCGGCGCTCTGGGCGCTCATGTCCCGCCGCGACGACGAGGCGCGCCCCGTCGTCGATCTCTCGGCCGAGGATGGCTTCGCCTATCTGCTGGTCGATGCGCTGGCCGACCTGAAGGAAGGCCGCCTCGGCCCGACCCGCAAGCGGCTGCCCGGTCAGGGCATCACCATTGCCGGCGGGCTGGTCTGGTTCCTGCCCTGCAGCGACGGCGCGATCATGGTGTCCCCGCGCGAGGACCACCAATGGGCGCGCTGGGTCGAGATGATGGGCGATCCCGCCTGGGCCCGGGACAAGGAGCTCTGCGGCTCGCGCGCGATCCGCACCACCAACGCCGCCCGCCTGCAGGAGCTGATGGAGCCCTGGGCGGCCGGGGTGAAGGCGCAGGACACCTTCCGGCAGGCGCAGGCCGCCAAGATCGCCTGCTTCCCGATCTGCTCGGCCACGGATCTGCTGGAGAACCGCCAGCTCCTGTCGCGGCTGTTCTTCGAGACGCTGTCGGCTCCCGGCAAGACCGACATCACCATGCCCGGCCTGCCCTTCCTGGTGCGTTCGAGCAGCGGCGCCACCCTGCCGCGCCCGCGCCGACGGGCCTTCCCGCAACTCGTGGAGCAAGCCGATGTCTGACGGACTCAGCCCCGCCCCATCCGCCACCGCCGACTGGACGCAATGCCTGAACGGCGTGCGCGTCGTCGATTTCAGCTGGGTCGTCGCCGGCCCGATGGCGACCAAGCGGCTGGGCGCGATGGGCGCGGAGATCATCAAGATCGAGTCCGCGACCCGGCCGGAATTTTCCCTGCGCCACGCCTGGTTCTCGGTCGTCAACAACAACAAGCGCAGTTGCACGCTGAACATCGCCTCGGCCGAGGGCCAGGCGCTGATCCATGCACTGGTCGCGAAGAGCGACATCGTGGTCGAGAATTTTTCGTCCCGCGTCCTGACGAAGAACAACCTCTCCTATGACGACCTGCGCAAGGTGAAGCCAGATATCATCTATGTCTCGGCCTCGGGCCTCGGCCGCACCGGGCCGGAAAACGAGATGCTGGCCTATGGCTCGCTGCTGCAGGGCTACAGCGGCCGTGTCGCCATGATCGGCGCCATGAATGCCGGGCTCGAGGGCATGGGCATCGCCCCGGGCTGGACCGACCCGGTGACGTCGCTTTGGGAAGGTTTCCTCATCCTCGCCGCCCTCCGCCACCGCCGCGAGACCGGCGAGGGCTGCTATATCGACCTGTCGATGCTGGAGGCCAGCGTCACCTTGCTGCCCGACGCATTGCTGCATGCGGCGCTGGGCCAGGCCACGGCCGAGCAGGGCAGCGAAAGCGAGATCGGCGCCTCGCCGTCAGGCTGCTTCAGGTGCAAGGGCGAGGATGCCTGGCTTGCGGTCTCGGTGCGCGACGACGGCGAATGGCGCGGCCTGCGCGCGGCGCTGGATGTGCCAAACGACCCCGCCTTCTCCAGCCGCGAGGCGCGGATCGCCGGGCGCACCGGGCTCAACGCGATCGTTGCCGCATGGTGCGCCGGGCGCACTGCCGTCGAGGCAGAGGCCACCTTGCAGTCGCATGGCGTGCCATCGGCGATCTCGCAGGGCATCCGCGAGGTCCTTGACGATCCGCACCTGAAGGAACGCGACCTCTTCCGGCAGGTCGGGGACGGAAGCTGGAGCATCGCTTTGCCGTGGATGGAGGCCGGCGGCTGGCGCGGCGGCCTTTCCGCCCCGCCGAAGCTCGGAGCCGACAACGACTACGTCTTCGGCGAGTTGCTCGGCGTTTCGCCCGAGGAGCAGGCCAGGTTGAAGGCGGCCGGCGTCATCGCCTGAATGCCCGAACGAGAGCGAAGGAACGACGCGTGAGACTGGCTTTCATCGGCGCCTCCCACTGGCATCTGGCGCTTTATCTGGAGCCGGCGCTCGACGCGCCCGGCACGAGCGTCGTCGGCGTCGCGGACCCTGACCCCGTCTTCATCGCCAATCTGTCGGCAAAGCTCGGCTGCGTCGGCGATGTCGATTTTCGCGAACTCTGCCGCCGCACGAAGCCGGACTTCGTCATCGCGCTCGGGCGACATTGCGACATGCGGGAGGAAGCGATCTTCCTGATCGAGGAAGGCATCCCCTTCGCCCTCGAAAAGCCCTGCGGGCTGAACCTGCGCGAGGTCACCGAGCTTGCAGCTCTCGCGGAGAAGCGCGGCAGCTTCGCCGCCGTGCCGCTGGTCTTCCGCAACGGCGATTTCCTGCCGCGCCTGCAGGAGATGGGTACCGAGGGCATCCAGTATATGAGCTACCGCTTCATCGGCGGCTTCCCCTCGCGCTACGAGCAGGCCAATTGCCACTGGATGCTCGACCCCAGCCTTTCGGGCGGCGGCTGTACCATCAACCTGTCGCCGCATTTCCTCGATCTCGCGGTGCTGCTGATGGGCGATGAGGTGCGGGTCAGGCAGGCCGTGATGTCGAACGCCGCCTGGGGCCGCCCGATCGAGGATTATTCGGCCGTGACGCTGGAATCCGGCACGAATCTCTGCCTCGTCGAAACCGGCTATATCTATCCGGCGCCAACCAGCACCTTCGATATGCATTACGCGATCCGCTCGCCCTCGCGCTACATGGTCGCGCATGACCCCGAAACGGTCGAGATCGTCTCCAATGCCGGCGAGCGCGAGATGGTGCGCAGCCTCACCACCAATGTCCCGCACTACCGGACCTTCGTGCATGACGCGATCGAACGCGTGTGCAAGGGCCGCCCGCCCGTGGCCGGCATCGCCGACATGGTGCCGATCATGCGCCTGTGCGAGGAGGCCTATGCCAAGGCCGGCCCCCTGCCCCTCCGGGCGCCGCTCGTATGAACCGCCCGCGGGGCGCAGGCCTTTCCTTTCCTGAACCGACGATTGCGGAACCCGACCATGACCAGAGACCAGATCGTCGACCTGAACGGCCTGTCCTTTCGCTGCCGCATCGATGAACCGGCGAATGCCGCCAGCAGCACGCCCTGGCTCGTCTTCAGCAATTCACTGATGACGGATCTGACGTTGTGGGACGATCAGGTCGCGGCCTTCGGCGGCCGCTACCGCATCCTGCGCTACGACCAGCGTGGCCACGGGCAGACCTCGGTGCCGCCCGCAAGCTGCGATTTTGAGACGCTCGCCGACGATCTCGCCGGCCTGTTCGATGCTCTCGGCATCGCCCGCGCCGTCCTCGTCGGCGTCTCGATGGGAGGTATCACGGCGCTCAGCTTCGCGGCCCGCCATCCCTCGCGCCTGTCGGCGCTGCTCGCCTGCGACTGTACGGCCAAGGGCGTGCCCGGCGCCGGCAACGCCTGGGACGAGCGCATCGCCCTCGCGAAGGCTGGCGGAATGACGGCGCTCGCCGGACCGACGATCGAGCGCTGGTTCCGCCCCGAGCATGTCGAGAGCCCTGCCGGCAAGCGCGTCCGGCGGATGGTCGAGACCACGCCCTTCGACGGCTTCGTCCGTGCCTCGGACGCCCTGCGCGACTTCGATGTCACGGCGGGCCTGACGGGGCTCTCATGCCCGGCCGCGCTGCTGGTCGGCGCCGGCGACGGCGCCCTGCCCGGCGTCATGAAGCAGATGGCCGAACAGGTCTCCGGCGTGGCCTTTATCGAGATCCCCGATGCCGGGCACCTGCCCAATGTCGAGAACCCCGACGCCTTCAACCGCGAACTCGCGGCGTTTCTCAAGCGCGTAGCGGCCTGAGCGCCTTTCCCACGCGAGCGCTCATCCTGAGGAGGCCGCATAGCGGCCGTCTCGAAGGATGAAGGCTGAGGGATAACTTCAAGCCCTCCCTGGAGGCCTGCCGGTCAGGCGGCCTCGCGCAGGATTTCGCGGATCGCGTCCGCGTCGATGTCCTTGCCTTCGCCGAGCGGCAATTGCCCCGCCTCGGCGATATGCGAGACCACCGCCTCGATATCGACCTTGACCATCTCGGAGGTCCGGATCGGGCAGCCCATCTTGGCGAAGAAGGCCGCCATCGCCGCAATGCCCTTCTCGGCGGCCTTCGCCGCGTCGGGCTCGGTGATGCCCCAGACATTGCGGGCATGGCGCAGCAGCATCGGCAGCTTGTTCGCGGCCTGATGGCGCAACAGGCTCGGCATCACCATCGACAGCGTGCGGGCATGGTCGATGTCATAGAGCGCCGTCAGCGCATGGCCGATCATATGCGTCGACCAGTCCTGCGGCACGCCCGAGCCGATCAGCCCGTTCAGGGCCTGGTTGGCCGCCCACATGATGTTCTCGCGGGCCTCCGGCGTGTTCTTCTCGACCAGTTCCGGACCCCATTCGATCAGCACCCGCAGGATCGCCTCGCTGAAGCCGAACTGCACCGGCGCATTGACCGGCAACGTCAGATACTGCTCGACGACATGGGTGAAGGCGTCGACCACGCCGTTCTCGAGTTGCCGACGGCTGAGGCTCGCCATCGTGGACGGATCGAGCACCGCGAAGCGCGGCCTCGCGCCGTCCTGCGCGAAGGGCAGCTTGAGATGGCGTGCCTTGTTGGAGATCACCGAGACGGGATTGCTTTCCGAGCCGGTCGCCGGCAGCGTCAGCACCGCGCCGACAGGCAGGATTTTTGTGACGGCCCCGCCCGTGACGAGATGCTGCCATGGATCGGGCATGTCGAGCGGCGCGACATAGGCCAGGAACTTCGCCGCATCGACGACCGATCCGCCGCCGACGCCGAGAACGAAATTGCAGCCCTTCTCGCGCACCAGCGCCGCCGCCTTCATGATGGTCTCATAGACCGGGTTGGCCTCGATGCCGCCGAACTCGACGACCTCGACATGGCCGAGCGCCTTCATCACCTGCTCATGGACGCCGTTGGCCTTGATGCTGCCCCCGCCATAGAGCAGCAACACGCGCGCATCGGCCGGCACCAGCGTTGCAAGTCCGGCGATCTGCCCGGCGCCGAACAGGATTTCGGTCGGGTTGTTCAGACGGAAACTGATCATGGCTCTGTCCTTCGCAGGCGATCGGAGATCGCTGTGTCATGTGTCCGGATGCAGCAGGCGGATCGGCTTGCCGTCGAGGAAGGCCAGCACGTTCTCGATGCCCTGCCCGTAGAATTCGGCAAAGGTCTCGCGCGTGCCGTAGCCGAGATGCGGTGTCAGCACCGTGTTCGCTAGCCGTCTCAGCGGATGCTCCGGCGGCAGCGGCTCGCGGTCGTAGACATCGAGGGCGGCGATCAGCGTCCCGGCCTCCAGCGCCGCGATCAGCGCCGCCTCGTCGACCAGCGGCCCGCGCGAGGTGTTCACCAGGATCGCGCCGCTCTTCATCAGCCCCAGTTCGCGCGCGCCGATGACGCCGCGTGTCCTGTCAGACAGCACGATATGCAGGCTGACCACATCCGCCTGCGCCAGCAATTCGTCCTTGGTACGATAATGCGCACCGCCCTCGGTGGCACGGGCCTCGTCGAGATTCGGGCTCCAGGCCAGCACATTCATCCCGAGCGCTTTGCCATAGCGCGCCATGTGCCGGCCGATCCGCCCGAGCCCGACCAGGCCCAGCGTCTTGCCCGCGAGCTCCGGCCCGGCGGGCACGCCGTCCTGGAAGCCTCCGGCGCGGATCGCGGCGTCGCCGCGCGCGATGCTGCGCGCCGCCGCCATCATCAGGCCGAGCGCCAGTTCCGCCGTGCCGACGCCGGTCTCGCTGCCGCTGGTATAGGTCAGCGTGATGCCACGGGCCGCCATGCCGGCGAGGTCGATCGTCGCGCCGCGCTTGCCGGTCATCCCGAACAGCTTGAGCTTGGGCAGCCGCGCCACCAGCGACGGCGGAAAGGCGGTGCGTTCGCGCAGCGCCATGACGATGTCGAAATCGGCCAGCTTCTGCGCCGCCTCGTCCTCGCTCGCAAAGGCCTCGTGAAAGAACACCACCTCGGCGCGCGCCTTGAGCGCGCTCCAGTCGCCGCTCGCGTCCGCGATGCGCTGCCAGTCGTCGAGCACGGCGACTTTCGTCATGGTATCACCTCAATAGGAGCGTGGCAGGCCGAGCACATGCTGGGCCACATAGGCCAGCACGAGATTGGTCGAGATCGGGGCGGTCTGATAGAGGCGCACCTCGCGCCATTTGCGCTCGATATCGTATTCCTGCGCATAGCCGAAGCCGCCATGCGTCTGGAGCGCGGCCTCCGCCGCCTTCCAGGTCGCTTCAGAGGCCAGCAGCTTGGCGATATTGGCATCGGAGCCGCAGGGCCGGCCCGCCTGGAACAGGGCAGCCGCGCGCCGGCAGATCATGTCGGCGGCCTCCAGCTCGGCATAGGCGCGCGCCAGCGGGAACTGGACGCCCTGATTCTGGCCGATCGGCCGGCCGAAGACGACGCGCTCATTGGCATAGGCGACGCCCTTCTTCAGCAGCCAGCGGCCGTCGCCGACGCATTCGGAGGCGACGAGGATGCGCTCGGCGTTCATGCCGTCGAGGATGTAGCGGAAGCCCTGCCCTTCCTCCCCGATCAGGTTCTCGACCGGAACCTCGAGGTTCTCGATGAAGACCTCGGTGGTGTTGTGGTTGATCAGCGCCTTGATCGGGCGGATGTCGATGCCGTTGCCCTTGGCGGTGCGCAGGTCGACGAGGAAGACCGACAGGCCGTCGGTGCGCTTCTTGACCTGATCGAGCGGCGTGGTGCGGGCGAGCAACAGCATCAGGTCCGAATGCAGCGCCCGCGAGGTCCAGACTTTCTGGCCGTTGACGAGGTAATGGCTGTTACCCTTGCGCTCGGCCCGCGTCTTCAGTTGCGTCGTGTCGGAGCCGGTGGTCGGCTCGGTGACGCCGAAGGCCTGCAGGCGCAGTTCGCCAGAGGCGATGCCCGGCAGATAGCGCCGCTTCTGCTCCTCGCTGCCATGACGCAGCAGCGTCCCCATGATGTACATCTGCGCATGAGCCGGGCTCGCCGTGCAGCCGCTGGCGTTGATCTCTTCGAGGATGACCGCCGCTGCGCGCAGCGGCAGTCCAGAACCGCCATACTCCTCGGGAATGAGCGCGCCGAGATAGCCGGCCTCGGTCAGCGCCTTGACGAATTCGGTCGGATAGCCGCTGCGATTGTCGAGATCGCGCCAGTATTCACCGGGAAAGCCCGTGCAGATCCGGCGCACGGATTCGCGCAGCTCCGGATAGTCCTCGCCAAGGGCGACGACCACGTCGGTGTCGAGATCCGCAGCGGCGTGATGGCTGTTCATGGCATATCCTTTCAGGCCGGAGCAGCGCGTCGCCGCGCCGACGGGGTCAGCGCGGCCGGGCAGCAGCGCCCGGCAGAATGTCGTTGTGTTCTCCGAGACCGGGCGCGGCGCGGCGTTCGCGCGGGCGCTGGCCGTCGAAGGTCAGCGGAATGCCCATCAGGTCGATGCCGTCGCCCTCGCAGCGCACGGTCATGTCGAGCGCCTGAGTCTGGCTGTGATGGGCGACCTGGTCGACGGTGAGCAGGGGCGCGTTGGGCACGCCGGCCGCGTCGAGCAGCAGGCCGAGCGCATCGGAACCATGCCGCCGCACAGCCTCGGCGATGCGCGGGATCAGCCGGCCACGGTTGACGACACGCGCGCTGTTGGTGGCGAAATCGGGGTCCTGCGCCATTTCGCCGAGGCCCAGCGCACCGCAAAGCTTGCGGAACAGGTTGTCGTTGCCGGCCGCGACCATCAGCCAGCCATCTTCCGTCTGGAAGGCCTGATAGGGCACGATCTCGGCGGTGCCCGAGCCCTGCGGCTTGCGCACCTCGCCCGAGGCGCCGAAGGCTGCGAGCGGCACGGTCATCCAGGCGAGCCCGGTCTCGTAGAGCGAGGTCGAAACCTCCCGGCCCGCGCCGGTGTCCTTGCGCGCGACGAGCGCCGCCAGCAAACCGATGACGCTCCACATGCCGGCGCCCATATCGACGAGCGAGACGCCGACGCGCACCGGCGGCCGGTCGCCCTCGCCGGTGACGCTCATAATGCCGGTGCTGGCCTGGACTAGCGGATCGTAGCCCGGCTTCTTCGCCAGCGGACCCGTGGCCCCGAAGGCGCCGATGTCGCACCAGATCAGCGCCGGCTTTGCCGCCCGCATCGCCTCGGCCGTCAACCCGAACTTGTCGAGGATGCCCGGCCGCAGGTTCTGGATCACCGCATCGGCCTCATTCAGGATGAAGTCACGGAGCGAGGCCGCCTCGGCCGGCGAGGAGAAGTCGACCGCCACGCCTTCCTTGCCGCGATTGAGCGCATGAAAAATGCTGGCCGTGCCGTTCCAGAACGGCGGGCCCCAGCCGCGCGCATAATCTCCGCTCGCCGGGTTCTCGACCTTGATCACCCGCGCGCCGAGATCGGCCAGGATCAACCCGGCAAAGGGCGCGGCGACGCTGTGCCCGAGCTCGACCACGGTGATGCCGTCCAGCGGCCGTCCTGCGGCGTTCATCGCCCGATCCCTCCTCGCGGCTGTCAGGCGCGCTGCGCCTTGAACCGTGTCAGGGTTCCACCCTTCATCACCTTGCCGGGCAGCGGGTGGCCGACGAACTCCTCCGCGAGCTTCGCCACCTCGACCAGCGCGTCGAGGTCGATGCCCGTCTCGATGCCCATCTCGCCGCAGGCGAATACGAGGTCCTCGGTGCAGACATTGCCCGCCGCGCCCTTGTGCCCGGCGAAGGGGCAGCCGCCGAGGCCGCCGACCGAGGAATCGAAGGTCGCGACGCCGAGCTCCATCGCCGCGATCGCATTGGCGACGGCGCAGCCGCGCGTGTCGTGCAGATGCAGCGTGATCTCCAGCTCCGGCCATTTGTCGCGGATCTTGCCGACCAGGCTCTTGATCTGGCGCGGCGTGGCCCAGCCCATGGTGTCGGCGAGCAGGAGGTTCTCAAGCGCGCTGCCATGGTCGCCCATCACCTGCATGGTCCGCGCGATCAGCCCGACGACCTTCTCTTCCGGGATATAGCCCTCGAAATTGCAGCCAAAGGCGGCCATCACGCCGAGCGCGTCCGTCACGATGCCAGCGCCCTTGTAGCGGGCGATCCAGTCCGGCATCTCGGCCACGGTCTCGTCGATGCTGCGGTTGGTGTTGCGCTTCACGAAGGTCTCGCTGGCGGTCAGCGTCAGCTTGCCGTCGATGTCGATCCGGCCGCTTTCGAGCGCCCGTTCCAGCCCCTTGGGATTGAGCCAGAGCGCCGTGTAACGCACGCCCGGACGCTTGCGGAGCTGTGCGAAGACCTCCGCCGTGTCGGCCATCTGCGGCACCGCCTTGGGATTGACGAAGGAGCCGACCTCGATCTCGCTGACGCCCGCATCCGCAAGCGCGTCGATCATGCGAAGCTTCTGTTCCGTCGAAAGAATTTTCGGTTCGATCTGCAGCCCGTCGCGCGGGCCGACCTCGACCATCTTCACCCGTTTGGGCAGATCAGACATGCGGCGTCCTCTGGCAAGCGTTCAGTCCCGGACTGGCCTCGTGGCGGGCCATTTCTCGCAATGCAAATAATCTATTCGCGTATTGAAATCCATCCCCGAAACGTGTCTATTCGCGAAAATCAAAAAATGACGAGGACGCGCCGTGGATAGCCTGTTGTTCACTCCCATCACGATTCGAGGCGTTCGGCTCAAGAACCGCATCGTGCTCTCGCCGATGCTGACCTACTCGTCGGTGGACGGGACATTGAGCGATTGGCACCTGATGCATCTCGGCAAATACGCCGCCGGCGGCACCGGGCTCGTCTTCATGGAATCGACCAAGGTCGACCCGCGCGGCTGCACCACGCCGGCCGATCCCGGCCTGTGGAACGACAGCTTCATCGCGCCGATGCAGCGCATCACCGCCTTCATCAAGCAGTTCGGCGCGGTGCCTGGCATCCAGCTCAGCCATTCCGGGCGCAAGTCCCGCCATGCCCGCCCCTGGGAGGGGCGCGGCCCGCTGGAGATCGTCCCCGAATTGCCTGGCGGCGGCGAATGGGAGCTCGTCGCCCCCAGCGCTGTGCCGCACGAACCCGACCATCCGGTGCCGACAGCGCTGACGAAGGACGGCATCCGCGAGCTGGTCGAGGCCTGGGGCAAGGCCGCGATCCGGGCGCAGAAGGCCGGCTTCGATGTCGTCGAGATCCACGCCGCCCATGGCTATCTGATCCACCAGTTCCTCTCGCCGCTCGCCAACCAGCGCAGCGACGAATATGGCGGTTCACTGGAGAACCGGATGCGCTTCGCCATCGAGGTCGCGGCCGAAACCCGCCGCTGCTGGCCGCAGGACAAGCCGCTCTTCATGCGGATTTCCGCCGTCGACAACGCCGGCTGGGAGATCGAGCACAGCGTCGAACTCGCCAAGCGGCTGAAGGCGGTGGGCGTCGACGTCATCGACTGCAGCTCGGGCGGCCTCGCCGACATGAACCATGTCTCGACCACGGCCGGCACCGGCTATGGCTATCAGGTGCCGCATGCCGAACGCGTCCGCCGCGAGGCCGGGATCATGACCATGGCGGTCGGCCACATCGTCCATGCTGATCAGGCCGAGGCGATCCTGCGCGAGGGTCGGGCCAATCTCGTCGCGATCGGCCGCGAGATGCTGCACAATCCGAACTGGCCGATCGACGCCGCCCAGAAGCTCGGCGTCGAGCCCGGCTTCGACCATATCCCCTCGCCCTATGGCTACTGGCTGGAGAAGCGGGCGCGCTCGCGCGTCGCCGTCCAGCCCTCGACCTGGCGCGCCGGCATCGACGCTCATGGCGAGCACACACGCTCGCGCTGATCGTCTTGCCTGTCGCTTTTTGCCGCTGATCTTCGCCCGCTGATACCCTCGAGAGAGAGCGCTGCCCATGTCCAGACTTCCCGCCCGGCAGGTGCCTGCCGTCTATCATCGCCGTTTCGGAGACTGGCTGGTCTCGACCGTCAGCGACGGCTATGTCGATTCACCGCCCGGCGCGATGCCGGGCCTGACCCAGGACGAGGTCGACGCGCTGATGGTCGCGGCGCAGGGCACGGCTCCGATCCGCACCTCGGTCAACATGTTCGCGCTGCGCGGGCACGGAAAGACCTATCTGTTCGACGCCGGCTCCGGCACCACCATGGGACCGAGCTGCGGCCGCCTGCCGGACTCGCTCGAGGCCGCCGGCATCGCGCCGGGCGATATCGACGCGATCGTGCTGACGCATGTGCACCCGGACCACTCCAACGGGCTGACCAGCGACGACGGCAAGGCCCTGTTCCCGCGGGCGGAGATCATCGTCCACGAGACGGAGATCTCGCACTGGTTCGACGATGCCGCGATGGCGGTCGCGACCGAGCGGGCCAAAACCCGCTATTTCGCCTCGGCGCGCTTCCGGCTGGCGCCCTATAAGGGCCGCATCCGCACCTTCCGCGATGGCGAGGAGGTCCTGCCCGGCATCACCGGCATCCTTTGCGCCGGTCACACGCCGGGCCATGCCTCCTATCGCATCGTCGGCGGCCAGGGCGGCCCTGACCTGATGATCTGGGGCGATACGGTGCACATCCCCGAGATCCAGGTTCCCCGGCCCGAGATCACCATGCTCTACGATGCCGAACCGCCGCTGGCGGCCGCCTCGCGCAAGATGATCTTCGAGACGGTGGTGCGCGACGGCCTCCTGGTTGCCGGGATGCATGTGCATTTCCCCGGCTTCGCCCGGATGGCGCAGGTCGATGGCCAGTACCGCCTGCTGCCCGAGCCCTGGAACTACGAGATCTGACCGCGATGCCCTGCTCTCGCGCCGCGCGGGAGAGCAGGGTCCTCCCCTCATCCCCGGCGCGGCGGCGGGACGGCCTCGATCGCGTGCAGGTCGGCCTGCAGTTCGGCTGCGAGTTTCATCAGCTCCGGCGCGATCACCTTGCGCAGGAAGGCGGGACTATGGGTCGCCGAGGAGCCGGCGCAGGTGAGCGCATAGGCGGGCCTGCCGTCGCGGCCGTAGATCGGCACGGCGGCCGTGTTGTAGCTCTTGTGGAACACGCCGATGTTGAGGATGTAGCCGCGCTCGGCGAAATCCCGCATCGCCTCGCGGAAGGCCGGCTCGGTCTGGGGCCAGCGCGGGTTCGGCAGCGCGTAGGTTTCGATCAGCTTATCGCGCTCGGCTTGAGGGAAGCCGGCGAGCAGGCCCCAGCCGGCGGCCGAGGTGATCAGCGAGAGCCTTGTGCCGACGCGCAGGTTCATCACGAGCTGCGCCTCGCTCAGGCATTGCTGCACGAAGACGACCCGGCCGCCATCGCGCGCGGCGAGGCCGCTGGCCGAGCCGGAACGGTCGGCGAGTGCCTGCATCCGCGCCCGCGCCTTTTCGGCCAGCGGGACCGAGGCGAGCGCGGCGCGCCCGAGCTTCAGCACCGGAATGCCAGGACGCAGCTTGTCGCCCTCGACCGGGATCAGGTAGCCCATGCGCGAGAGCGTATGGCACAGCCGCCAGACGGTCGGCTGCGGCAGTCCAGTCATCGCCGCAAGCTGGGTGCCGCCGATCTCGGATTTGCGCGGACCGAAGCAGCTCAGGATTTCCAGCCCGCGCGCCAGCGCCGTGACGAACTGGCGGTCATCCTGATGAGCCTCGTCGTCGAGCAGCGATTCGCGCCGTTCCGGCGCGGCCTTCGCCGGCTTGCCAGCCCGTTTTCGCGGCGGTTTCACGAGCCCCCTCATGCTGCGCGCTCCGCCACGTCCTCGAGCATGCGGGCAAGCTCCCTCAATCTCGGCCCGACCTCGCCCTCCAGCACCGCGATCGGCAGCAGGGAACTCTCGCCGCCGCAGTTGATCACGAAGGCCGTGCGCCCGTCGATGCCGCGCACCGGCACGGCGGCCGTGTTGTAGCCGGGATGGAAAACGCCGGCATTGATGATGAAGCCCTGCGTCCGGTAGCCCTCGCAGGCTTGCAGGAAGCTGCCTTCCACCGCCGCCCAGCTCTTGCGAGCGGCCTCGTCGTCGCCCAGTGCGACCTCACGCTCCTGCGGCGACAGGTCCGCCAGATAGCCCCAGCCGAGCGAGGAGGTTACGAGCGAGACGCGCGAGCCCGTCTGCAGGTTCAGCACCAGTTCGGAGCTGCCCTCGCAACGCAGGATCAGCCGCATGCCGTTGTCCTCGCAGACGGCGATGCCGGAAGCGGCGGCGTAGCGGTCGGCGAGCTCCTGGAGATAGGGCTTCGCCAGTTCGGCGGTCTTCATCTCCGACAGCACCATGTAGCCCAGGCGCAGCACGGCCAAAGCCGGCCGCAGCCGGTCATCGCTATCGGTGGTGAGATAGCCGAGCTTCGTCATGGTGTGACACAGCCGCCAGACCGTGGGCTGGGGAATGCCGAGCAGATGGGCGATCTCGGTGACGCTCAGGCTCGGCCGGGCAGCGCTGAAACAGCCGAGAATGTCGAGCCCCCGCGCCAGAGCCGCGACGAACTGACGATCCTGCCCATCGCCATAGGGCGCCGCCGGCCGGGCCGGTCGACCCGCGCCCGCACGTCGCGCAATTGGAGGAACGTCCGGGCTTCGCATCAAGGTCGGGTCCTACCACCATTTACAAGCAGCACAAATATCAATACGGTCGAATTCAGCGAGTGATCTACTCGTATAGCGAATAAAAAACGTCAAGGCTTGGATCGTCGCTGCCCGCTTCTCCGGCCGGAACCAAAAAAGTCGCGGAGGAGTCTCAAGGCATGGCCAGCCCCCTCGGTCATATCAAGGTCGTGGAGATCAGCGTCGCCATGGCGGGGCCGTTCTGCGGCATGATGCTGGCGGATTACGGTGCCGACGTCGTCAAGATCGAGCGCGTCGGCAAGGGCGACGACAGCCGCGAATGGCCGCCGCATTTCGACGGCGAGATGTCGCATTATTATGCCTCCGCCAACCGCAACAAGCGCAGCGTCGCGCTCGACCTGAAGTCGCCCGAGGGCATCGCGATCGCGCGCGGCCTGATCGACAACGCCGATGTCGTGATCGATAATTACCGCTTCGGTGCGCTGGCCCGTGCCGGGCTGGACTATGAGAGCCTCTCAGTGCGCAATCCGCGCCTGATCTACTGCGCGATCAGCGGCTTCGGCGCCAGCGGTCCGCGGCGCGACGACCCGGCCAACGACCTGTTCATGCAGGCATTCAGCGGCGGCATGAGTGTCACCGGCGAGATCGGCGGCGGGCCGATGAAGATGGGGCTGTCGGTGGCCGATCTCGGCGCCGGCTTCCTCGGCACCACCGGCATCCTGATGGCGCTAGAGGCGCGCCATCGCACGGGGCGCGGCCAGCGCGTCGATACCTCCCTGCTGGAGGGGCAGATCTCGATGCTGTCCTACCATCTCACCCGCTATTTCGCGAGCGGCCTCGTGCCCCAGCCGAGCGGCAGCGGCGCGCCTCTGGCGGTGCCCTACCAGGCCTTCAAGGCGGCCGACGACTGGCTCGTGATCGCCGCCTTCAACGACCGGATGTGGCTCGGCTTCTGCGAGGCGGTGGGCCGGCCCGACTGGGTCGCCGATCCGCGCTTCCTGGGCGCCAATGATCGCGCCGCCCATCGCGAATTGCTGGTCGACCTGATCAACGAGCATCTCGGCACGCAAGCCGCACAGACCTGGATCGCCCGTCTCGAGGCGGCCAGCGTGCCCTGCACCCTCGTCAACAGCATCGACAAGGTCGTCGAGGATGAGCAGGTGCTGGCTCGCGACATGATCGTCGACATCGAGGTGCCGGAGCTTGGCCGCATCAAGGTGGCCGGGCTGCCGCTGAAATTCTCGCAGACGCCGGGCGAGATCCGGCGCCACCCGCCGCATCTCGGCGAGCACACCGCCGAGGTCCTGCGCGAGCTTGGCTATGACGAAACCACGGTGGCCGCACTTGCCGGGTGCGGCGCGATCGGCCTGCGCACGCTGCGCCGGCCGGCATCCGCCTGAGGCGCGGGGGAGACACCCATGAGCACCATGCTGACCGACGAGATCCGCGGCTATATCGGGCTGGAGAGCGAAACGATCGGGGCCTGCGACGGCATCGAGCCGGGCGCGGTGCGCCGCTATGCGCAGGCGATCATGGACGACGATCCCGACTACGCGCCCGGCGCCGGCAATCCGCGCTTCGGCGGGCCCGTCGCGCCGCCGCTCTACCCCTCCTTCATGTTCCGCCAGCCCCTCGGCACGCCCGACGCACTGAGCGAGCGCGCCGAGGACCCCGATTTCGACGGGCTGCTGGCCGGCGCGAGCGACGGTCTGCCGGAGCTGCCGCTGCCCGGCCGCGCCCTGCTCAATGGCGGCTCGGAAATCGAGTTCTTCCGCTACGCCCGCCATGGCGAAACGGTGGTCCAGCGCTCGCACTACGCCGACATCTACGAACGCGTGTCCAAGAACGGCGCGATGCTCTTCGTCATCACCGAAACCGAATACCGCACCGGCGGCGGCGACCTGCTGCTCCGGGCCCGCAAGACCGCCATCCGGCGCTGAGAGCCGCCGCAATTCGTATCCAGGGAGCGAACCCGTGAACATGCACACCAGCCATCCGCGCGCCGAGGACGAGATCGGCGCCTTTCAGCTCCCGCCCTCCGTCCGCGAATACCGCGATCTGGCGCGCCGCATCGTGCGCGAGGAACTGATGCCGCTCGAGCGCGAATTCCTGGCGAGCCCCAACCATGCCTATGGCCTGCCGCCGACCGTCAACATCCGGTCGGTCTTCGACAAGAAGACGGCCGACCGGCTCGAAGGCATCTCGCGCGACAGCGGCTTGTTCAACGTGCTGGTGCCGGAGGAGTTCGGCGGCCCCGGCCTCTCGCTGCTGGCGCAGGTCGTGCTGGAGGAGGAGTTCAACTACTCGCCGGTGCCCTTCCCCTATGCCAGCGTCCCCAACATCCTCTACGAGTGCCGCGGCGACCAGGTCGAGCGCTTCCTGAAGCCGGTCGTCAGTGGCGAATGGACCACCGCTTTCGCCCAGACCGAGCCCGGCGCCGGCTCCGATCCCGGCGGCATGATGACGACGCGCGCCACCCGCGACGGCGATGGCTGGGTGCTCAACGGCACCAAGATGTGGATCTCCAATGCCGGCGACTGCGAACTGGTCATGGTCCAGGCCGTCACCGATCCGGAGAAGCGCCAGCGCGGCGGTATCACCATGTTCCTGGTGCGGCGCGACAACCCCGGCATGAAGGTCGAGGTGCCGGGAATCGCCACCTGGCTCGGGCCGCGCGCCTCGCAGCACATCATTCATTTCGACGATTGCCGCGTGCCCGATTCCGACGTGCTCGGCGAGGTCGGCAAGGGCTTCGTGCTCGGCCAGAAATGGCTGACGATCCACGACCGGCTGATGCGCGGACCCTATGCGCTGGGCAAGATGCAGCGCGCGCTCGACATGTCGATCGACTGGGCCAAGCAGCGCAAGACCTTCGGCAAGCCCATCGCCGAACGCCAAGCGATCCAGTGGAAGCTGGTCGACATGTATGTCGATATCCAGGCCCTGCGCTCCATGACCTACGAGATGGCCGCCCGTGCCGATTCCGGCGAGGATGTGCGCACGGAAGCCGCGCTCATCAAGATGACCTCGACCGATTGGGGCGCGCGCTGCCTCGACCACGCCATCCAGATCCATGGCGCCATGGGCGAAGCGCTCGAGCTGCCGCTGACGCTGTTCTACCGCGTGCTGCGCCACGCCCAGATCGGCGGTGGCACCAGCGAGATCCAGCGCGTCCTCATCGCACGCAAGCTGCTCGCGTGACGCAGGAGGCGCAGATCGCCCGCCCGCTGCCGGGTCCGGCAATGGACGGCGCGCCGCCCTGGGCCGCGCTCGCGGCACAGTCGCGCCAATTCCGCACGCCTTGCGGGGCGGGCGAGATGGTCTGGCATTGCTGGGGCGAAGGCGGCGCCCCGCTCGTGCTGCTGCATGGCGGCGCCGGGAGCTGGCTGCACTGGATCCGCACGATTCCCGCCTTCGCGGGCGAGCGGATGGTGGTGGTGCCGGACATTCCCGGCCTCGGCGGCTCCGCCGTACCGCCTGAACCGGACCCGGCGACCATTGCCGCCATCGTCCTGAGCGGCCTCGAGGAGGTCATCGGCAAGAGCCCGCAGGGCGAAGGCGCGCGCTTCGACATCGCCGGCTTTTCCTATGGCGGGGCTCTCGCCGGTTTCGTCGCCGCACAGGCGGGCTCGCGGGCGCGCTCCCTGACTCTGGTCGGCTCGGGCGGGCTCGGCATCGCCATCAACAGCGTCGCGCTCGAACGCGTGCGCGACAAGAGCGGTGCCGAGCGCGACGCCGCCAACCGCGCCAATCTGCTGCGCTGGATGATCGCCGACCCGGCCCATCTCGATGCGCAGGCCGTGGCGATCCAGGACTGGAACAGCCGCCACGCCCGCTATGACAGCCGGCCGATCGGCCGCGGCGCGCTCCTGCCGGAGCAATTGCGCCAGCTCGACATCCCGATCGCCGGAATCTGGGGCGAACAGGACCACGCCGTGCGCGGCTCGCTGCACCATGTCGAGGCGACCTTGCGCGCCATCCGGCCGGAGATGCCGTTCCGTATCGTTCCCGCCGCAGGGCACTGGGTCGCCTATGAGGCGCCCGACGCCTTTGCCCGTGCGCTGCGCGAGGTGCTCGCTCCGCCATGACGAATCCGCATGGCAACTCGACCCTTGACGATAGGTCCGCGCCATGTGATCGTCGTCGATAACGAATGAATAATTTGCATAGCGAATACGGGAGGTTGTCATGATGTCTGCAGAAGCATTGTCGCCCCGCCCGTCCACCGGCGTTTCTGGAGCGCGGCCATGACGGCCGCCGCAGCCCTGCGCCAACAGCCGCAGCCCATCGTCCGCGTCTTCGAGGATGTGGCGGTCGGCGACGAGATCGGCCCGCTGTTCAAGGGGCCGCTGACCACAGCGCA
Source organism: Bosea sp. 124 (assembly GCF_003046175.1). NCBI lineage: Bacteria > Pseudomonadati > Pseudomonadota > Alphaproteobacteria > Hyphomicrobiales > Alloboseaceae > Allobosea > Allobosea sp. 124. The sequence continues at coordinate 5,270,519 of NZ_PZZM01000001.1, forward strand.
TCTGATGCGCTGGTCGGCCGCCATGGAGAACTGGCACAAGATCCACTACGACCTGCCCTTCGCCACCGGCCACGACAAGCTGCCGGGCCTGCTGGTGAACGGGTCGCTCAAGCAGCAGTTCATCGCGCAGTTGCTGAAGGACTGGGCCGGCCCGGCCGGCTGGCTCTGGAAGATCCGCTTCCAGTTCCGCGCCATGAACCTCGTCGGCGAAAAGCTCTCGGTCTGGGCCAAGGTCACCGCGACCCGCGTGTCTGCGGGCTATGGGCTGCTCGATGTCGATCTCGGCATCCGCAACGAGGCCGGCGTCGAATCCACCCCCGGCGCGGCGACGGTCGCGCTGCCGTTCCGCGATGGGCCGGCAGTCCCCTACCCCTTCGTGCCGCCGGCCGCGTGAGCCGGCCCGCGCAAGACAATCTGGCGCGCCGGGCGACCGGCCGTGCCGACGGAGAAAGACGAGAGCCGACTGCGTGAACTGACGTCAATCAATAAGGGCGCATCCACAGAAGCTGCGCCTCATCCCGGGAGGTAACCAATGAAGACCCTGAAGAAAACCCTGTTTGCGGGTGCTGCTGCGGCGGCGCTGTTCGCTGCTTCGCCGGTTCTCGCGGCCTGCGAGCTCAAGATCGGCGTCGTCGGCGGCCTCTCCGGCGCGACGGCCCAATGGGGCCTGGCGCTGAAGGGCGCCGCCGAATATCTCGCGGCCGAGGCCAATGCGGCCGGCGGTGGCGGGCTCAAGGTCGGCAACGAGCTTTGCAAGATCTCGACCATCGCCGTCGACAGCAAGGCGACGGCCGAGGGCGCGGCGGCGGCCGCCAACCAGCTCGTCAGCCAGAACGTCAAGTTCATCCTCGGCCCGGTGGTGACGCCGGAGGCGACCGGCATCAAGCCGATCGCGCTGCGCAACAAGCTGCTGGTGTTCCAGAACAGCTTCGCCAAGGACGCGATCGGACCGCGCTGGCCGCTGGTGTTCCATGAGGGCCCCGGCCCCAGCGTCTGGGCGGATTCGATCGTCAAGGTCGCGAAGACCAAGTTCAACATCAAATCCGTCGTGCTGGTGGCTCCCAACGACCAGGGCGGCACCGACATCACCTCGGTCGACATCGAGGCCTACAAGGCCAACGGCATCGAGGCCTCGGAAGAGTTCTACCAGCGCGGCAACCCGAACTTCGCGGCGGTGGTGGCGCGCGTCCTGGCCAAGAACCCCGACACGGTCGATACCTCCTCGACGGCGCCCGGCGATGCCGGCGTGCTGGTCAAGCAGCTTCGCCAGGCCGGCTTCACCGGCACGATCGGCCGTCTCGGCGGCCCGGCGACGGACGAAATCCTGCGAGTCGCCGGCGGCCCCGACGTGCTCAAGAACTTCTACTGGTACGAGAACGTACCGCTGGAGGACCCCAACATCCGCGCCATCGCCGACGACTACAAGAAGCTGATGGGCACGGCGCCGCCGGAAAACACCATGCTCTACCTCTGGGTCGGCGTAGGACGCCTGCTGTTCCAGGCGATCTCGAACGCCGGCACGATCACCGATACCGAGAAGGTCGCCGAAGTGCTGCGCAAGCTGCCGATCAACGACAAGAATCTCGGCAAGGGCCGCTGGACCGGCAAGTCCTTCTTCGGCATCCAGCAGGAGGTCTCCTTCCCCTTCGGCATCGGCCTGATCGTGGATGGCAAGGTGCAGCCGATCCTGCGCGCCGAAGTGCCCGAGGTCGATTGACGACAATCGAGGGATCCGCCGGCGCGACCGGCAAACCCCTCGATCCCACCGCCTTCGAACCGCTGCGTCTCCCTCAGTGGCGTCCTGTCGGCCCATCGCGAATGCATGATGCATTGATGATGGGCCGAAGACCCGCCGGAACGCACCAAGACAAATGTCTGGCCGGTCCAGCGCCCCGGGCGGCTTCGCCCCGGACGCGCCACCGCACAGGACCTGGAGGAACGGCTCATGACGGGCTTCGTGTCGGCCGGCTTGATCGGCATCAGTCTCGGCGCGCAATACGCGCTGCTGGCGCTCGGTTTCACGCTGATCTTCGGCATTCTCGGCGTGGTCAATTTCGCGCATGGCGGCTTCTATGTGCTCGGCGGGTATGCCGCCTATAGCTGCGTCGCCTTTCTCGGCATGCCGTATCCGCTGGCCGTGATCGTCGCGATGTTCGCGACCGGCGCGCTGGGCTACGTCTTCGAGCTCTTCGTCGTGGAGCGCGTGGTCGACGACCATCTCGCGACGCTGATGCTGACATTGGGGCTGTATCTCATGATCGGCACCGGCGTTCAGGCCGTGTTCGGGCCGGAATCGCCGCAATTCAGCTTCCCCATCACCGGGACGCTGCGCTTCGGCGGCTTCTACATCCCGCTCGAGAACCTCGTCGTCCTGGCCGTCTGCCTCGTCGCGATCGGCGCCGTCTACTTCCTGATGTACCGCACCGATCTCGGGCGCGGCTTGAGGGCGCTGGCCGACAACCGGGCGGTCGCCGCCACGCAAGGTTTGCGCCCGAAGCTACTGTTTCCGCTGGCTTTCGCGCTGTCGTGCGGCCTCGCGGGCCTGACCGGCGCGCTGGTCACGCCGATCCTGTCGCTCGGCCCGCTCGTCGGCGAGCCGGTGCTGGCGATGGCCTTCCTGACCGTCATCCTCGGCGGCTTCGGCTCGATCGTCGGCGCCACGGTCGCGGCCTTCCTGGTCGGCCTGATCGAAGCCTATTCGGTCGTCTATCTCGGCGGTTCGAAGGGCGCTCTCGCGCTGTTCGTGCTGGTTCTCATCGTGCTGATCGTGAAGCCCTCGGGCCTGTTCGGCAAAGAAGCGCGGGGAGCCTGACCATGGCGCGTATCAGCCAGTTCGGCAGCGAGATCGCCGCGATCGCCATCATCGGCTTAAGCTTCCTCATCCCCTTCATCACCGACAGCCCCTTCGCCTATTCGACGCATAACCTGATCGCGGTCGCGGTGACGGCGGCCTTCAGCGTCTACATCATGCTGCGCATGGACCTGCTGACCTTCGCCGTGCCGGCCTTCATGGCGGTCGGCGGCTATGCGGCGGCCATCGCCAGTCTAAAGGGCGGGATCGTCGACAGCTTTGCCCTGACAGCGCTGAGCTTCATTGCACCCGCGATCGTGGCGCTGCCGCTTGGCATCCTCGTATTGCGGCTGCGTGGCATCTATTTCGTGCTCGTCACCTTCCTGCTGACGCAGATCCTGCAATTGCTGATCTTCGAGACGCCGGGCCTGACCGGCGGCACCAACGGCCTCGTCGGCATGCCGGCGACCATGATCTTCGGCATCGAGCTCGCCGACAACAAATCCGTGCTGCTGCTGGCCATCGGCGTCGCGTTCGCCGCAGCCGTCATCACCGCGCTCGTCTCGGGCTATCTCCGGCGCGAATTCGCGGCCATCGAGGAGAACGAGGTGCTGGCGCAAAGCCTCGGCCTCGTCGTCTGGCGCTACAAGGTGATCGGCTTCGTCGTGGCCGCAGGCCTTGCCGGCATGGCCGGCTTCTCGCTGGTCAACATGCTGCTGACCGCGCATCCGACGTCGTTCTCGCCGCAATCCTCGGTCAACTACATCGCCTACACCATCATCGGCGGGCGCGGCTCGATGCTCGGACCATTGGTGGGCAGCACGCTCCTGGTCTGGATGTCGAGCATCTTCAGCACGCATGGCGAGTTCTCGGAAGGGCTCTACGGGCTGCTGATCATGGTCGTCGTGCTGGCCGCGCGCGGCGGCGTCGTCGGCACCGTGGCCGCGCTGTATCGGCGGCTGTTCCGGCAGACCCGCGCGACCGCCGCCACACCGATGGTCGGCACGGTGAAGGAGGCAGCTCATGAGCACGGATAACGCGGCGGGCCGGGCCGGCTCGCTCGACGTCAGGTCGATCTCGAAGAATTTCGGCGGCCTGCGCGTGTTCAGCGAGATCAGCTTCACGCTGGCGCCGGGCGAATTGATGGGCGTGATCGGCCCCAACGGCGCCGGCAAGACGACGCTGATCAACGTGATCTCGGGCAAGCTTCCGCCCAGCGCCGGCAGCATCCTGCTCGATGGCCGCGAGATCGGCGGCATGCCGTTCCATTCGCTGAGCCGGCTCGGGCTGGTGCGCAGCTTCCAGCAGACCAACACCTTCAAGAGCGCGACGGTGCGCGAGAACCTCGCCCGCGCGATCCGCTTCAGCGGCAGCCCACCCTCGATCTGGGGCAAGCTCGACGGCATGCTGAGGCAGTTCGACCTCGTCCCGCGCCTCGACGTACCGAGCGACAAGCTGCCCTACGGCCTGCAGAAGATGCTGGGCCTTGTCCTGGCCTACACCACCTCGCCGCGCGTGCTGCTGCTCGACGAGCCGGCGGCCGGGCTGGAGCGGCGCGAGCGCCAGCAGGTCGACGCCTTCGTCAAGGCGGCCCAGGTCGATCATGGCTGCGCCGTGCTGATCGTCGAACACGACATGGACCTGATCAAACGGCTCTGCCCGCGCATCCTGGTGCTCGACGCCGGCCGCATCCTGGCCGAGGGCGCGCCCGCCGAGGTACTGGCGCGGCCCGATGTCATCGCCGCCTATATGGGCATCGTCGACGACGAGGAGGCCGCCTGATGCTTTCGGTCGAGGATATCGAAGTCCGCTATGGCGGCATTACCGCGCTCCACAAGGTCTCGATCGAGGTCGAGGAGGGCGAGACCGTGCTGCTGATCGGCGCCAACGGCGCCGGCAAGTCGAGCCTGATCAACGCTGTGATCGGCGCGACGCAGATCTGCGGCGGGCGCATCCGCTTTCGGGGCCAGGACGTCAGCGCCCTGACCTCCGACCAGCGCGCGCGCGCCGGCATCGGCTATTCGCCGGAGGGGCGACGGGTGTTCGGCACGCTCTCGGTCGCCGACAACGTGCTGTCGGGGGCCTTCGGCATGGGGCGCAAGCACCAGCAGGAGGCCTTCGACTGGCTCAGCTCGACCTTCCCGATCCTGGCCGAACGCGCCAGCCAGCCGGCCGGCCAGCTCAGCGGCGGCGAGCAGCAGATCGTCGCCTTCGCCCGCGCCATGAGTTCCTATCCGAAGCTGCTGCTGCTCGACGAGCCGTTCCTCGGCCTCGCGCCGGTCTGGATCCAGCGCATCAGCGATGCGGTGCGCGAAATCCAGCGTCGCGGCACCACCATCCTGATGACCGAGCAGATGGCCCGCCCGGCGCTGAAGCTCGCGACGCGCGGCTACATCATGCGCGGCGGCGAGGTCCGGCGCAGCGGCAGCGTCGCCGATATCGGCGATGCCGCCCTTGTCGAGGAGTACCTGTAAGTCGATGCGCGAGACCTATGACACGCTCCTGATCGCCCGGCCTGCGCCGGAGGTTCTCGTCGTCACGCTGAACCGCCCGCAGGCCTCGAACGCCATGAACACGCAGATGGGGCTCGATCTCCTCGACGTGTTCGAGACGATGCTGGCCGATCCGTCGCATTGCCGCGCCATCGTCCTCACCGGGGCCGGCGAAAAGGCCTTCTGCGCCGGCGGCGACCTGAAGGAGCGCAACGGCATGACCGATGCGACCTGGCAGGCCCAGCACCACATCTTCGAGCGCATGGTGCGCGCCATCATCGACTGCCCGATGCCGGTCACCGCCGCCGTCAACGGCGCGGCCTATGGCGGCGGCTGTGAAGTCGCGCTGTGCTGCGATTTCATCTATGCGGCGCGTGGTGTGCGCTTCGCCCTGCCCGAGGTGACGCTCGGCATCATGCCGGGTGCCGGCGGCACGCAGAATCTGCCGCGCGCGGTCGGCGAGCGCCGCGCCAAGGAACTCCTGCTCTCCGGCAAGCCCTGGTCGGCCGAGGAGGCCGCCGATTGGGGCATGGTCAACCGCGTCTGTGAACCCTCCGCCCTGCTCGCAGACGCCATCGCAATCGCTGGAACGATTGCCGACAACGCGCCGATCTCGATCCGGCAGGCGAAGCGCTCGATCCATCATGGCCTGTCGCTGAGCCTCGCCGACGGGCTGCTCTTCGAGATCGAGGCCTATAACCGGATGATCCCGACGCAGGACCGGCGCGAGGGCGTCGCCTCCTTCAGCGAGAAGCGCAAGCCGCGCTTCGAGGGCCGCTGAGGCCGCCCATGCCGGACACTTTCTGCTACGGCAACGAATTCGCCACGCTCGTGCAGCGCTTCGGCGATCGCATCGCGGTCGAGGACGTCACCGGCACCATCACCTATCGCGCGCTCGGGACGAAGGCGGCAGCGCTCGGCCTGGCGGTGACGCAGGCTGGAATCGCGCACGGCCAGCCCGTCGCGAGCTTCGTGCGCAACGGCATCCCGGCGGTGTGGACCAGCATCGGCATCGTCATGTCGGGCGCCGCCGAGGTCGCGCTCAATCCCGGATTGAGCGAGGCGGATCTGCGCTATTGCGTCGAGCTGGCCGGCATCCGCCATGTCGTGACGACGCGGGCGCAGGCCGGCCTGTTCGAGACGCTCGGCGCCCGAGTCCATTGCATCGAGGAGATCGGCACGGCCGCATTCGGCCTCGGCAGCTTCCCACGCGCACGACGCGAGGACTGGGCCCGGATCGGTTTCACCTCCGGCACCACCGGGCCGCCCAAGGGCATCGTCACCAATCAGGGCGGACGCTTCGCCGCCAACCTGCTGCAGCGCGCCGCGATGCCGCACAAGCCCGGCCGGAAGAGCCGCCTGCTGCTGATGACGCCGTTCTCGCATGGCGCGGGGCTGCTGACCTATGCCTATCTCGACCTCGGCGGCGCGGTGACACTGCTCGACGGCGTCGATACCGACCTCGTCCTCGGCATCCTCGAACGCGGCGAAGCCGACGAGATGTTCGCGCCGCCGACCGTACTGGCCAAGATCGTCGCGGCAGCGGAAGGCCGCCGGCTGCCTGGCCTCAAGACGATCTATTGCGGCACCGCCACGCTGTCGCCGACGCTTTATGCCCGTGCGCGTGCCATCTTCGGCCCGGTCATTCGCGTCACCTATGGCAAGACCGAGGTGGTCAACCCGATCACCGTGCTCGAACCGCCCGAGACCGACGCCTGGTATGCCGAGGGCGGCACTGACGCCGATGCCTGTGTCGGCTGGCCTGCGACCGGGGTCGAGGTCGTGATCAGGACAGACGACGATCGTCAGGCCGCGCCCGGCGACGTCGGCGAGATCCTGCTGCGCGGCCACCAGATGATGGCGGGCACGATCACCACTGGCGGCCGCTACGAGCCGCTGCCGCCCGACGGGTTCCACGAGACCGGCGATCTCGGCTATCTCGATACGCAGGGCCGCCTGCATCTGTCCGGCCGCAGCGCCAACATGATCAAGACCGGCGGCTACAAGGTCGCGCCCGAGGAGATCGAACGCCCGCTTGCCGCGGCGCTGGGTGGCGGCGAGATCGTCGCCTTCGGCGTCCCCTCTGAATATTGGGGCGAGGTCATCGTCGCCGTCGCCGAACGGCCGCAGCCGGGCTGGGAAGCGAAACTTGCCGGCGCCGTCGCGGCGATGACGAGCTACAAGCGCCCGCGCGCGCTGCTCGCCTTCGAGGACCTGCCGCGCAACGCCATGCTGAAGGTCAGCCACAACGCGGCGCGGCAGCATGTGCTGGCGACCCACGAGCTGATCGACGGCCCTCATCCCCGGCTCGTGCCACGCACGCCGTAGGGGCCGAGCCGCAGGGCCCGCCGACGTGAGAGCGTGCCATTCCCGGAACCACGGCCTCGACCCGGATCGGCGCCGCTGCATTCCGCCCGGGAGGACACCGTCCGTCCACAAAACCACACCGACATGAGTTGCCGGACCGCACGCCGATCAGGCGAGTGCATGCGTCCTTGCGACCTGCGCCCGGATCACCGCGTCCACTTGCCGGGCCGAGCGTGCTTGACAGCCGGACGAACGTCCTCTTAGTCTGAACATATAAAATGCATCATCGGCCGTGACGCGACGCCTGAGGCGCCGTGCGCGTTGCCGGAACAGAATGCGACACCGGGGAGGACTGCATGATGGCCTTTGGACACACCCTTCGAAATGTTCTGTCGGCTTCGTTGCTGGCTTTGGGGCTGGCAGCCGCCGTTGCGCCCGCCGACGCTGCGTCGGACAAGACGCTGCGCGCCGTGGTCAACGCCGATCTCAAGATTATCGACCCGACCTGGTCGACGGCCTATGTCACCATCCGCCACAGCTATCTGGTCTATGACAACCTGTTCGCGCTGAACTCGAATTTCGAGCCGAAGCCGCAGATGGTCGACACCTTCACCGTCAGCCCCGACAAGATGAGCTACAGCTTCACCTTGCGGAAGGGCATGAAGTGGCATGACGGCGCGCCCGTGACGGCGGCCGACTGCGTAGCCTCGCTGAAGCGCTGGGCCCAGCGCAATGCGATGGGCCAGCACATGGTCCGCGCCATGGAAGGCTTCGAGGTCGTCGACGACCTCACCTTCAAGATCAAGCTCAAAGACCAGTTCGGCCTGGTGCTGGAAGCGCTGGCCGGCGCCGAGGCCCCCGCCTTCATGATGCCGGCGCGCATCGCCGAACAGCCGATCGACAAGCAGATCACCGACCCCATCGGCTCCGGCCCCTTCATGATGAAGCGCGACGAATGGCAGCCCGGGCACAAGGCGGTCTATGTCCGCAACCCCACCTACATCCCGCGCAACGAGCCGGCCGATTATCTGGCCGGCGGCAAGGTCGCGAAGCTCGACCGCGTCGAGTGGCTCTACATTCCCGACAACAACACCACGCTGTCGGCGCTGCAGGCCGGCGAGATCGACTATTTCGAGGCGCCGCCGCTCGACTTCGTCCAGTTGATGAAGAGCGACCCGAACATCACGGTGCTGACCATCGACAAGCTCGGCGTCCAGATGATGGCGCGCCCGAATGCGCTCTTCCCGCCGTTCGACAATTTCAAGGCCCGCCAGGCGCTGCTGCATCTGGTGAACCAGGCGGATTCGATGCAGGCCGTGGTCGGCGATCCCGATTACTATCGCAAGAGCTGCGTCACCTTCTTCATGTGCGGCTCCGAGAACGAGACCACGGCCGGGGTCGTCGGGCTGACGCCCGATTTCGAGAAGGCCAAGGCGCTGCTCAAGGAGGGGGGCTACAAGGGCGAGCCGATCACCGTCCTGCTGCCCACCGACCGGCCGCAATACCAGGCCGCCGAGAACGTGCTGATCGCCAATATGCGCAAGGCAGGCATGAACCTCGACGTGCAGTCGCTCGACTGGGCGACGATCACCGCGCGGCGTGCCAAGCGCGATACGCCGGACAAGGGCGGCTGGCATCTGTTCGTCACCTCGGCGGGCGGACCGGACGTCGCCTCGCCGCTGGCCAATATCTGGTTCAACTCGCAATGCGCCAAGGCCAATGTCGGCTGGCCCTGCGACGAGGAGCTGACCAAGCTGGTCTCCGACTGGGCCAAGGAAACCGACGCCACCAAGCGCCGCGCCATGGTCGATGCGATCCAGACCCGCGCCTTCGTCTCGGTGCCCTATCTGAACCTGGGGCAATACGTCCAGCCGATCGCCTTCCGCTCCAACATCAAGGGCGTGGTGAAGGCCGGGGTGCCGGTCTACTGGAACATCGAGAAGCAATGAGCGGCTACGGGGACCACCCGACACGCTGGAGCTTCGCCGTCTCATGACCGCCTTCGTTCTGCGCAAACTCGGCTCGACCGCCATCGTCATGATGGTGGTCGCAGTCATCGTCTTCATCATGATCCGGGTCGGCCCGGGCGATCCGGCGGCGGTGATCGCGGGAGAGCACGCCCACACCGAGGATCTCGAGCGCATCCGCAGGAGCCTCGGCCTCGACGAGCCGCTGGTCTTCCAGTTCTATCACTGGGTGCTCAGGCTGCTCGGCGGCGATCTCGGCCAGTCGCTGTTCAGCCGCAAGCCGGTGCTCGAGCTGATCGCCGGGAGGCTCGAACCGACGCTCTCGCTGGCCGCGACCACCATGACCTTCGCGGTCTGCACCGCCGTCCCGCTCGGCATCGTCGCCGCCTGGCAGGTCGGGCGCTGGCTCGACCGCGTCATCATGGCACTCGCAGTCGCAGCCTTCTCCTTCCCGATCTTCATCATCGGCTACGGGCTGGTCTGGGCTTTCGCGCTCAAGCTGCGCTGGCTGCCGGTGCAGGGTTTTCGGCCCCTGTCGCAGGGGCCGGCGCTCTATCTGAACCATCTCGTGCTGCCGTCGCTGACGCTCGGCCTCGTCTTCATGGCGTTGCTGACGCGCATGACCCGCTCGACCATGATCGACGTGCTGGGCGAGGATTATATCCGGACGGCTCGCTCGAAGGGGCTCGGCCAATTGCCCGTCCTGTTCAAGCACGCGCTGAAGAATGCCGCGATCCCGATCGTCACCACCATCGGCAGCGGCATCGCCCTGCTGATCGGCGGCGTCGTGGTCGTCGAGAGCGTCTTCGCCATTCCCGGCATCGGCCGCCTGACCATCGAGGCCGTGACGCAGCGCGACTACCCGGTCATCCAGGGCGTGCTGCTGCTCGCCTCGCTCGCCTATGTCGTGATCAACCTTCTCGTGGACCTCAGCTACGGGCTGTTCGATCCGCGCATCCGAAGTCTGTCGTAATGAATACTGCCAACATCCAGGCGCCGGTCGCTCTCGACTTCACCCCGAAGCGCGCCCATTGGCTGCTCCGCGGCGCCGCGCGCCATGTCACGGTCGTGATCGGCGGCACGCTGATCGCCGCGCTGATCGCGGTCTCGGTGTTCGCACCCTGGATCGCCACGCATGATCCGATCGCGCTGGACGTCACCCAGCGCCTGCGTGCGCCGAGCGCGACGCATTGGTTCGGCACCGACAATCTCGGCCGCGACGTGTTCAGCCGTACCGTCTATGGCGGACAGATTTCGCTGCTCGTCGGACTGAGCGTCGCGTTGCTCACCAGCCTGATCGGCATCGTCTTCGGGCTGCTCGCCGGCATGTATCGCTGGTTCGACGCGGTCATCATGCGGATCATGGACGGGCTGATGGCGATTCCGGCCATCCTGCTCGCCGTCTCGATGATGGCGGTGGCGAAACCCGGTCTGCTGACCGTGATCATCGCCATCACGGTGCCGGAGGTGCCGCGCATGGTCCGGCTGGTCCGTTCGGTCGTGCTGATCATCCGCGAACTGCCTTATGTCGAGGCTGCGACCGCCATCGGCGCGCGCACGCCGCGCCTGCTGTTCCGGCATATCCTGCCCAACGCGCTGACGCCGATCATCGTCCAGGCAACCTATGTCGCCGCCTCCGCGGTGCTGCTCGAATCCTATCTCGGCTTCCTCGGCGTCGGCATCCCGCCGGAAACGCCGAGCTGGGGCAACATCCTGTCCGACGGCCGCAGCTATGTGCAGCTCGCCTTCTGGATCATCTTCTTCCCCGGCATGTTCCTGGGCTTCATGGTCCTGGCGATCAACATGCTCGGCGACGGCCTGCGCGACATGCTCGATCCGAAGCTGGCCCGGCGGTTCTGATGTCATGGCGGGCCTTGTCATGGCGGGTCTGCGGCCCGCCAGATGCGACCTTCGCCTTCGACGGCGCCTTGCACGAAGCGCCCTCGCCCCGCTGAAGCCGTCGACAGCTCAGGGACGCTGCCAGCACTCCGCGGCGCCGGCCGCGACGAGCCGCGCGATCTCCTCCGGCGAGAAACCGCCGACCTCGCCCAGCACCCGCGCCGTGTCCTGGCCGACATGCGGCGCGTCGGCGAAGACCGTCAACGGCGCATGGCGGAGCTGGAACGGGAAGCCCTTGGCGAGCCGGTTCTCTGGCCCCTCGGCCAGCGCGTCGCGCCAGCGCGTGCCGCGCCCGGCCAGCACCTCGGCACCGTCGAGCACCGGCGCCGCCGCGATGCCCTTCGCCGCCAGCACCCGCACCGCGTCCTCGCGGCGCATCGCGCAAATCCAGCCGGCCGGATCGGGACCCAGCGACGCGAGCGCGGACAATTGCTCCGGCGGCACGCTGAGCGCGATCCAGCCGTCGCGTGCCAGGAAGCAGTCCTGCAGCCAGTAGCCGGCCTCGGCATTGCCCCGGCGCGGCGGTTCCGGCGGCTTGACGAAGGCCTCGCCCGCCAGGAAGGCGGTGAGTTCGCGCTGCGAGAGATCGAGATGGGCGCCCTCGCCCGTCCGCCGGCGCTTGAGCCAGGCGGCGGCGACCATGCCGGCGGCGAAGATCGCCACGACCTGATCGGGATAGTTGAGATCCTTGCCGGAGACGACCGGGCCGCCATCGGCATAGCCGGTGAGCCAGGCGAGACCGGCCATCGCCTCGAGCGTCGTGCCATAGGAGACGTAGTTCGCGTCCGGGCCGGTCTCGCCCTGGCTCGACAGCGACGCGAAGATCAGCGCCCCGTTCACCGCGCTGAGTGCAGGATAGTCGATGCCAAGCCTGGTCATGACGCCACGGCGGAAATTCTCCACCACCACGTCCGACTGTGACACGAGCCGCAGGAAGGCAGCGCGCCCCGCCTCCTGCTTCAGGTCGAGGCTGGTGCCGGATTTGTTGCGGTTGGTGTAGCGGAAGAAGGTCGGCAGATCGCTGTCGACGCCACCGTCATCGCCCTGCCAGAACCGGAACGGATCGCGATAGCCGGGCGATTCGAGCTTGATGACCTCGGCGCCGAGATCGGCCAGCAGCGCGCTGGTGGCGGCGCCGGCCGTGATGATGCCGAGATCGAGAACCCGGCAACCCGCCAGCGGCAAGGCGCGGCTTGCGGCGCGCGACCGCGCGGGCATGGCAACCGCAGCCACCGGCTGCGCGTCATCGCAGAGGTCCGCTTCAGCTCCGAGCGCCGGCACGGCTCCCACTGCGAGCACCTCGCCATCCCAGAGCAAGGGCAGGCGCGGCATCGCCACGGCGCCGCCTGTCCCGCTCGCACCGACCATCTGCAAGAACTGGCGCGCGACCAGATGCGGATCCTCGATCAGCTCCGCCACACTGGAAACTGGCCCCAGCGGCAGCCGCGCCGCCAGCGCGCGATCATGGATCTCGTGCCGCGTCAGCTTGAGCAGATGCTCCTCGGCGATGCGGCCGATCTCGCCGGTGCGGCCACGCCGCCCGGCGGCGGTCGCGAAAGCCGGGTCGGCAAGGCGCGGATCGTCGCCGGCAAGCTTCCGCAAGGCCGGCCAATCGGCGTCCTGATAGACCAGCGCCACCCAGCCATCGGCGCAACGCACCACCGGCCAGTCGCCAGCCTGACCGGAGCGGCGCGGCACCGGCTCGCCGGCCGCCGCACAGGCCACGCTCTTCCAGTTCAGCCAGATCGCGGTTTCGAGCAGGCTGACCTGGACGATTTCCGGAGCGCGCGCGCCGCCCTGCTGTCGTGGCGGCAGGCACAAAGCGGCGACGAGCCCGGTCAGTGCCGAAAGCCCGGCCGAATAGGCGAGCTGGTGTCCGCCGAGCCGCAGCGGCTCGCGCGCCGGATCGCCGACGATGTCGAGCATGCCGCCCAGCGCCATCACCGTGAACTCACTGGCCGGCACCCCGGGCGGCACGTCGGCGCCGAGCAGCGAGACCGCGACCACGGCTGTCGGCCGATCGAGCGGCAGTGCCGCGCCGGGCGCGCCGATCTGGGCGGCCGTCGCGGCGTCGGCGATCAGCGCATCGGCTCCGTCCAGCAGGGGCCCAAGCGCCTGGCCATCCGCGGCGATATGCGAGTGCTTGCCGGCGGTGAGGAAAGTGAACAGCCCGCTGTTCTCGCTCGCGCTCTCCCCTGCCCGCAGTGGATCGCCGCCTGGCGGCTCGATCATCAGCACCGTGGCGCCAAGATCGGCGGCGATGCGGCCGGCGAGCATCACCGCCAGGCGCTCGCCGGGCCGAGCCGCCGCCCCGGCGCGCTCGACGATGCGCAGGCCGGCGAGCGGGCGCGTCAAGACTGCCTGCCCTGGCCGAGGTTCTTCTCGCCGGCTGCGAACCGGCCGAGGCCGTCGCGCTGGGCCGTGCTCTTGGCCCGGATCGTGGCATTCGTCGACAGGCCCAGTTCGAACCCGGTCGCGAGATCGCTGATCTGGCCGGGAATCAGGCTGAGCGCCTTGCGGCTTTCGGCGAGCGCCGTGGCGTCGAACTGGCCGATCCGGCGCGCCAGCGCATCGGCCTCCTCCAGCAGATGCGCCCGGGGCACGCTGCTGTTGACCACGCCCCAGCGTTCGGCGGTTTTCCCGTCGATACGGCTCGCGGTCAGGATCATATAGGCGGCATGCTTGGGCAGCAGGCGCAATTGCGCCGCCGGCCCGGCCATGCCGGGATAGGTGCCGAAGCCCATTTCCGGCATGCCGATCTCGGCCTCGTCGGCCGCGATCGCGAGATCGCAGACATGGATCAGCGTGCTTCCGCCGCCGAGTGCGAAACCGTTGACGGCAGCGATGAACACGGCCGGATGGCGGTGGATCGCCATCAGCACCGAGATCCATTCGCGCGAGGGAACCTCGCGGGCATAGTCGGTACCCGTAGCCTCCGCCTCGGCTGCCTCCTTGAGATCGACGCCGCTGCAGAAGCCGGGACCGTTGCCGGTCAGGACGACGACCTTGTGCGTGCCGTGAAGCTGCCCGAGGCGGGCTAGCAAGGCCTGACGCGCGGCCGAATTCATCGCGTTGCGCTTGTCGGGCCGGTTGAGGCGAAGCAGCGCATAGGCGCCGTGATCCTCGAACTGGACGAGATCGTCGCCCGCACTGGAAGTCATTGTCACGGCGTCATTTATCCTGCGGCGGTCAACACAAATATATTATGCATTGTGTATGGCGGAAAGCTAGCCCGTCGACCGGGCTCCGCGGGACAAGCTAGACGAGACGCGACGCGGTACGGCGCCCTTCGACGGTGCCCGATCGCCTGCGGGCCTACACCGCCCCCTCCATCTCCGCCGTCTCTTCCATCTCGGCGGTCTCCTGGACGATCCACTCCTCGAAGGCCCGGATCAGCGGCGAATTCTGGCGCGCCCGCGAGAAGGCGAGGTAATAGGCGTTGGAGGTGCGCACCCGGAGCGGGAGCGGCGCGACGAGCCTGCCGGTGCGCAGATCCTCCTCGACGAAGGCCCGCTGCGCCATGACGATGCCGAGCTCGTCGATCGCGGCCTGATAGGCCAGGGCCGAGTTCTCGAATTTCAGCCCGTTGTTGCCGTCGACGGTGTCGAGTTGCGCCGCCTTGAGCCAGTCTGGCCAGTCGGCGGCCCGGTGCATCGAGCAGAGCAGGACGAAACGGGCGAGGTCGGCGGGCTCTCGTGGCGCCGCGGCGCGAAACAGCCCCGGGCTGCCGACCGGCAACAGGATCTCGCCGAACAGCTTGCGGCAGATCGCGCCGGGAAGCGGAGCCGATCCGGAGTGGATGCACAGGTCGATGTCGTCGCGCTCGAACTCGACCGGCTGGTGCGAGGTCGTGATCTGCACGTCGATATGGCGGTGCAGCGCGTGGAACCGCGCCAGCCGCGGCACGAACCAGCGAATTGCGAAGGTCGGCGGCAGCTTGATGCGCAGCGTGTTGTCATTCGAGCGCGCCCGCAGGCGCTGCGTCTGCGCCTCGATCTGGTCGAAGGCGGCGCGCAGGGCCGCCGCATAGGCTGCCCCCTCCGGCGTCGTCTCGATGCCGCGCCGCAGACGCAGGCACAGCCGGACGCCGACCCAGCTCTCGAGCTGGGTGACATGCCGGCTCACCGCCCCCTGCGTGACCGACAATTCCTGCGCAGCCCGCGTCAGGCTGCCGTTTCGGGCGGTGGCCTCGAAGGCCCTCAAGGCGTTCAGCGGTGGCAATCGGCGTGTCATCTGCTCTGAGTTTTTCTCATGAAATTCTGCGTAAATTGTGCCTTTGCGGCAGCGACGCACAAGATTACGCTCATTCCAAATCAGCCTGCAAATTCCGATCAGATCTCGACGATCGGACGCAAGCCTCAAAAATGAGCCGATGCGGTAAAGCATCGGATCGGGAGGAAAAGTCATGCCACCCCTGTCTGGGGCAAAGGAAGCCTGCGCGCGCCTGTGCTCACCCGAGGGCTTCGCCGGTCGCTTGCGCCATGGCGTCTGACGCGATGGCCGCGCCCGCCACGAGCTTCGACAAGATCTGGGCCGCCCATCTGGTGGCGCGGCTCGACGACGGTCGCGACCTGATCTTCGTCGATCGCCACGTCCTGCAGGAGACGACCTGCGCGGTCGCCTTCGCCGGGCTGAAGCGCGCCGGGCGGAGCGTCGCCCACCCCGAACTCACGATCGCGACGCAGGACCACATCGTCTCGACCGATCCAGGCCGTGACGAGGACAGCAATCCCGGCGGCCGCGAACTGCTGACACTGATGCGGAGCAACGCCTATGCCAGCCGCATCCGGCATTTCGGCGTCGGCGATCCGCGCCAGGGCATCGTCCACGTCATTGCGCCCGAACTCGGATTCGCCCTGCCAGGCAGCATCCTGGCCTGCGGCGACAGCCATACCTCGACGGTCGGCGGCCTCGGCGCACTCGGCATCGGCGTCGGCACCAGCGAGGTCGAGCATGTGCTGGCAACGCAGACGCTGGCCTTGACCCGGCCCGCCAATATGCGCGTGCGCTTCGAGGGCAAGGTTGGCCCCGGCATCACCGCCAAGGACCTGATCCTGCGGGCGATGGGCGAACTCGGCGTCGCCGGGGGACGCGGCTGCGCGGTCGAATATGCCGGCTCCGCCATCGAGGCGCTGACGGTCGAAGCCCGTTTGACCTTGTGCAACATGTCGATCGAACTCGGCGCGCGGCTCGGCCTGATCGCGCCCGACGAGAAGACCTTCGCCTATCTCGAAGGCCGTGAGTTTGCGCCGCGCGGCGAGGCCTTCTCCCGCGCCGTCGCAGCCTGGCGCGGCCTGCGCAGCGACGAGGACGCCGTTTTCGCGCGCGACGTCCTGATCGATTGCGACACGATCGCGCCGCAGGTGACCTGGGGCACGACCCCGCAGGACGTGGCGGGGATCGGGGAGCGTGTGCCGGACCCTGCCGGATTCGCCGATGCGCGGCGTCGCGAGAGCGTCGCGCAGGCGATCCGCTATATGGGGCTCGAGCCGGGCATGAAGCTGGCCGGCATCCCGATCGACGTCGCCTTCATCGGCTCCTGTACCAATTCGCGCCTCTCCGACCTCGAAGCCGCCGCCGCCGTGGTGCGCGGGCGCCGGGTCGCCCCCGGCGTGCGCGGCCTCGTCGTGCCGGGCTCGATGTCCGTGAAGCGCGAGGCGGAGGCCCGCGGCCTGCACGAGATTTTCCGAGCGGCCGGGTTCGAGTGGCGCGAGGCCGGCTGCTCGATGTGCGTCAGCATCAACGAGGACGTCGTCGCGCCCGGCCTGCGCTGCATCGCCACGACCAACCGCAATTTCGAGAACCGGCAGGGCCCGCAAGCCCGCACCCATCTGGCGAGCCCCGCCATGGTCGCGGCCGCCGCGCTCGCGGGGCGGATCACCGATGTGCGCGAGGTGCCCCTGTCATGACCCTGGAGCCTGTCGCGTGAGAGATCCGGTCAGCAGCGTCGAAGGCGTCATGGCGGTGATGCCGCTCGCCAACGTCAATACCGACGCCATCATTCCCTCGGTCTGGTTGCGCACCGCCACCGCCGATCTCGGCAAAGCCCTGTTCGGCGGGCAGCGCTATGACGAGCATGGCGCCGAGCGGCCCGATTTCGTCCTGAACCGCGCGCCCTTCCGGCAGGCGCGCATCCTGCTCGCCGACGAGAATTTCGGCTGTGGCAGTTCGCGCGAGGCGGCGGTCTGGGCGCTGGCCCAGTTCGGCATCGGCTGCGTGCTGGCGCCGAGCTTCGCCGACATCTTCTACGAGAACGCCTTCAAGAACGGGCTCGTGGCCGGGCTGATCGAGCCCGCCACCTATCTCACCCTCAAGGCCACGGCGGACGCCCATGCCGATGCGCCGGTCTTCCGCGTCGACCTGCGCAGCACGACGGTCACCGGCCCCGACGGTCTGTCGCACGCTTTCAGGATCCCGGCCTCCCGGGCGCAGGCGCTGATGCGCGGCGACGACGAGATCGCGATCACGCTGCGCGAGACCGATGCGATCGAGGCTCACTACGCGGCGGCGCGGGCCCGCGCCGACTGGCTCTTCCCACCGGCCCTGGAGCGCGCGCGCACCTCATGACACGTCTCAGCATCCGCGACGCGCTGGCGCGCGAAAATCCGCTGGTCACCCCCCTCGCCCATGACGCGCTCTCGGCGCGGATGATCGAGCAGGCCGGCTTCCACGCCTTCGCCATCGGCGGCTCTGCCCTGCTCGCAGCGCGCCACGCCTATCCCGATATCGGCCTGATCGGCCTGACCGACATGGTCTCCGGCATCAGGGACATCGCCGACGCCTCCAGCATCCCGTTCATCGCCGATGCCGACGACGGCTATGGCGACGTCAAGAGCGTCGCCCGCCTCGTCACGGCCTACGAAGCGATCGGCGTCGGTGGCTTCCTGGTCGAGGACCAGGACCGCGACCGCAAGCAGCAGCGTGCCGACAAGGCGGCGGCCGTCGTCGACGAGGCGGTGATCGAGGCCAAGCTGCGTGCCGCCATGCGGGCCAGGACCAACCCAGAGACCTTCGTCATCGGGCGCACCGACGCCTACGGCCCGCTTGGGCTGGACGCCGCCATGCGCCGCGCGGAGCGCTTCTTCAAGCTCGGCGTCGACGGCGTCTTCATCGCCGGCCTGCGCACGGAGGCGGATTATCGCCGCGTCGGCGCCGCCTTCAAGGGCAGCTACCTGTCGGCCGCAATGTTCGAAGGTGGCGACACGCCCTGGCTCAGCCCCGCCGAACTCGGCGCGATGGGCTTCACGCAGGTCTCGTTTCCGGCGAGCCTGATCTTCCGGGTCGTCGCGGCGATGCGCGACGGGCTGGCGGAGCTGCGCGGCCATGCCGACGGCACCCGGCCGCTCAAGGCCTTGCAGCAGGGCCCGGCCATTCGCGATACCCTGGACAAGGCGGTCGATCTGGCGCGCTGGCGCGCGGTCGAGACGGCGCAGGACCAGGATTGACGGAGACGAAGCGACGACGAAGACGGCCGCCGACCGGCGGCTGGACCATGAAACGATCCGCGCAAGACGGACACGGGAGGAAACCATGACCATGCAGACAGACACGAATCGCAGAATCGACCGGATGGCAGTGCTCGCCGGCGCGGCCCTGTTCGGCCTGGCCCTCGCCGCGCCCGCTTCGGCCGAGGAAATCGTCGTCAGCAATTACGGCGTCTCGGCCAACGGCATGCCCTATGCCGTCGCCATGGAGAAGGGCTTCTTCAAGGAGGAAGGCGCCAACGTCACCGGCATCCTGACCTCCGCCGGCGGCGGCACGACGCTGCGCAACATGCTCGCCGGCAACGCGCCCTATGCCGAGGTCAACCCCAATGCGGTGATCGCGGCGGTGCAGCAGGGCGCCGACATCAAGATCGTCGCCGGCACCGTCCTGACGGTCGCCGAGTTCATCTGGGCGGTGAAGCCTGATTCCCCGATCAAGTCCGTCAAGGACCTGAAGGGCAAGAAAATGGGCTACACCAACCCGCGCTCGACCAGCCAGGCGCTGGCGACACTGGTGCTGCAGTCCGGCGGGCTGAAGACTGAAGATGTCGAACTGGTCAAGACCGGCGGCTTCGGCGAGGGCGTCGCCGCCCTCGATATCGGCCTGGTCGACGTCACGCCGATCCCCGAGCCGCTCTGGGCGAAGTTCCAGTCGAAATACCGCGCCATCGCCAAGGCATCCGACCTGCTGCCGCCGATGGCCAACGTGCTCGGCGTCGCCGCCGGCGCGGGCGCCGCCGGCAAGGACGACTTCATCAAGGGCGTGATCCGCGCCCGCCGCCGTGCCGTCGACTACATGGCCAAGAATCCGGATGAATCCGGCGACATCATCGCCAAGGTCTACAGCCTGGAGCCGGCGGTCGCGCGCGCAGCGGTCAGGAACCTGATCAGCAGCAAGACCAACGGCATCGAGTACTGGGGCGCGGGCTATATCCACATGGAAGGCCTGCAGCGCGCCATCGACGTGCAGAAGATGGTCGGCGCGATCAGCGGCGACATCGACACCGCCAAGCTCGTCGACACCCGCTATCTGCCCGACGACCTGAAGGCCTTGAGGTGACCGTGTCTGCAACTGCGCAAGTCTCGCTGCGCGACGTCGACAAGCTGTTCAGCCGGTCCGGGCGACCGGCTGACACCGTCCACGCGCTCGGCCCCATCAATCTCGACCTGCGGCAGGGCGAGTTCTTCGCCGTGGTCGGCCCCTCCGGCTGCGGCAAGTCGACCTTGCTCGAATTGGTCGCCGGGCTTTCGACCGCGACGCGTGGCGAGGTCGCCTTCGAGGGCAAGCCGATCCGCGACAGGATTCCCGACGGCGTTGGCGTCGTCTTCCAGGAGGATGCCTCGTTCCCCTGGCTGACGGTGCGCGACAACATCGCCTTCGGGCTCCGGCGGATGAAGTTGGCACCGGAGGAGAAGGCCCGGCGGATCGCGAGCGCTCTCGAGATGATGGGGCTCGTCGCCTTCGCCGACAGCTATCCGGCCCAGCTCTCCGGCGGCATGCGCCAGCGCGTCTGCATTGCCCGCACGCTGGTCACCGAACCGCGCCTGATCCTGCTCGACGAGCCCTTCGGCGCGCTCGACCAGCAGACGCGCCTGCTAATGGGCGACGAGGTGCTGAACCTCTGGCGCAAGACCGGCGCGACGGTCTTCCTGATCACGCATGCATTGGACGAAGCCGCCATGCTGGCCGATCGCATCGGCGTGATGTCGGCGCGGCCCGGCCGCCTGATCGACATCGTCGAGACCGGCTGGCCGCGCGAGCGCGACAGCCGGATCGTGCAGGAGGAGCATTTCGGCGCGATCACAGCCCGACTCTGGCGCTCGCTGCGCGCGGAATCGATGAAAGCGATCGGCAAGACCGGGGCGGCGGCATGAGGAGCCCCGTCCTCTGGCGTGTCATCATCATCGCCGGCTTCGTGGCCCTGCTCGAGGTGCTGTGCCTGACGCGTGTGATCGACCGGCTGACGATGCAGCCGCCACACGCCATGATCGCCGACCTCGCCAGGATGCTGCTGTCTGGCTCGCTCAACGCCGCCATCGCCAAGACGCTCGGCAATGCCATGGTCGCCTTCGTCATCGCCATGGTCATGGGCGTGACGAGCGCGATCGTGATCCACCGGCTGAAGCGCGTGCGCGACACGCTGGAGCCGCTGTTCGCGACCTATTACGCCATCCCGGTCTTCGCCTTCTACCCGCTGCTCATTGTCCTGCTCGGGCTGGGCGACGCGCCGCAGATCTTCATCGGCGCGATGCTGGGCGTGGTCGCGGTGATCGTGAACACGCTGAACGGGCTCGACCGGGTCCCCGGCGTCCTCCTCAAGACCGCCCGGATCAACCAGATGACCGCGGCCGAGACCGCCGTCAGGATCACCCTGCCCTATGCCTCGCCCTATATCCTGACCGGCGCAAAACTCGCCGTCGCCTATTCGCTGATCGGCATCATCGGCGCCGAGTTCATCATGTCCAATGGCGGCATGGGGTACGAAATCAGCTTCGCCTACAATAACTTCGACAACGCGACCATGTATCCGCTGATCCTGCTGATCCTGCTGGTCTCGATCTCGATCAACATGCTCCTCGCCCGTTGGGAGAAGGCGCTGATGGTACGGCGGGGACTGCGATGAGATCCGGCATGAACCCGCTCCTGCGCAATACCCTGACGCTCGCGGCGACCGTGCTCGTCGCCTGGCAGGCTCTGTACTGGATCGTCGGCGACGTCGCCCTGCGCTCGCCGCTCCAGACCTTTGCCTTTGCCGGCAAGCTCGTCGCCACGCCGCAATTCGCGGCCCATCTCGCCGAGACCGGCAAGGCCTTCGGACTCGCCCTGCTGCTGGCGATCGCGATCGGCCTCGCCATCGGCTTCACCCTCGGCATGAACCGCTTCCTGAGCGAGGTGCTGGAGCCCGTCCTCGTCGCGCTCTATTCGGTCCCCAAGATCACGCTCTACCCGATCCTGCTGCTGGCCTTCGGGCTCGGCATGTCGGCGAAGGTCGCCTTCGGCGCGATCCACGGCGTCATCCCGATCGCGCTCTTCACCATCACCGCGGTGCGCAACGTCAAGCCGGTCTACATCAAGACGGGCAGCGTGATGGGCCTGAGTCCGCTCGAAACGGTGCGCCGCATCATCCTGCCCGCCGCCCTGCCGGAAATCTTCGCCGGCCTCAGGATCGGCTTCTCGCTGACCCTGATCGGGACGCTGCTGGGCGAGATGTTCGCCTCGCAGCGCGGCCTCGGCTTCCTGCTGATGAGCGCGATCGGCCTGCACAATGTCGAGCTGATCATGGCACTGACACTGCTCCTGACGCTGTTTGCCGGCACGGCCAGCATCGTCCTGCTGGCGCTGAACCAGCGGCTCTATTCCAGGCTCTGAGCTCTCCCGCCGGGCGGCGGGCCGGGATGACGGGCGTCGGTCCAGGGCGCGACAGGTCATCGCGAACACGGCCTGCACGCAAAGCCCCGTCCGGCCTTCGCCGCGGGGTTTTCGATGAGCGATCCCGCAGGGGATGCGCGGAGCCGGGCGACGCGGCTCTTGCCGCGCGCCGGTGTCGAGTGTCGGTGTCGAAGTGTCGAGGCGACGCCAGCTGAGCGCCGCCCGGCTCCGCGCGCGGGTGTCTTTGGCCCGGCGCCGGCCCCCATCCTTGCCTATGGGATGGTGAACCCTCGCCGTCTCCGCGATATCCGGCCTGCGACGGCCGATCCTCGCGAACCCCGCTCCTGCACCCGGCCGCACGACGCCTCGCGACAGCCCCCTTGGTCGGGCACAGCGTGGGCAGAATAGGCATGGAAACGAAGCCCGGGGATAAACCCGGGCGCACTCGCCGCGGATGAACGCAGACGGCAACTCGCTTGCCCGAGCGCTGAAAGCAGATATATTCAGATGTAACGATATATTGGGAGGACGACATGCCAAGCCGACGCGAGATCATGCTGGGTGGCGCGGCCATCGCGCTGGCGGGTTCCGCGCCGGGGGCCATCGCCCAGGTGGTCGCCACGGCCCGGCAAGGGCAACGCGCGATCTCGGTTCTCAGCGACGGCAGCTTCGAGATGCCGCTGTCGATGCTGGCACGTGACGTCGCGCTCGACGCCATCGTGAGCGGGACGGGAAGGACAGGCCCCGTCACCAGCGTGCTGAACGTCACCTGCTTCAGGCAGGGCGATCAGGTCGTCGTGTTCGACTGTGGCTCGGGCGCCCATTTCCTGCCCGGCACGGGCAAGCTCGCCGCCAGCCTGGAGGCAGCCGGTATCGCGCCCGACAGCGTGACGCATGTGCTGTTCACCCATCTCCATCCGGATCACTTCTGGGGCGCGCTCGACGATTTCGACACGCCGCTTTTCCCGAACGCGCGCTGGCTCGCGAGCCGGCGCGAGATCGCCTTCTGGTCGGACCCGGCGATCTATCAGCGCCTCCCCGAGGACCGGCACGCCTTTGCCGCCGGCGCGCAGCGCATCATCAAGGCGCTGGGCGACACGCTGGAACAGCACGACCCCGGCTCCGACTGGCTTCCCGGCGTGGCGGCCTTCGATACGGCCGGTCATACGCCCGGCCATGTCTCGTTCGAACTGAAGGACGCGGACGGGCCGGTCTTCGTGCTCGGCGATGCCCTGACGCATCCGGTCGCATCCTTCGCGCATCCGGAATGGCGCCCGGCCTCGGATTTCGACGCCGATCGGGCGGTCGCGACACGACGGGCCGTGCTCGAGCGGGCAGCGGCCGAACAGGCGCAGGTGATCGGCTACCATCTCGATGGCGGGATCGGACGCGTCGAACGCGCCGGGACCGCCTATCGCTTCGCGCCGGCGCGCTGACATTGGTGGTGTGGCGGACAGCCCCGATGCGGGCTCAGGCCACCAGGCTGGCAAAGCCGCGCCACACGACATAGGCGCCGACGAGCGCGACGATGCCGGCGAAGACCCGCGTCAGCACGGTCTTCTGCGCGGCGAGCCGGTTGGCGACGCTCGTCCCGGCGATTCCGCCCACGAGGCCGCCGCCGATGAACAGCGCGGCGACATGCCAATCAACCAGCCCCGAGAGCGCGTAGGACGTCGCCGTGGTCAGGCCGAAGGCCGTGACCGCGACCAGCGATGAGCCGATCGCCGCGATCATCGGCATATGCGCCGCGCCCATGAGACCCGGCACGATGAGGAATCCGCCGCCGATACCGAAGAAGCCGGACATGCCGCCGACGAGGCCGCCGACGCCGAGAAGCCGGGGTAGCAGGCCGGGCGCACTGGCGCGGGTCAACGGCCTGAAGGCGTCGCCGCTCGCCGGCTTGCGCAGCAGCATGACGCCCGCGATCACCAGCATCAGCAGCCCGAACAGGAGGAGGAGCTTCTGGCCGTCGAAGCGCTTGCCGATGGCCGAGCCGGCCGCAGCGCCGGCGATTCCGGCCGTCGAGAACACCAGCGCGCAGGGCCAGCGGACATTGCCGGCGCGCGCATGGCCGACGAGGTTGGCCAGCGCACTCAGCGCGACGGCGACCGCGCTGGTCCCTATCGCGACATGCGGCGACGCCACGCCGACGACATAGACCAGCAGCGGAACGGCCAGAATGGAGCCGCCGCCGCCGATCAATCCAAGAACGAATCCGACCAGGGAGCCGGAGCCGAGCGAGGCGATGTCCGCTCCGCCGATCATGTCGCGATCTCCGCGCGGCGGCCGAGCCGCCGTGCCATCGAGTTGGGGAAAGACGTTTCAGAGGCCGTTGATCGGCACCTTCAGGAAGCGCTTGCCGCTCTCGTCGGGCTTGGGCAGTTCGCCGGCCTTCATGTTGACCTGCAGCGAGGGGATGATCAGCCTGGGCATATCGAGCGTCGCGTCGCGCGCCTGCCGCATCTTGACGAACTCGTCCTCGGTGATGCCGTCGCGGACATGGATGTTGTGGGCGCGCTGCTCCGCGACCGTCGTCTCCCAGCGGATATCGCGGCCGTTCGGGCCATAGTCGTGGCACATGAACAGGCGGGTCTCGCCCGGCAGAGCCAGGACGCGGCAGATCGAGCGATGAAGCGTGCGAGCGTCGCCACCCGGGAAATCGGCACGGGCCGAGCCGCCATCGGGCATGAACAGCGTGTCGCCGACGAAGGCGGCATCGCCGATGACATGCGTCATGCAGGCCGGGGTGTGGCCGGGCGTGTGCATCGCGAAAGCGGTCAGCCCGCCGATCCGGTAGGTGTCGCCATCCTTGAACAGCCGGTCGAACTGGCTGCCGTCGCGTTGAAACTCGGTGCCCTCGTTGAAGACCTTGCCGAAGGTCTCCTGGACGATGGTGATGTTCTCGCCGATGCCGATCTTGCCGCCGAGCTTCTTCTGCAGATAGGGCGCGCCCGAGAGATGGTCGGCGTGAACATGGGTCTCGATCAGCCATTCGACCTTGAGGCCCTGCGCCGTGACGAAGGCCGCGATCTCATCGGCGGATTCATAGGCGATGCGGCCGGCCGCATAGTCGATGTCCATGACGGAATCGACGATGGCGCAGGCGCTGGAGGCCGGGTCCCTGACGACGTAGCTAACCGTGTTGGTCGCCGCGTCGAAGAAGGCGGTGACCTCCGGCCTGGTCTGGAGGTCGACGGCGTGGGGAATGGCGGACATGACGGTCTCCGTTCTGCGACAGGTTCAGGAGGAGGAACGCGGCAGGAGGGCTTGCGTCCCCTGCGTTCGGGCGAGCCGGCGCGCTGCCGCCATGCCGGCCAGCATCGCCAGGATGAAGACGAGCGCCTCGGCCGTGCCGTAGCCGAGCGCCGTCAGCGCCGGGCCGGGGCAGAACCCGGCCAGCCCCCAGCCGATGCCGAAGATGGCAGGGCCGGCCAGGATGCGGGTGTCGACCGCCGTCGCCGTCGGCAGGCTGTAGCGCTCGGCGAAGACGGGATGCGGACGCTTCAGAACCAGGCGGAACCCGATGAAGGCCACAGCAATGCCGCCGGCCATGACGAAGGCCAGGCTCGCATCCCAGGTGCCGGCCGGGATCGCCGCCAGATCGAGGAAATTGAGCACCTTGGCGGGGTCGGACATGCCAGCGACGAGCAGGCCGACGCCGAAGACCAGGCCGGTCAGGAACTGAAGCAGGACGGGCATCGACGTCTCACAGAAGATGGCGGGTGACGAAGACGGTCGCGATCGCGGTCGTCATGAAGACCAGCACGGCGACGAGCGAGCGCAGCGACAGCCGCGACAGGCCGCAGATGCCGTGACCGGAGGTGCAGCCATTGCCCCAGACGGAGCCGAAGCCGACGAGCAGCCCCGCCAGCACCAGCAACGGCCAGCCGGCCTCGACCGTCTGGACGGGGAACGACCCGGTCACGCCGGCATAGGCCAGCGGGGCGGCGACGAGCCCGGCGACGAAAGCGAGGCGACCGGCGAATGCGCCGTCGGAATAAGGCGGCAGCAGGCGCGAGGCGATGCCGCTGATGCCGGCGATGCGCCCCTCGAATGCCATCAGCATCACGGCGGAGAGGCCGATGAGCCCGCCCCCGACCAAGGAGGCGAGCGGCGTGAAGGCGGTCGCCGTCATGTCAGCGCCGCTCGACCGGGCAGGTGCGGATGCCGAGCAGCGTGTAGGCCGGACAGAAGCGGAAGGCCGCCGTGCCGAGCATCACCAGGCCGACCACGGTCAGCGCGTATTTCCACGAGCCCCAGCCGGCAACCATGCCGGCCAGCGGCGGAACGAAAACGGCGGCGACGAGGACGAGGCCGAGAGCGAAGCGCAGAGCGCGATCAAGGGTGCCGACGTTCATGGAACGATCCTTTCCGAGTAAACATATTTACATTCATATGTTTGAATTCTTCATTGTCAAGCTGCGAGGCAACCGCGCGCATGGCTCCTACGTTCTGCCCGGGTTCGCATCACGATCCGGCACGCCCGTCCGCATCGCGACCCGGCGCGTATCCCGGAGCCGGCGGGCACGCATTGATGCGCCGAGATGCGGCATAAGGCTACAGTTAGGCCTTTTCGAATATCTTCAGTGGCACATCGCCGCAGCATCCCGGAAAGAGCCCATGACCGACATCCTCACGGCCCGGAGTGCGCGCAAGGCGCTGGGCGTCGGCGCCATCATCGGGATCGTGCTCGCGGGCGCCGTGGGTCTCGTCGCGGCGTCCGGCGCCCTGTCGACGCAGTTGCTCGGAAACCGGATCCTGAGCGAGACGATTTCGCGCGAGATGACGAGTTCGCAGGAGATGCTGGCGACGAGCCTCGGCAGCGAGGCCAGGCGCGCCCTGTCGATGGCCAACACGATCGCGAGCAACGCGCAGATCCAGGCGCTTTTCGCCGCAGGAGATCGCGCCGGCCTCGCCGCGGCGACCGTGCCGGGCTTCGGCGCGCTCAAGAGCGCGGATGGCGTGACGCAGCTTCAGTTCCACCTGGCCCCCGCGACATCCTTCCTTCGCGTGCATCGCCCGGAGAAATTCGGCGACGACCTCTCCTCCTTCCGGTTCACCGTGGTGGAGGCCAACAAGACGGGACAGCCGATTCATGGGCTGGAGAACGGGGTCGAAGGCCTCGGTGTCCGCGGCGTCATGCCCGTCCGAGCCGGCACCCGGATGATCGGGACGGTCGAGGTCGGGCTCAGCTTCGGGCAGTCCTTCTTCGAGACCTTCAAGAAGGCGTCCGGCAGCGACATCGCCTTCTTCGTCAAGACCGGCGACGCCCTCGCCCCCTTCGCATCAACCCTGCCCAAGGACACGCAGCTTTCGGAGGAGATGCTGCGCCGCGGCCTCGGCGGATCGACCGAGATCCAGCGCATCGCGCTCGGGGGCCGCGCCAGCGCGATCGTCTATGCGCCGGTCCGCGACTATCGCGGCGACGTGATCGGCAGCTATGCGCTGATTTCGGACATCTCGAGCTTCAGCTCCATCATGGATGCCGCCGCGGTCGCCTCGGGCGTCGTCGCGCTGATCAGCCTGATCGCCGCCATCGCCTGCGCCTGGATGCTGAAGCGCTGGATCGCCAATCCGATCAACCGGATGACGCGCACCATGACGGTGCTGGCGCGGGGCGACCGGAGCGTCGAGGTTCCCTCCCTGTCGCGCCGCGACGAGGTCGGCGAGATGGCGCAGGCGGTGCAGTTGTTCAAGCTCGCGGCGATCGAGAAGGAGCGCATCGAGAGCGCCAAGCTCGACGCCGAGCGCGAGGCCGAGACAGAACGCCAGTCGGCCGAGAGCGAGCGCCAGCGCAACGAGGCGCATCGACAGGAGGCGACGCATCAGCTCGGCATCGTGGTCGAAGGGCTGGGACAGGCGCTCGAGCATCTCGCCGATGGCGACCTGGCCCACAGGATCGATGCGGCGTTCTCGTCCGACTACGTCAAGCTCAAGGCGGACTTCAACGGAGCGATCACCAAGCTCGCCGACACGATGCGGCAGATCGCCTCTAACACGGACAGCATGAAGGCCGGCTCCGGCGAAATCCGCCAGGCGGCCGACGATCTCGCCGGCCGCACCGAGCAGCAGGCGGCCTCGGTCGAAGAAACCGCGACCGCGCTCGACGAGCTGACGGCCACCGTCAGGCAGACGGCCGAGAGCGCGCGCCTCGCCAGCCAGGCGACGCATCAGGTCAAGTCCGAGGCCGAGCAATCGACCGCGATCGTGCGCGAGGCAGTGATCGCGATGGGCGGCATCGAGACATCGGCAGGCGAGATTTCCCAGATCGTCGGCGTGATCGACGAGATCGCCTTTCAGACCAACCTGCTCGCGCTGAACGCCAGCGTCGAAGCCGCCCGCGCCGGGGATGCCGGCAAGGGCTTCGCGGTCGTGGCCTCCGAGGTCCGGGCGCTTGCGCAGCGTTCGGCGACCGCCGCCAAGGAGATCAAGACGCTGATCGAGAGTTCAGCTCTCGAGGTGGCGAAAGGCGTTGCGCTGGTCGGCCAGACCGGCGGCGCGCTCCAGCGCATGGCCGACGGCATCGGCCGCGCGACCGCGCTCGTCGCCGAGATCGCGAACGCGGCCCAGGAACAGGCCTCGGGTCTCCAGGAGGTCAACACCGCCGTCAACGAGATGGACCAGGCAACCCAGCAGAACGCCGCCATGGCCGAGCAATCGACCGCCGCCGCGCATTCGCTCTCGCAGGAGGCGGACAGGCTGGCGCGCCTCGTCTCCTATTTCCGGGTCGAGGACGCTCCCGGCCAGTCGTCCCGCTCCGGCGAAGAGATGCCAGCCGCCTATCGACACGTGGCATGAGGCGCGTCGGATAAGGCGCGCCGCAAACGAGATCAGCGCCAGCGGCTGAGCCAGAGCCCGCGCAAGGAGCCCTCCATCAGGAAGGCGATGCCGAGCCTGGCGCCGATCATCATGCCGGCGATCGCCAGCGGCCAGGACAGTGCCATCATCGAACCCGCCGAAACGCCCTGGCCGATGGTGCAGCCGCCGGCGAGGATGCCGCCGCCCCCCATGAACACGGCGCCGACCAGATGCCGGCGCATCTCGTGGTGATCGTCGAAAGCCTCCCAGCGGAATTCGCGGTCGAACAGCGCCGAGGCGAAGGAGCCGGCGACGACGCCGACGATCGTGCCGATGCCGAAGTCGAGCAGTCCGGCCGGCGTCGTCAGCACGGCGTAGAGCGCCCTGCCGATCGGCGAGACGAAGGTCAGGCTCTGCGCCCGGGGATTGGCGGCAAATTCATCGACGGCAACCCCGGTCGCCCACCATCCCAGCACCACGCCGAGGCCGAGCGTCAGCCCGGCCAGCAGCAACCGCGGCGAGCGCCGCAGGCGTGGATCGACCAGGACGACGGCGACGAGCAGGCCGGACGCCGCAATCGCGATGGCGAGCCTGACATCGCCCGCCCCGAGCCATTTCAGCACCGAGGGCAGATCCCCTTGCACCGAGCCCGGCACGGCCAGGGCGATGCGCTCGATCACGTCGATGCGCAACGGCGCAAGCATGCCGCGCAGCGTGGCATAGGCGGCGGCGCCGAAGACGATCATCACGATCAGGCTGCGCAAATCGCCCGTACCGAGGCGGATAAGCGAACCGAAGCTGCAGGTTCCAACCAGCGCCATGCCGATGCCGAAGAGCGTGCTGCCGAGGAGGATGGCGAACCAGGGCACGGCATTGGGGACATAGGTCGAAAAGCCGGGCGTCAGTTCGCCGCGCCAGACGAGCCACTGCGTGCCCAGCAGCGCCACGGCCAGCGCCAGACCGAAAATCCGCAGCCGCCGGGTATCCCCGCCGATCCAGACATCCTCGATCGCACCAAAAGAGCACAGCCTGGCGCGGCGCGCGGTGAAGCCGCAGGCGGCGCCGATCGCCGCGCCGACCAGCGTCACGGCCCAGGGCGGCAGGGGCGCCATGGGATCAGCGGGATCGCCGCAGGAGGCGGCCGCTCATCGCTCCTCGGCCGCAGGCTTCGGTGGGCCGCAGAAGATGTCGTAGATCACGGAGATCATGCGACGGACATCGTCATTGGCGAGGCTGTAATAGATCGCCTTGCCGTCGCGGCGCGTCGTCACGAGCTGGTCGAGCCGCAGGCGGGCGAGTTGCTGCGAGACCATGGGCTGGCGCAGCGAGAGGATGTTCTCCAGCTCGGTGACCGTGCGCTCGCGCTCCGCCAGAAGGCACAGCAGCAGCAGCCGGTTCTCATGCGAGAGCGCCTTGAGGAAGTCGCTCGCCTTGCGCGCCTTTCTCATCAGAACATCGAGCTCCGGGGAAAACTCCTCGCCGTCGCGCAGTTCGGCTTCGAGGGCCTTGGATACAATCGCGCTCATGGTCGTTCCGTGATCGAGGCTGCGCCGCTCGTGCGCTGGACCGGGTGTGCCATGCCGGCGAGCATCTTGCCAAGCAAGCCCCAGAAGGCGTCGTCCCCGAGATAGCCGGTGATCCGGCCGATCTCGCGGCCCTGGTCCATCAGGACGAAAGTGGGCGCCGCGACGACCGGCTCGTTCAGCCCGGGGCGGCTGTCGCCGCCGGGCCTGACCTCGACACGCTGCAGCGGCGCCTGCCGTCCCTCCGGCGTCAGCGCGTAGACCGGCGCGACCTCGCGCTCGAAGCGCGCGCACCAGGGACAGCCGTCGCGCGTGAACATGACAAGTTCGGCGGCGATGGCGGCCGGCGGCGAGGCAAGCCAAAAAGCCGCCCCGAATACGGCGGCAAGAGCAACGGCGCGCGGAGCGCGGCCAGGGTCTGGGCTCGACATGCCGTTAACATAGTCGTATTCGTATATTTATTCCAGTGCACCCGGCGGGAAGGCTTGCGATCGCCATGACGGCTCGCAGCGGCCGCTTCCGCGGCGGCGGCTCGGGACGACAAGCGGGACGAACGCCATGCTCACGCGCCGCAGCATCCTCGCTACCGGGCTCGCCGCCGGACTGACCGGACCAGCACAGGCCCGCGCGACGCTGGGCGAGGACGGGCTCTACAAGCTGGACTGGTATCTCGAGAGCTTCCTCGACCTCGGCGAAGACCTTGCAGCCGCGACCGCGGGCGGCAAGCGCTTCGCCATTCTCTGGGGTCTCAAGGGCTGCCCGGCCTGCCGGCGCATGCACGAGGTCCATCTCGCCGACCCGAAGACCGAGGCCTATCTCCGCGAGAATTTCGAAATCCTGCATCTGAATATTCTCGGCCAGCGGCCGGTGACCGATTTCGACGGCAGCAAGCTCGGCGAGAAGGCCTTCGCCGCGCGCTACGCCATCGCCGGGACGCCCTCGATCCAGTTCTTTCCGGAGGCCGCGGATGGGCTGGCGGCGCGGGCGCCCGGCGCCCGCGAGGTCGCGCGCATGCCGGGCCTGCCCGATCCGCGCGAATTCCTCGCCATGTTCAGGTTCGTGCGCGAAAATGCCTACCAGCGCGAAGCCTTCGCCGACTGGCTGCAGCGAATGCCAGTCGGCGGCTGAGGCGAGGCTATTTGTTCACCGGCGATTCCGGATCGAACAGATAGGCCATGACATCCTTGATCTGCTGCTCGTCGAGCACCTTGTTCGTGCCGAAGCGCGGCATGTTCGAGCAGGGCACGACGGCCATCGAATTGTAGATCTTGGTGTAGGCGTCCTTCATCGTCTCCGGATCATATTTCCGGTCCTTGCCATAGGCGGCAAGGCTCGGGCCGAGCGTGCCGTAGCTGACCTCTTTCGGATCGAGCTGGTGGCAGGCGAAGCAATTGCCGCCCGCGACCGTGCCCGGCGGGTCGGAGAACTGCCCTCCCCGGCCGTTATTGGCCACAGCATAGCCCTTCTTCCAGTCGCCGAGCAGCTTGCCGTCGGCCGGATAGGAGACCCTGGCCAGCTCGCGCTTGATGATGGCGTCAGACTCCGCCGAAGAGACATTGTTGCGCCTGATGTTGCAGGCCGCCAGCGATTCGTCCGGCGCGATCCGGGCCTGCCATTCCGGCGAGGCCTTGCCGAAGGTCGCCTTGACATAGGCATCGACGGTGGCCTGGTTCGGCTTCTCCTGGGCGAGCGCCGGGCCGCCGATCAGGAGTACGGCACAGGCCAGGGTGACGAAAGCGGTTCTTGTCATCGGTCCCGTCCTCTCAGCGCTTGATCGAAGGCACGTTGATCTCGCCGCCGGCGGCCTGCTTCTGCAGGAAGACGGTCAGCGCGGTCAGGCTGTCGGAGCCGAAATCGGGCACCGGCCAGCGCTGCTGGCGATAGCAGTCCCAGAGCCGGTGCTGCATCGTGCGCAGCGCGCTCTGCGAGACGCGATAGGTCGGCCAGGACGCCATCGTCGCCTGCGCCGCGGGGCCGGGCACCGAGAGGTTCGGCAGCCCCTGCAGACGGATGCGCTTGCCTTCGTCGGCATGGCAGGTGGCGCAGGAGAAATCCATTACGCCGCCGCGGCGGTAGAACAGCTCCTCGCCGACCGCCGCCATCTCCAGTTCCTTGGCGTGAGCGAGCTGCGGCTCGATCTTCATGCCGCTCGACTTGTTGGCGATGAACGCCGTGAGATCCTCGAGATCGGACGCCACGCCCGGCCCCGAGAAACGCCGCTTGACGATGTCGGCCGTGTCGAGCCCCTGCAGCTTGTCCATGCACCAGAGCAGACGCTGCTCGGTGTCCATGACGCGGTCGGCGTCGGCAAAGTGGCGCGGCAGCCTGGCGAAGGCGCCATCGACCTTGCCCGGTCCCTCGCCGAGATCGCAGGCTTCGAGCGAGACCTTCTTGGAACCGCGCGGCTCGGCCCAGAGCGCCTCGCCACGGTCGACCGCGAGGAAGCCGGGATTGGAGAACGGATCCGACAACATCTGCCGGTAGCGCTCGATCTCCTTTTCGCTGTCGTCCAGCGGCGGCGACTGCGCGGTCAGGTGCCCGGCAGCCAGTGTCATGGCAGCCGCCAGCACAGCCGCTCCGATGGTGGGGAGCTTCATCCCTTGCCCTTTCGTTTCCTCGGCCGCCAGCAGGTCGCGGCCTTCGTTACGCATCCCTCTCTGTCGGAGGGACTTTACATTCATAGAAAACAATATCACGATACGTGCAAATGATGATCGCGTGCCGGCCCCGCCGTCAAGAGCGAGACAAGAACATTTCAAAGGAGGAATTCGGATGCCATCCCGCATAACGGGGCTCACCCGCCGCAGCACCCTCACGGCCGGAGCCATGGCCGCCCTCGCCGGGCTGCTGGGGCCGCGTCTCGCCTTCGCCGACGAAAAGACGGTGATGGCGGAGATCAAGAAGCTCTATGGCGACAAGCCGATGGGCACGGGCAAGATCAAGCTCGACGTGCCGGAGATCGCCGAGAACGGGCTGGTCGTGCCGATCAATGTCGAGGTCGAGAGTCCGATGACGGAAGCCGACTACGTCAAGGCGGTCCATGTCTGGGCGGACGGCAATCCGCAGCCCGGCATCGTCAGCTACAGCTTCACGCCGGCTGGCGGGAAGGCCTCGGCGGCGACCCGCATGCGGCTGGCGCAGACGCAGAACATTGTCTGCGTCGCCGAGATGTCGAATGGCGCGCTGCACATGGCCAAGGCCAATGTGAAGGTCACGATCGGCGGCTGCGGCGGCTGAAGCCGGCCTCCCGCACGCCCAACAAGAAACCGACGACCCAAGGCGAGGATTCAGCGATGACCACCAAACCAACCCCGCGCGTACGCGTTCCGGCCAAGGCCGCCGCCGGCGAGCTGATCGAGATCAAGACGCTGATCTCGCACGAAATGGAATCGGGCCAGCGCAAGGATGCGCAGGGCGCCACGATCCCGCGCAAGATCCTCAACAGGTTCAGCGCGATCTTTAACGGCAAGATGTTCTTCGCGGCGGACTGGCATCCGGCGATTTCGGCCAACCCCTATCAGTCCTTCTTCTTCAAGGCGACCGAGTCCGGCGAATTCACCTTCGTCTGGAAGGATGACGACGGCTCCGAATACACAGCGAAGAACAAGCTGACCGTCGGCTGAGCGCCGGCCGGCAGTCTTGACGAGCAGTCCTGCCGGACGGCTTTGGCGAGCGGCACTCAACGATCGCGACGACGCCGCTGGCGCCAACCGGAGGCAGGAATGGCTGGCGCAGCGCGCTTGTCCAAAGGGTGAATCATGGTCTCTCGACGCGAATTCCTGCAAGCGACGGCGGCTGCCGCGGCGCTGACCGCGGCCTCCGGGCTCGGCCCGCTCGGCCGCGTGGCGGCCCAGCAGAAGCTCTCCCAGGCCGATATCCTGCGCTTCGACCCGCTGGGCACGGTGACGATCCTGCATGTCACCGACATCCATGCGCAGTTGATGCCGCTGCATTTCCGCGAGCCTTCGATCAATCTGGGCGTCGGCGAGGCCAGAGGGCAGCCGCCGCATCTGGTCGATGAGGCGTTCCGGCGCTTCTACAAGATCGCGACCGGCTCGGCCGATGCCTTCGCGCTGACATCGGATGATTTCGTCGCCCTGGCGCGCAACTACGGCCAGTTGGGCGGGATGGACCGCGTCGCCACGCTGGTCAGGGCGATCCGGGCCGAACGTGGCGACGACAAGGTGCTTCTGCTCGACGGCGGCGACACCTGGCAGGGAAGCTGGAGCGCGCTCCAGACCAAGGGCCAGGACATGGTCGACGTGATGGCGGCGCTGAAGACCGATGCGATGACCGCGCATTGGGAGTTCACGCTCGGCGCCGAACGCGTCAAGGAGATCGCCGAGAGCTCCAGCGTGGCCTTCCTGGCGCAGAACATCCGCGACAAGGAATGGAACGAGCCAGTCTTCGCGCCGCGCAAGCTCTATGAGAAGGGCGGGGTCAAGGTTGCCGTGATCGGGCAGGCACTGCCACGCACAGCCGTCGCCAATCCACGCTGGATGTTCCCGGACTGGGAATTCGGCATCCGAGAGGAAGAAATCCAGAAGCAGGTCGACGAAGCACGCATGGAGGGCGCAGCGATCGTCGTGCTGCTCTCCCACAACGGTTTCGATGTCGATCGCAAGCTCGCCGCGCGGGTCAAGGGGCTGGACGTCATCCTGACCGCCCACACCCATGACGCGATGCCGGGCATGGTGCAGGTGGCAAAGACCATGCTCGTCGGCTCCGGCTCGCATGGCAAATTCGTCTCGCGCCTCGACATCGCGACGAAGGACGGCAAGGTCTCCGACATCCGCTTCAAGCTGATGCCGGTGTTCTCCGACGCGATCGCGCCCGATCCGGAGATGGCGGCGCTGATCAAGACGGTGCGGGCGCCCTTCGCCGCCGATCTGGCACGCGAGATCGGCCGGACGGAGTCCCTGCTCTACCGCCGCGGCAACTTCAACGGCACCTTAGACGATCTGATCTGCGATGCGATGCTGTCACAGCGCGACGCCGAGATCGCGCTGTCGCCGGGGTTCCGCTGGGGCGGCACGCTGCTGCCGGGCGATGCGATCACCTGGGAGGCGATCACCAACGCCACCGCGATCACCTATCCGAACTGCTACCGCAACGAGATGACCGGCGCGCAGCTCAAGGAGATCCTTGAGGATGTCGCCGACAACATCTTCCATCCGGACCCATATTTCCAGGGCGGCGGCGACATGGTCCGCACCGGCGGTATGGGCTACGCGATCGATGTCGGCAAGCCGATGGGCAGCCGCATCTCGGGCCTCACCCATCTGAAGTCGGGCCAGCCGATCGACGCCGCGAAGACATATGTGGTCGCCGGCTGGGCCAGCGTCAACGAGGGCACGCAAGGCCCGCCGATCTGGGACGTGGTGCGCGACCATGTCGCCGCGACCAGGACGGTCACGATCAAGCCGAACGATGCCGTGAAGGTGATCGGAGCGTGAGCCGCCGCCATGCACCCGCCCCCATGCGCTCGTCCATCTGCACCCGCCCCATCACCCGCGAGGAGATGAGCCGATGACTTCTCCCAGGAACACCCCTCCCGGTAACACCGCTCCCGGTAACACCGCCGGGACAGCCCCCGCCGCCGAAGCCGGCGCGCTCAGCCGCCGCCGCTTCCTCGGTGCCGCGACCGCAGCCGGCGCCGGGCTGGCGGGCGCCGGGCTGGCCCGCGCCGAAGCACCAAAGCCCGACCCGCTGATCACCGAGGTCCAGGACTGGAACCGTTATCTCGGCGAAGGCGTCGACAAGCGGCCCTATGGCACGCCCTCGCGCTTCGAGAAGCATGTCGTGCGCCGCGAGGTGTCCTGGCTGACGGCCGCGCCGGAATCCTCGGTCAACTTCACGCCGCTGCACGAGCTCGACGGCATCATCACGCCCTCGGGGCTGTGCTTCGAGCGCCATCATGGCGGCATCGCCGACATCGACCCCGCCAATCACCGGCTGATGATCCACGGCCTCGTCGACAAGCCGCTGGTCTTCACGATGGAGGATCTCCGGCGCATGCCGCGCCAGAGCCATGTTCATTTCCTCGAATGCGCCGCGAATTCCGGCATGGAATGGCGCGGCGCCCAGCTCAATGGCTGCCAGTTCACCCACGGCATGGTGCACAACCTGATGTATACGGGCGTGCCGCTGAAGCTGCTGCTGGCCGAGGCCGGGCTGAAGCCCAACGCCAAATGGCTGATGCTGGAGGGGGCCGATTCCTCGGGGATGAACCGCTCGCTCCCGGTCGAGAAGGCGCTCGACGACGTGCTGATCGCGTTTGCGATGAACGGCGAGGCGCTGCGGCCCGAGCAGGGCTATCCACTGCGCGCCGTGGTGCCGGGCTGGGAAGGCAATATCTGGGTCAAATGGCTGCGCCGGATCGAGGCCGGCGACATGCCCTGGCAGGCCCGCGAGGAGACCTCGAAATACACCGACCTGCTTGCCGACGGACGCTCGCGCCGCTTCACCTTCATCATGGACGCCAAATCGGTGGTGACCAATCCCTCGCCCCAGGCGCCCCTCAGGCACAAGGGCCGCAACGTACTGAGCGGGCTGGCCTGGTCGGGACGCGGCACGATCAAGCGCGTTGACGTGACCATCGACGGCGGCCGCAACTGGCAGGCGGCCCGGATCGACGGGCCCGTGCTCGATAAGTCGCTGACGCGCTTCTATGTCGATTTCGACTGGGCCGGGCAGGAATTGCTGGTCCAGTCCCGCGCCATCGATTCGACCGGCTATGTCCAGCCGACCAAGGACGAGCTGCGCAAGGTTCGCGGCGTCAATTCCATCTACCACAACAACGGCATCCAGACCTGGCAGGTCCGGCCGAACGGGGAGACCGAGAATGTCGAGATCGGTTGACTCCCGCTTGCGTCGCCGCCTGAGCGTCCTGGCCCTGACGGCATGTGCCGGGCTGACGGTGCTGTCTGTCGGCCCGCTGGTCGCGCAATCGCAGAAGCCGGTTGCCGCCAAGCCCGCGGCCATCGCGCCGGGACCGCATGCCAAGCTTGGCCTCGGGCGCCCTGCCCTGCCCGAGGAGATCAGGGCCTGGGACATCGACGTGCGCCCGGACGGACAGGGCCTGCCGCCCGGCAAGGGCACGGTCAGGCAGGGCGACGAGATCTTCCAGACGCAATGCGCGAGCTGCCATGGCGAGTTCGGCCAGGGCAATGCGCGCTGGCCGGTTCTGGCCGGCGGCCAGGGAACACTGAAGGCGGACCGGCCGGAGAAGACGATCGGCTCGTTCTGGTCCGATCTCTCGACCGTCTACGACTACATCCGCCGGGCCATGCCGTTCGGCAATGCGCAGTCGCTCTCCGCCGACGAGATCTACGCCGTCACGGCCTATCTGCTCTATCTCAACGACATCGTGAAGGACGAGGATTTCGAGCTCTCCGACAAGAACTTCAGCTCGGTGAAGCTGCCCAATGCGGGGGCCTTCTACGAGGACGACCGGGAAACGTCGGAAAAGGCCTTCTGGGGCAAGGAGCCCTGCATGACGAACTGCAAGGCCGAGGTGAAGGTGACAGGCCGGGCCGCCGTGCTGGACGTCACGCCGGACTCCAAGAGTGCCCCGAAGGTCGATTGAATGCAGGGCCGCCGGAGATCCCTGACAGCGACGCTGTCCACCATCGGCCTGTTCGCGCTCGGCGATGCCGGCGGGATGGCCTCGGCAGGACGCGCCCATGCGGCGGGAGACCGGGCGCTCGGCGAATATCTATCGGCGGAATGCGCCACCTGCCACCAGATCAGCGGCCGGCAGCAGGGCGGCATCCCGGCGATCGTCGGGCATCCGGCCGACCAGTTTGTTGCGCTGATGGAGTCCTACAAGGACAAGCACCGCGACAGCCAGGTCATGCGGACGATCGCGGGACGGCTTTCTCGGGAGGAGATCGAGGCGCTGGCCACCTATTACGAAATCCTGCCGCCGCAGAGCTAGCCGCGGGCCGGGGATATACAAGCCGATACACAAGCGTGTGACGACGGGGCAACCGCCGCAAAGACGCCGGCCTATAACGAGAATAAACAACAGGGAGGTTCAGGCATGCATCTCGATCGCCGTACATTCATCCTGTCGGGCGTTGCCGGCAGCGCGACGCTGGGCCTCGGCGCGCCGGCCGTCATCGGGCAGGCGAAGCCGCGCGTCGTCGTGATCGGCGGCGGGGCCGGCGGAGCGACCGCAGCGAAATACATCGCCAGGGACAGCCAGGGCGCGATCGCGGTGACGCTGGTCGAGGAGAACGAGAGCTACCAGACCTGCTTCCATTCCAATCTCTATGTCGGCGGCTTCAAGAGCTACGACGAGATCGTGCATCGCTACGACACGCTGGCGAAGACGCATGGCATCGCGCTCGTCCGGGCGCGCGCCAGCCAGATCGACCGCGAGCGGACGGAGGTCGTGCTCTCGACCGGGGAGCGCCTGCCCTATGACCGCCTCGTGGTCTCGCCCGGCATCGACCTTAAATACGACTCCGTGCCGGGTTGGTCGAAGGAGGCCGAGGAGCGGATGCCGCATGGCTGGAAGCCCGGCCGCCAGACGCAGTTGATCCGGGAGCGGCTCGACGCCGTGCCGAATGGCGGCATGGTCGTGATGATCGCGCCGCCCAACCCCTATCGCTGCCCGCCCGGCCCCTATGAGCGCGCCTCGATGTTCGCCCATGCCCTGAAGAAGGCCGGCAAGACCGACGCGAAGATCGTCATCCTCGATCCGAAGGAGAGCTTCTCCAAGCAGGGCGTCTTCCAGGCCGACTGGGAGAAGCGCTACGGCCCGATGATCGAATGGCTCGGCCCGAAGGTTCATGACGGGATCAAATCGGTCGACCCGAAGACGAACACCGTCGTCACCGGCTTCGAGACCTATACGGACTGCGCCTTCGTCAACGTCATCCCGGCGCAGATGGCGGGCGAGATTGCGCGCGTCTCGGGGCTGGCTCCGGCCGGCGGCTATTGCGCCATCGACGCCGCGACGATGAAATCGACCGTCGATGCCAACATCTTCGTGCTGGGCGATGCCTGCATCGGCGGCGACATGCCGAAATCCGCGTTCTCGGCCAACAGCCAGGCCAAGGTCGCCGCGATGGTGATCCGGGGCGAATTGACCAATGCCCGCACCTTCCCGGCGCGCTACGTCAACACCTGCTGGTCGCTCGTCGACACCGACGACACGATCAAGGTCGGCGGGCGCTACGAGCCCAAGGACGGCAAGATCACCGCGACCGAGACCTTCGTGTCGCAGCCGGGCGAGAGCGACGCGCTGCGCAAGGAGAACCAGGCCGAGAACATGGGCTGGTATGCCGGCATCACCGCCGACATGTTCAGTTGAGCGGACCTCCCGGCACCGCGGCCTCCCGCGCGGTGCACACTCCCGGCCGCGCGCCTGCGCGGCCGCTTTTTCGAGACAGGACGAAGGACGACGCATGAAACTGCTGACCAGCGCCACCCTGATCGCCGCTGCGCTCGCCGCCGGCGCCGCGCAAGGGCAGGACATCGCCGCGGGCGAGCGCTCCTGGAACAAGTGCCGCGCCTGCCACCAGATCGGCGAGACGGCGAAGAACCTCGTCGGCCCCCAGTTGAACGGGCTGATCGGGCGCCATTCCGGAGCGGTGGAGGGCTACAGCTATTCCGCGGCCAACAAGAACTCGGGCATCACCTGGGATGAGGCCGTCTTCGCCGAGTACATCAAGGATCCCAAGGCGAAGATTCCGGGCACCAAGATGATCTTTCCGGGAATCAAGAACGAACAGGAAATCAAGGACCTGACCGCCTTCCTCAAGCAGTACGACAAGGACGGCAAGAAGCCCTGAGGCGTCGCATCCCGGTCGCCGCACGAGCGAACCGGGGCGAGGACGGGCTTACGGCCGGGCTCGCCTACATGTGGCTCGCATTACCGGCCCCTGCCCGGCCCTTCCCTGAAGCGACGGCCTCCTGCCGAAGCCCTCATTTCCGTTTTTCGGCCCGGCATCGTCGCGAAGTCCTCGACCTTTTGCGCGGTTGGCTATATCCATTCGGACAGAGCGAACGGAACCACGAAGGGCCGGAACCATGATGAAGCGTCGGACGATGATCGGGCTTGCGGTTGCGTGCCTGGCAGGGCTCGCGCCCGCGATCGGCACAGCCCAGGCGCAGCCGAAGGAACTGGTGATCTTCGCCGCCGCCAGCCTGAAGAACGCACTCGACGAGGCCACCGCCGCCTGGGTCAGGGAGACCGGCAAGCCGGCGCCGAAGATTTCCTATGCCGCCAGCAACGCGCTGGCCAAGCAGCTCGAACAGGGCGCGCCAGCCGACATCTTCATGTCGGCGGATCTCGACTGGATGGATTATGCGGCAAGCAAGAACCTGATCAGGCCGGAGACCCGCGTCAGCCTGCTCGCCAACCGGATCGCTCTGATCGCGCCATCGGATTCGACTGCCGCCGTGACGCTGGCGCCCGGCGTCGATCTCTCGGCCGCGCTCGGCCAGAACCGCCTCGCCATGGGCAATGTCGACTCGGTGCCGGCCGGCAAATACGGCAAGGCGGCGCTGGAGAAGCTCGGCGCCTGGGACAGGGTCAAGGACAAGATCGCGCAGGCCGACAATGTCCGCGCCGCGCTGCTGCTGGTCTCGCGTGGCGAGGCGCCGCTCGGCATCGTCTACACCACCGACGCCGCCGCCGACCCGAAGGTCAAGGTCGTCGCGACTTTCCCCGAGGAGACGCATCCGCCGATCGTCTACCCCGTCGCGGCGACGAAGGATTCGGCCCATCCGGACGCCGCCGGCTTCCTGACCTATCTGCGTGGCGCCGGTCCCAAGGCCGCCTTCGAGAAGCAGGGCTTCACGGTGCTGAACAAGCCGGCCAATGCCTCCTAGGCCGTTAGCTGCGTGAGCGACTGGCTTTCCCCCGAAGAGTGGACGGCGGTCCGCCTGAGCTTGCTCGTCGCGACCACGGCCATGCTGGCGAGCCTGCCCTTCGGGCTCGCCATCGCACTGCTGCTGGCGCGCGGGCGCTTCTGGGGCAAATCGGTGCTCGAC
The DNA here is from genome assembly GCF_003046175.1 of Bosea sp. 124. Classification (NCBI taxonomy): domain Bacteria; kingdom Pseudomonadati; phylum Pseudomonadota; class Alphaproteobacteria; order Hyphomicrobiales; family Alloboseaceae; genus Allobosea; species Allobosea sp. 124. The sequence continues at coordinate 5,312,157 of NZ_PZZM01000001.1, forward strand.
GCGCTGGTGCATCTGCCGCTGATCCTGCCGCCCGTCGTCACCGGCTATCTGCTCCTGATCGGCTTCGGCCGGCGCGGGCCGATCGGCATTTTCCTCCATGACTGGTTCGGCATCGTCTTGTCCTTCCGCTGGACCGGCGCGGTGCTGGCTGCGGCGGTGATGGGCTTCCCGCTGATGGTGCGGGCGATCCGGCTCTCGATCGAGGCCGTCGACCGCAAGCTCGAGGACGCGGCCGGCACGCTCGGAGCGAGCCCGCTCTGGACCTTCCTCGTCGTGACGCTGCCGCTCTGCCTGCCCGGCATCCTCGTCGGCATGATCTTGTGCTTCGCCAAGGCGATGGGCGAGTTCGGCGCCACCATCACCTTCGTCTCCAACATCCCCGGCGAGACGCAGACCCTGCCCTCGGCGATCTACACCTTCACCCAGGTGCCCAATGGCGATGCCGGGGCGATGCGGCTGACCCTGATCTCGATCGCGATCTCGGTGTCGGCCCTGTTTCTCTCGGAGGCGCTGGCGCGGCTGGTCGGGCGTCGGATCGCGGTCGAATGACCCCGCTCATCGAGATTTCCGTCGAACACCGGCTGGGTCGGTTCCAGCTCGACGCCGCCTTTGCCTCGGACGGGCGGCTGACGGCGCTGTTTGGCCGTTCCGGCTCGGGCAAGACTTCGCTGGTCGACATCATCGGCGGGCTGATCCGCCCCGACAGCGGCCGTGTCGTCGTCGACGGGCAGGTGCTGGTCGATACGCAGGCCGGCATCTTCGTGCCCAAGCACCGCCGCCGCATCGGCTATGTCTTCCAGGAGGCGCGGCTGTTCCCGCATCTCAGCGTACGCCAGAACCTGCTCTTCGGGCGCTGGTTTTCGCCACGGGGCGAACCGGCGAGCAGCGACCTTGCCGGCGTACTCGCGCTGCTCGGCATCGGCCATCTGCTGGAGCGGAGACCGGGCGGCCTCTCGGGCGGCGAGAAGCAGCGTGTCGCGATCGGCCGGGCGCTGCTGGCCAATCCGCGCCTGCTGCTGATGGACGAGCCCCTCGCCTCGCTCGACGAGGCGCGCAAGGCCGAGATCCTGCCCTATATCGAGCGGCTGCGCGACGAGGTCGGCATCCCCATCGTCTATGTCTCTCATTCGGTCGCGGAGGTGGCGCGGCTTGCGACCACGCTCGTCACCATCGACCAGGGCCGAGTCACCGCCTGCGGCCCGACCGGGCAGGTGATGTCGCGCCTCGACGTCGCCGGGCTCTCGGGGGCTGCCGAAGCGGGCTCGATCATCGAGGCGCGTGTCGCGGGCCAGGACGAAACCTATGGCCTGACCACGCTGTCGACGCGCGCCGGCCCCCTGCAGGTGGCGCGCAGCGCGATGCCGGTGGGCTCCGCCACCCGCGTCCGCATCCTCGCCAGCGACGTGCTGATCAGCCTGACGCCGCCGGTCGGCGTCAGCGCGCTGAACATCCTGCCCGGAACAGTAGTCGAGATCGGCGCACGGCGCGCGGGCGGCGCCGTCGAACTGCGCCTCGATTGCGGCGGGGAAAGCCTGCTGGCGCGCGTCACCGTGAAATCGCTCGATGCGCTCGGGCTGCAGACCGGCAGCCCGGTCCATGCGGTGATCAAGAGCGTCTCGATCGACGCTCCTTGAGCGCCGCGAGGGCAGGACGACCGGCCGCGCTGCCGCCCTCCCGGTTTTCGCGGGCTGGCCGGGCGCAACGCGACGAAGATGCACTCCCCGGATGTTCCCGCTAAGATCACGATCAAAGACACGCGCAGAAGGTGCCGCCATGCCTCCGAAATCCGCGCAGAACGCGCCAAAGCAGGCTGCCCTGATCAGCGTCCGCGTCGATCTGGCGCCCGCCGGCCGGCTCGGCCCGGGCAAGGTCGATCTGCTGGAGGCGATCGAGGATACGGGCTCGATCTCGGGGGCCGGCCGCGCGATGAAGATGTCCTATCGCCGCGCCTGGCTGCTGGTCGACGAGCTCAACCGGATGTTCAGGCAGCCCCTCGTCGAGGCTTCGCCGGGCGGCGCCAATGGTGGCGGCGCCCATCTGACGCCGATGGGCCGCGAGGTGGTGGCCCATTACCGCGCCATCGAGAGCAAAGCCCTGAAGGCCGCGGCGCTGCATCTCGACGCGCTGCAGGATGCTGCAGCAGAACCGGCGGCCGGACCGACTGCCACGCCGTGACGGCGGCCCGTACGGCCGATCTCGCGATGCAGCTCGACCGGGGCGTCAACAACACCAGCCTCGTCCTCGCCTTCGCGTTCGGCGACCGCCGCATCGTGCTCTTCGTCGGCGATGCGCAGGTCGGGAACTGGCTCGCCTGGCAGGATCTGACATGGGGGACGGGCGGTGGCACCGTGACGGGGCCGGACCTGCTGAAGCGCAGCGTCGACCTGAAGGTCGGACATCATGGCAGCCACAACGCGGCCCTGAAGGCGAAGGGGCTGGAGCTGATGAACGACCCGGACCTCTCGGCCTTCATCCCGGTGAACGAGACGGATACGAAAAAGCTCGGCTGGAAGGAGATGCCGTTGACCGACATCCTCGACGCCTTGCAGGCCCGCGCGGGAGCCAGAGTGGTGCGTGCAGATGCGACCTGGCTGGCGGGAGGCGCAATTCCCGCCGCGCTGGCCCATGGCGGCGGATCTCTCAAAGCCGTCCGCTGCCGACCGAAATTATGGGTCGAGTTCGATATCGGGTGAACGATCGGGCGGTCAGCCCGAAGGGCGAGCGCGTGACGCGGGGGGCGCTCCTGTGCCCGGAGATCAGCTCGTCATGAGCCTCGGCTGCTGCCTCGGGCGGCGCCTGCGGTCACATATCCTGCATGTAGTCGTGAATCTTGCGCCCGAACGGCAGGGTCAGATCGGCGATGAAATGATGCGCGCCCAAAACCCTGCGGACCGGCAGGTCGGCGACCGGCGCGTTCACATGCGGAACGAGATGCAGGCGGCCGGGGCCGATCCATGAGCCCTTCACCGTGATGTCGGTGAGGTTCAGCGCGACGAGCTGACAGATCTCGGGTTCGCCGTCCACTCCGGGGATGATCTTGAGGTTGACCTGGGTCTTGGTCAGGATCTGGGTCGTCTTCACGCCGTTGCCGGCCAGGCTCTCATGCTTGTAGCCCATCGTGCCGATGGCGACCTGCTGGCCGGCATATTCGAGCGTGCCGGTCAGCGTGTCCCTGACCAGTTCGAGCCTGGGATGGGCGTGCTTCTTGGGAAAGCCCCAGATCTCGCGGCCGGCCGCGATCGGCGGCTCGACATCGAGATACATTTGCGAGACGAAATTGACCTCTTCATCGCCGAACTTGCAGGGAATGACGATGCCGGTCTCGGTATAGTTCCCGAAGCCGGAGGAATCCGGCATCTTGATCCACTCGTAGTTGACGATCGGCTGCGCGAGCGGCTCCAGCGGCTCGGGCAAATGGTGCCGGATCAGCTCCGGGTCGGTCTCGTAGCTGATCACCATGTATTCGCGGTCGATGAAGCGGTAGGGCCCGGCAGGATAGCTCGGCCCCGCCAGCGGCATCGAGGGCAGGTCGAGGATGTCCTTGCGATTCATGGTGATGCGTCCCCCTTGCTGTGCGGCCGAGCGGCCATCGATCGGCAGAATGACGCCGGTGATCGACCGGGCGGCATCCGAGGCCAGGAATACGGCGAGCGCCGCCACCTCTTCACTGGTAACGAACTGCATGGTTGGCTGGTGTGCAATAGCACGTCCTCGATGACGTGCTCCTTGGCGAGATCGCGCTCCGCCATGGTCTCGGGGATCTGCTTCTCGACCAGCGGCGTCCAAACATAGCCGGAGCAGATCGCGCTGACCGTGACGCCGACGGTGGCGGCTTCCAGGGCGACCGTCTCGGTCAACCCGGCCTGCCGTGCCTGGCGGCGACATCGGCCGGAAGAAGACCCGCCAAGCCCTGACCAAGCTGCCCGCGGCCCGTCTCAACGAACGGGGAGCGCGGCATGCGCGACGATCCCGCCGGACGGCGCGACAATCGTGGCGCATGACGTCCATCGCGATTGAGAGCGACGCCGAGGGATGACGGAGCGCATGGCCCCGCATCTCCGTCATCGGCAATGGATCGCCGCCGGCAGGTGGACCTGACCGACGCGGCGGCATCGCACCTTCATCTCAACGTCATCGAGGTCCTCGACAATGCCATCCCTCCGATGGCGGACGGCGGTCCATGCCTTGCGGGCGGCCGCGAGACGTCCCCCGATCCCCTCGCCGTCCACTCCCTTTCCCAGAGCAGATTTCAAAGGCCCGATCATGACCATTGATCTTGACCGCATCAAAGCCGAGATCGCAGACAGCTTCGACGAAGAACTCGAGATGCAGCTCGAGGAAGATCGGATCGACGAACTCGTTTCGGAGAATATCGGCCCGACGGGATCGACGCTGGACCGGAAGATCTATTTCCGGGAACTGTTTCGGCTTCAGCATGAGCTCGTGCGGCTCCAGGACTGGATCCAGTACAAGAAGCTCAAAGTCGTGGTCCTGTTCGAGGGCCGCGACTCGGCCGGCAAGGGCGGCGCGATCAAGCGGGTGACGCAGCGGCTCAATCCGCGGATCTGCCGTGTCGTCGCGCTGCCGGCGCCGACCGAGCGCGAGAAGCATCAATGGTATTTCCAGCGCTATGTCCCGCATCTGCCGACGGCCGGCGAGATGGTCCTGTTCGACCGGAGCTGGTATAATCGCGCCGGCGTCGAGCGGGTGATGGGCTTCTGCACGCCGGACGAACTCGAGGAGTTCTTCCGCTCCGCGCCGGAGTTCGAGCATATGCTCGTGCGCTCCGGCGTCATCCTGATCAAATACTGGTTCTCGATCACGGATGAGGAGCAGGAGTTCCGCTTCCAGATGCGGATCGCCGACCCTCTCAAGCAGTGGAAGCTCTCGCCGATGGACATGGAAAGCCGCATCCATTGGGAGGACTACACCCGGGCCAAGGAAGAGATGTTCGACCGGACGCACACGGAACATGCACCGTGGTGGGTCGTCCAGGCCGTCGACAAGAAGAGAGCGCGGCTAAACTGCATCGCGCATCTGCTCGCCCAGATCCCATATGAAGACGTGCCGAAGCAGGACATCATCCTGCCGGAGCGCGTGCGCCATCCCGACTACGCCCGGCATGCCGTGCCGCCGGAGCTCCACGTTCCGAGCCTGTACTGAGCAAGGGCCCAGCGGCGGCAGGCGCGTCTGCGATGGAGACCGCCCGGCGCTTCAGCCGGGCGATGGCACGATCTGGATCTCGACGGAGACGCGCCGGCCCCGTCCGGTGGCGAACGTTCCGGCGATGGGCTGCTGTGCCGCCAGTACGGCCCCCACGATGTGGCGACGAGCCGGCGGTCAGGATCGGATGCAGCACCGTCGCGTCCAGAAGCGCGTCATCCGTGAGGTTCGGATCGCATCGGCAGGCGGTGCCTAGGCTCAGGACTCATTGATCAGAGCCAGAAGATGACGGCTGCGGCGATGCAGATTGCCGAGAAGAAAGTGTGGGCGCATCGATCGTAGCGGGTTGCGATGCGGCGCCAGTCCTTGAGCTTGGCGAAGAGGTTCTCGACCTTGTGGCGCTGGCGGTAGAGCGCCTTGTCATAAGGGTACGGGGTTTTCCGGCTTCGGCTCGAGGGGATGCAGGGCGCGATGCCCTTGGCGGCGAGCGCCTGGCGGAACGGCGTGCTGTCGTAGCCACGATCGGCGATGAGGGTTTTGGCTGGCGGCAGGGCGGCGAGCACGAGGCTTGCGCCCTTGTGGTCGCTCATCTGGCCTTCCGACAGGAGCATGATGATTGGGCGGCCGCTCTCGTCGCAGACAGTGTGGAGCTTGGAGTTCAGCCCGCCCTTGGTCCGCCCGATACGACGGGGAACAGCCCCTTTTTGAGCAGGCTCGCCGCCGTGCGATGGGCCTTGAGATGCGTCGCGTCGATCATGATGCGCTCCGGCTTGGGTCCCTCGCCGGCGAGCCCGGCGAAGATCCGGTCGAAGACGCCGAGCCGGCTCCAGCGGATGAAGCGGTTGTAGAGCGTCTTGTGGGGACCGTAGCCCTTGGGCGCGTCCTTCCACTGCAGGCCGCTGCGGATGATGTAGACGATCCCGCTCACCACGCGCCGATCATCGACCCGTGGCACGCCATGCGAGAGCGGAAAATGCGGCGATATCCGCGTCATCTGCCGCTCGCTCAGCAAAAACAAATCATTCATCACAGCGTCCTCCCAGACACCGTGAATCACAGATCAAACGAATTTAATAGGTCCTGAGCCTAGAGCCTCGCGTCGTTTGGACGGTGAATCCAGGATGTCGAAGGCCTTGGGTACGGGGCAGAATCCGCTGGAGACAGAAGTGTTGTGCGACGGCAACAAGCTCGACGTCGTCAGTCGTCTCATTCCACCGGCGAGACAGCGAGGATAATTACCCATGCTCAGACTCCCAAGACGTTGCTCCCATTCTGTTTTCGGAGTGCGGCAGTCGGGCCTGACCTCGGGGATCGCGGGCGCCATCGCCAGCCTGCCGGCGAACAGCCCAGGCGCATTTGCGTTGCACTGGTCGACATCCTGGCTGATCGCCTGGGGCGTGATGCTGCCGGTCGTGATTTTCGCCGCGCCGCTCATTCGACGGATGGCGATGGCACTGACCGGCGAGGCGTGATGGGGCCCTCCTGACCGAGAAACGGCCGCAGCCGAAGGCCGAGCGCGCTCCCGACGAAGGCGGCCGCGACCCAGACCCAGCCGGATAGGCTGCCCGACGCCAGCGCCGAGAAATAGGCGCCGATATTGCAGCCATCGGAGAGTCGCGCGCCATAGCCCATCAGAAAACCTCCGAGGGCAGCGCCCGCCCATGCCTGCCATGCGCCATCCGAACGCAGCAGAAAGCGGCCGCTCAGCCCGGCCGCGAGGGTGGCGCCGGCCACGATGCCGAAATCCATGACGGAGGTCACATCCGCGAAGACACTGGCCGTGAGCGGGGCCTGGTTGCCGTGCCAGTAGGGCCAGGAGGCCGGATCGAACCCCAACCCTGCCGCCAATTTGGAGCCCCAGAGGGTGAAGCCGGCCGTCTCTCCCCAAGGCCGCCCCGCCAGAACCAGCGTCAGCGCATTCAGCACCGCCAGCCCGACCGCTCCCCCCAGCAAGGGCCAGCGCCTCGTGAGGAACTGGGCGACGGACCGCGGCGCGCTCTCGCGTCCCGGCGCGGGAATTCCGCGAATGATCGCGGCATAAATCGCCAGATGGACAAGCAGTGCCAGCGGCCAGCCCAGCCAATCCTGCGTCGTGCCCGTATTCAACGCGGGCAACCGCCACCAGAAGCCGAGATGCGCCGCCCCGACCCCCGACCCGAGGACGAAGAAGGCAAGCGTCAGGATGAGGCGCGCATTGCCGCCTCCCAGCGCAAACAAGGTGCCCGAGGCGCAACCGCCGCCGATCTGCATGCCGATGCCGAACAACACGGCGCCGACGACGAAGGAGACGCCGATCGGCGTGACGAACCCCGTCAGCGGCAGCCCAAGGACGCTGCCCGCTCCCAGGAGCGGGAAGAAGACGAGACTGGTCAGGGAGAGTGCGATCGCCTGGGCCCGGAAACCACCGAAGTCGTGCTGCTCCAAGGCCGCTCGAAAGCTGCCGGCAAAGCCGAAGGTCGATTGGAACAGGACGAAGCCCAGCCCCGCACCGACGAGCGCCAGGACAGGCTCACGCCAGCCCGCACCCTTGATCGCGGCCAGCGCGACCAGCACGCCCAGCACCAGCGCAGCCGTCAAAATGGGAGCGGATTGCCGAGGCAAGGGCCGCGCGGCCGGCGCCAGGGCGGCGACCTGGCTGGAGGCCGTCATCGACGAGCGCCCGATGCGGCGCGGCGGGCGACCCGTTGCGAGACCGCGACCTCACGAACGAACAGAGGTCCGAGATCGATCACCGACGTCACGCCGTCGTGACTTCGGCGCTCACCGCGGTGCGGTAGAACAGCGGCGTCCGTGATCGACAGGGTGCTGCGAATGACCATCAGAGCCATCTCTCTTGCCTTGGGAATCGCGTGTTGCACGGTCGGTCTTCCGTCCGTTTCAGAAGTTCGCGCGCAAGCCGTCGACGGTTACCGCGTCGTGCGGACGCATCACTCTTTCGACCGGCTGCAGGATCGGATTGCGGCGGCCATCCAGGGCAACGGCATGAATGCCGTCACGCGGGCTTCCGCCAGCGACGGCGCCAAGGCTCGCGGACTCATCATCCGTGGCGACGCCGTCATCGGCGTCTTTCGCAACGATTTCGCCATCAGGATGCTGGCGGCGGATATCGATGCCGGGATAGAGGCTCCGATCCGCCTGCATCTTGTCGAGGAAGCCGATGGCGGCTCGAGCATTCGCTACCAACTGCCCAGCACCGTCTTCGGCCGCTATCCGGGCGACGCGATCAAGGCGCTGGGAGCCGAACTCGACCCGATCTTCGAGAGGATCGTATCCGAGGCTGCGGCACAATAGGCCCGCCCCCGTTCTGGATCAGCCCATCTTGGATCAGTTTGCGGCGGGCAGCTTCTGCCTGATCGCCGCAGCACCTGCCGCGGCGCAGACTTCATCCTTGTCGCCGCCGGGCGCACCGCCGACGCCGATCGCCGCGACGATCTCGCCCTTGGCCCGGATGGCGACAGCGCCAGGCAGCAGAATGATATTCGGCACCGTCAGGAAGGACGAGGCGGCCGGGTTGCTCTTTGCCTTGTCGACGAATGCGCCGAGCGCATCGAACCCGAAAAGGGGGCCGAGCGTTACGGTCGTATAGGCCTTGCGGAAACTGGTCTCCTTCGTATGGACAGTCGCGTGATCGCCCTTGACGAAGGCGCGCAATTCGCCAGACGGGTCCACTACGGCGACGGATACCTTGTAGCCGGCCGCCTCACAGGACTTCAGCGCCTCGTTGGCGGCGTCCAGAGCCAGGGTGAGGGGTAGTTCATAGCCACTGTTGCGAACCTGTGCGCCAGCACAGGCGACATGGGCGCAGACCGCAAGGGCGGTCCACGCAAGAAGGGATTTCATCGCGATCTCCGACGACAGGAAGAATGGGAGCAGGCTGGACAGCGCGGCCGGGCGGAAGGGGCAAACGCCCGGCCGCGCAGCGCCGTCGGTTTGAAGCACACCGACGACGCGGTCCTCACCTCGCCTTGGGAAGGCGAGCGAGGAAGGCGAGCGACACCGCCGCGATGTCTTCGACATGGGTTTCCAGGGCGAAATGCCCGGCATCATAGTGATGCAGCTCCGCTGAGGGCACGAGCGTCTTGAAGAGCTCGGCGCCCTTCAAGGTGAAGTAAGGGTCATTGTCGCCCCAGGCGATCAGGAGCGGCGGCTGCCTGGTCTTCAGATAGTCCTGCCATTTCGGATACTGCGCGACGTTGTCCTGATAATTCCACAGCATCTCGACCTGCAGCGCAGCGTTGCCGGGGCGGTCGAGGCCAGCCTGATCATGGATCCAGGCGTCAGGCGAGAGCCGCTCCTTGCGGGAGGCGCCGTGCGTATACTGGAAACGGGTCGTCTCGGCGGTCAGCAAGGCGCGGACGGGCTGCTCGGTCTGGGCGTTGCGGCCCTGCCAGAAGGGCGCGAGCGCCTTGACGACCTCGGGATTCCAGCCTTCGACATTGGCGACCGCATTCTGGATGATGAAGCCGCGCACGCGTTCGGGGTGTTTCAGCGCCAGCCGGAAGCCGATCGGCCCACCATAGTCCTGCATGTAGATGACATAGCTGCTGGCGCAGACAGCGTCGGTGAAGGCATCGACGACATCGGCCAGCGCAGCGAAGGTGTAGGGGAAGGTGCCGATGCCGGGCGCCGCGCTGTTGCCGAAACCCGGATAGTCCGGCGCGATCACGCGGAATTGCCCTGCCAGAAGCGGGATCAGATCGCGGAACATATGGGAGGAGGACGGAAAGCCGTGCAGCAGAAGCAGCACCGGCGCGTCCTTCGGGCCGGCCTCCCGGTAGAAGATGTCGAGACCCTGCACCGTGACCGTCCTGAACTGGACGGGCGACGGGGAAAGAGCCTTCGGCGCGGCGGCGTGGGCGGTCATGCTGGCTACTCCGGTCAGGGCCGCTGTGGCGAAGGCCGCGCGGCGCGTGAGGTGGGCTATGGCGTTCAAGACAATCTCCGCAACCATTCATTTGGTATTTTGACGGTGTCATTTGCACAAACACCTTTCAAGCCATATTTGACAGGTTACGAATTCGTGATCGCAACGAGGGAAGCGCGCCATGCCGGGGAGATCTGATGCAGCGGGCGAGTTCCGCCATGGCATGCCCTTCGTCGGCGGGCGGCTCTGGCTCGATCTGTTGAACACGGTCATGACCGATGGCGTGACGCGCACCGACGTGATCGCAACGGCGGACGCGGCCTCGACATGGCTTGCCGTCGCCGAGATCGCCGCTCCGGCACGTGGCGTTGCTATTTCAGAAGAATTGGTCGCCCTGCGCGAGAGATTGCGTCCGGCGGTCGATCTCCTGCGCACCGGCGAGCCACTGCCCGCAGCGATGACGGACGCGGTCAATGATCTGCTGGCGCGGATCGCGATCCGTCTGCATCTCGATATGGTCGAGGGCCAGCCGCACTTGCGCTCTCAGGTCGACTGGGGCACGGCCGGGCCGACAGGATTGATCGCGCAGGACTTTGCCCGCTTCGTCTGCGACGCCGAACCCGAGCGTCTGAAGCACTGCGCCAGCCCGGATTGCTCGCTGGTATTCTACGACCAGGGCAAGAACAACACACGACGCTGGTGCTCGATGAGCGCTTGCGGCAACCGCGACAAGGTCGCGCGTTATCGCGCCAGGCAGCGTCGGGCATGACAAGCTGAATCGACGGAACGCGATCGCGCGCCCCGTTCTCTGACGCTCCCATGGCGCGGCCGGCGGGGTCGGCTCCTTTCTGGTGCAACTCGCCCGCCGCCAAGGCGCCGCCCGCATCATCGTTGCCGCAAGTACTCCCGCAAAGCTCGCCTTCGCCAGGACGATCGGTGCCGACGACCTCGCGGACTACAGCCAGGCGGGCTGGGCCGACGTCGTCAAAAGCGCCTCTGATGGTCGCGGGCCCGATGTGATCTATGAATCGGTCGGCGGCGCCATCACGCAAGACAGCCTGGCGATGCTGGCTCCGGGCGGACAGATCGCCATCTACGGCGCGCTGAACATCCGCGGCTTCCAATTCGGCGACGACGAACTCAAGCGCGTGATCTTCATGAACCAGTCGCTGACCGGCTTTGCACTGGCGCCGCTGCTGACGCCTGACAGCCTGAGGCGAGATCTGATGGAACTGTTTGCGCTTGCAGCCGATGGCGAACTCGCCGTGACCATCGATTCCGTCTTCCCGCTCGCCGATGCGCTGGAGGCGCATCGGCGGCTCGAAAGCCGCCGGAGCATGGGCAAGGTCATCCTCGTCCCCTGAAGGATTTCCGGCAGACCGCGTGGCCCATCAGGCAACGCGGTCCGCGAATCTTCCGGCGAGGCCGATCCATCGCCCGACCGGAAGCACGAGGCGGCCGGGGCCTCTCGCAAACAGGATGAGCAACCCGCCTGCGATCGCCAGATCCTTTTCGAAATGCAACAGTTGGTTGCCGTCGGACAGTGCGTTGTGGAAGATCGCCGCCGCCGATAGGCAGAAGACCGCCAGCACCAGCGCCGCATAGCGACTGCCCCAGCCGGCCAGCAGCAAAATCCCACCGCCAATTTCGACGCCGATGGCCGGCAGCAGCAGCCAGCCCGGAACGCCGAAGCTGCTCATATAAGCCATCGATATGCCGATATGGGTGAGCTTGATCCAGCCTTCGTGGAGAAACAGCAGCGCGATCAGCAGGCGCCCGAGCAGAGCGGCGGCGTCGGACGTTTTCGAGATCATCATCGTCTTTGTCCTCGGCGCCGTGAAGAGCCAGCGAGGCCGGCTCTCTGTTGGCGTGATGTGCCGCGCCGGTCGGTCTTGGGCGCCTCAGTGGGTGTTGGGCGCGTCAGTTGGTCCTGGGCGCCGGGCGAGGGCCTTTTCCAGATCCTCGCGTTCCTCGCAGCCCGACGGGCAGAGCTTCTCCAGAGCGGCAAGATTGATGCGCGCCTTGGCGAACTCGCCGGTCTCGACATAGAGCTCGCCCTGATATTCGAGCGCGCCCTTGTGGTTGGGATCGAAGTCGAGCGCCTTGCGATAATAGGTCGACGCCGCCTTCTGGTCGCCGCTCTTGCGCAGCGAAAAACCAAGCAGGTTGTAGACGTCGGCATGCTGGACGCCGGCGTCGACCATGCGGTTGAGATCGACGATCGCGACCTTGAAATCCCTGGCCTTGATCGCCGCCCTCACGGCTGTGAGATCGGGCGCGCCCTTCGTCGGCGTGGTATCCACCGCGAGGGCGGCGGTCGAAAGCGCAAACACGGTGGCAAAGGCAGCGAGAGCAAGTTTGAGGATCATGATTGTCTCCTTGACGAAAGATGGCTGAACAAGCGGCTGCGGCGTGCGGCGGCCCGTTCGAGGTCAGATCGCGGTGGGGGTGAAGCCGTATCCGGCGCCGTCCTTGGCGAAGACGCCGCTGCCCGGGAACGGGAAATGCGCGCCGCATATCGCCATCTTCTCGGCGATGACACGGTCGATCAGCTTGCGGCGCGTATCGACAGCCGTGACGCTGTCCTGATCATAGCTGCCCTGCCAGTCGGGATGCGGCGCGAGCAACGCCGGAACATAGGCAACGTCGTTCGAGATCATGAGCTGCTGGTTTCCAGAGCTGACATGGAAGGCGGCGTGGCCCGGCGTATGGCCCGGCGCCTTGACGAGCCGCACGCCCGGCGCGACCTCCGGCTCGCCATCGACGAGTTTGAAGTTCTTCCAGCCCGGAAACACGGCGTTGATGCGCTGGCCCAGTGGCTTGCGCGCATCCGGCAGCTTCTCGACGCGGCCGGGCTCGGTCCACCATTTGTACTCGGTGGCGGTCACGACGATCTCGGCATTGGGGAACACCGGCGCGCTGGTGCCGCGATTCATCAGGCCGAAGATATGGTCCGGGTGGAAGTGCGAGATCAGGATGGTGTCGATCCTGGCGGGGTCGATGCCCGCAGCCGCCATGTTGCTCATCAGCTTCGTGGCGGTCGGCTGCCATTGCCCGGCGCCCGAGCCGGCATCGACCATGACATAGCGGTCGCCGATCTTGAGAACGACGACGGTCAGCGGAATCGGCATGAAGGCCGTGGTCTGGCCGGCCTTGGCCAGCGCCTCCCTGGTCTCCTCGATCGAGGCATTCCTGATGAAGGCGGGATCGTGCGGCTTCTCCCAGATGCCGTCATAGAGCGCCGTCACCTCGATCGTGCCGACCTTGTAGCGGCGGAAACCAACGGCCGGATCGGGGATGGTCTGCGCCTGTGCCGGCGCAATCCAGTCCAACGGTTTCGCCAGCCCGAAAGCCGCGGCAAGCGAACCTGCGACGAGGGCGTCGCGGCGTGAAAGATGGGTCATCGAGAACTCCCGGATGCCTGACAGCGAGGGCCACAGCGGCCTCGCACAGTCCGGGATGCGCAAGCCGCGCGATTTATTCCGGCGATCACGGAAAAGAACGCGGGAATAAACCGGACGTGATCGGGATCATGCAAGGCAACCGCTAACCTGCGGCCGCCTCGTCCAACCTCGGATACTCTTCGACCGGGTCTTCCTGCACCATGTCCTCCGCCAAGCGCTTCGAGCAGTTGGCGCTGCCTCATCAGGAGGCGGCCTACAATCTTGCGTTCTGGCTGCTGCGTTCGCGGCCGGATGCGGAAGACGCGGTTCAGGAGGCCTATCTCCGCGCCTTTCGCGCCTTCGAGAGCTTTCGAGGCGAGGACATCCGACCCTGGCTCTTCGCCATCCTGCGCAACACGGCCTACCGCATGCTCAACACGCGCCGGCGCGCCGCCAATGTGATTTCTCTCGATGCAAGCCTGCCCGGGCTCGAGCCTGAGAACGGCGCCCAGACCAAGATCGCATCGGATACGCCCTCGGCAGAGGACATCATGATCGGCGAGGCCGAGCGCGATCTCGTCCGCATGGCCCTGGCGGAGCTGCCGGCGGCATTCCGCGAAGTCATGGTGCTGCGCGAGATCGAAGGGCTCGGCTATCGCGAGATCGCCGAGATCACCGGCACGGTCGTCGGCACGGTGATGTCGCGGCTCTCGCGTGGCCGGAACCTGCTGCACCAGTCGCTCGCCCGCAAGATCGGGAAGGATCGCTCCCATGCCCTGTGACCAGCCCCGTGACCGGCTCGGCGCCTATCTCGACGGAGAATTGTCCGAGGCAGATCGCGCAACAGTCGCGCGGCACATTGCCGGATGCCCCGAATGCGCGGCGCTCGTCGCCGCGTTGCGCGAGACCAGTGTCATGGTGTCCGGACTCGGCCGCGAGCCGATGCCGACAGGGCTGTCGTCGCGACTGCAGCAGACCCTGGCGCGGGCATCGGGCGAGCCCAACCCGACAGCGGTGCGACGGGCTCCGCCGCCGCAGCCGGCGGTCAGAGGGATGCCGCCACGGTCGACCGCACCCCGCTTCCTGCAGCAGGCCGCCGTCCTTCTGATGGCTTGCCTGCTGTCCTCGCTGGCAACGTGGTCGTTCGTGACCGGAGCAGACCGCGCGAGCCTGCTCTCGCGCGATCTGCTTTCGGCCCATCTGCGCTCGCTGATGCAGGACAGCCCGATCCAGGTTGCGTCGTCGGATTCACACACGGTCAAGCCATGGTTCGCCGGCAAGGTCGATTTCTCGCCCGAGGTGCGCGATCTGACCGCGGAAGGCTATCCCCTGCTCGGCGGCCGGCTCGACAGCATCGCGGGTCGGCGCGTCGGCGCGCTGGTCTACAAGCGGCGGCTGCATCTCATCAATGTCTTCGCCTGGGGCGCGCCGGACACGCCCGACACCGCCCCTGCCCTGACCGTGCGGAAAGGCTATAATTTGCTGAGCTGGACCCGAAACGGCGTGACCTATGCCGCCGTGTCCGATCTCGACGCGGCTGAACTCGGGCGACTGCCGGACCTGCTCTGACTCCAGCTCCAGCCGGGCTAGGGCATCGGCTTTTCCCGAAAACCGCATTCCACTTTTCGGGCCGAGGCTCCAATGACGTCAACGAAGGCGCGCGCGGCGGCGCATAGGATCGAGCCCGAACAACCGCAAATCAAGCCGCTCACGCGCACAACGCTCTTGTAACCGTCCGGTCAGAGGCGTGACGCCCCAGTTTTCGCAGGCTTGCCGGCGGCTGGACCATCCGCGCGACGAGATCCCGGCGGCGTTTCGTCGCGCGGACGCGGTTCGCTGAGACGAAGCTCTACGTCACGCGGCTCTTTGCCAATCGAGCGAGTGAAAAATGGCCGCCTGTAGCGACTGCCTTGAGTATCGACTCGACACCATCGACGCGCCGGCACCCTCGAGCTTCGCATAGATGACGATGGCGACCTTGTTCATGGGAGCGTCCTTCCGATGGGAGCGAAACCGCGAGGCGGCTTCCTCCGGCGCGCCGGTTTCAGGCGGCCTTCACCTTGCCGAGAGCGGCGAAAGCGTCGGACGGGTCGAGGCGCTTGCGGTAGTCCGGCTCGATGAAGGCCGCGGCGATCAGGCCGCCTTTCGCGACCACGAAGGTCGCCGGCATCGGCAGCGCCCAGGTTCCGTCGCCATTGTGCTCGGGGAGCGCGTGCCCGGCCTTCTCATAGAACGGGCGCACCGCATCCGAGAGCATGAAGCGGATACCGAGCGCGGAGGCGAGTTCGCCGCCGATGTCGGAGAGAACGGCGAAAGCGAGATCGTTCTTCTCGGCCGTCGTCAGCGAGTGGTCGGGCCGCTCGGGCGAAACGGCGACGAGCTCCGCCCCGGCCGCGTGGATGTCGGCGAGCATCGCCTGATAGGCGCGCAGTTCGAGATTGCAGTACGGACACCAGCCGCCGCGGTAGAAGGCGACGATGACGGGCTTCGTCTTGACCAGCCCGGCGAGATCGAAGGGTCGGCCATGAGCGTCGCGCAGCTTCGCCGTGGCAGGCATCCGGTCGCCTGCTTTCGCAGCGTGATCGAGAATGCCGGAGGCTCGCAGGTCCACGATATCACCGGCGATCAGCCGGGCTGCCGTTTCGCCGACGCGGGTTTCCCAGCCGGCGCGGAAGGCATCGAGTTCGGGTTGGAGAGGCATGGTCCTGATCCTGTGTGCGGGGTGGGGCAAGGGAGCCGGCCGCAAGGCCCGGCTCTCGGCTGTTGCAGTCACTCGGCGGCGGCGCGGCGCGGCTTCAGCTCGGGAGCGGCGGGAAAATCGACCGGGATTCTGGTGGTCGCGTGCAGGTAGTTGGTCACGGTCTTGTCGCCGACCACGACGATCGCATCGACGAGGTTCTCCTGCGTCCAGCCGGCGGCGAGGAAGGCGTCGACCAGTTCCGGGTCGGCGTGACCACGGCGTTCGGTGACGTCGCGGGCGAGGCGGGCGAGCGCGTCGAGCCTGGCGTCGAAGGAAGCGCGGCCCGAGCGGATCTCCAGGATCTGGTCGGGCGTGAAGCCGACCATGCCGCCGATCACCGTGTGGGCGGCAAGGCAGTATTCGCACTCATTGACCTGGCTGACGGCAAGGTTGACCACCTCGCGGGCCTTGCCCGTGATGCTCGATTTCGCGTTCTGGAAGGCGAGGTAGCTGCCGAGCGCCTGCTCGGAATGGGCGAGCGTGGCATAGAGGTTCGGCACGAAGCCGAGCTTGCCCTTGAGCTGGTCGAAGATCTGCTGGTTGGCGGGGGTGACGTCTTCGCGGGTGGGGACGTTGATCGTGGTCATCGGGATCTCTCCTTGAATGCGCTGGCGGCGTGTTGCCGTCCGTGGAGAGACAGATGCGCCATTCAGGTTGGCGCGACAACGCGCCTTGATTGGATGGCGTTCATACGTATCGTGGATGAATGTCCGACATGCTTGCGCTCTTCCGAACCTTCATCCGCACCGTCGAGGCCGGTTCCTTTACGGCGGTCGCGCGCGAGCTGAATTCCTCGCAACCGACCGTCTCGCGCCAGATCGCGCTGCTGGAGGACCATCTCGGCTGCCTGCTGTTCCAGCGAACGACCCGGGCGCTGACGCTGACCGATGATGGACGCGTGTTCTACGACCATGCGCAGCGCACGGTGGAAGCCGCCGCCGAGGCCGAAAGCGCCGTCGGGCGGCGCAAGGGCAAGCCGTCGGGAACGCTGCGCCTCGCCTGCGCCGGAGTCTTCGGGCGACTGCACGTGATCCCGCGCTTGCCGCGTTTCCGGGCCCGCTACCCCGACATCGAGATCGCGCTGACGATGAACGACGGCTTCTCCGATCTGGTCGAGGAGGGCATCGATCTCGCCATCCGCGTCGGCGAAACGACGGACGCCTCGCTGATTTCACGCCGGATCGCGACCTCGCGCCGGGTCCTGGTCGCGACGCCGGAGTACCTCGCCTGCCATGACGCTCCCCGGCATCCCGCGGACCTCGCCGGACATGACTGCATCGTCTACGATCGCCTGCTGACCGGCGCGCGCTGGCACTTCGCCTCTTCGGAAGGACAGATCTCGGTGGCGGTCGCCGGTCCGGTCCATGTCAACAACACGGAAGCCGTGCGCGCCTGCGTCCTGCAGGGGCTCGGCATCGGCTATACGCCGATCTGGCATTTTATCGACGGCGAGATCGAGAACGGCAGGCTGGTGGTTCTGCTGCGCGACTTCGAGCCTCCGCCACAACCGATCAGCGCCGTCTACCCCTCCCGCCGCTTCCTTCCCCCGAAGGTGCGCGCCGCGATCGACTACTTCGCCGCCGAGTTCGATCTCGATCCCAGACTCGGCATCACAGCGGTTTGAGCGGACCGGCCTCGATCCAACCGGCATCTTCGGTTACGATGCGCCACTCGATGAGACCGTAGACCATGTTCTGGCGGACACTCTTGGTCGGCTTTGTGAGATCACCACATCGGTCGCGGCGGCCTTGATCGTCACGCGGCCCGCTCCAGCGACCTGTCGGTGGCCCCGTCCATGCGGCCGATCGCCTTCAGTACGGGCTCGAGCTCGGCGAGCCTCATCTGTTCGAACGGCAGGTTGACGAAGGCGGTGACGCGCGCCGTCGAATCTCGATAGCTCTGGAGGAAGGCAGCGCGCCTGGCGGCTTGTGGACCCGACACGGCAGCCGGATCATCCAGGCCCCAGTGCACCCGCATCGGGACGCCGGAGAATGCCGGGCAATCCCCTTCCGCGGCATCGTCGCAGACCGTGATGACAAGATCGAGTTCGGGCGCATCGGAACCAAGGAACTCGTCCCAGGACTTCGATCGCATCGCCGCGATGTCGTAGCCGAGATCGTCCAGCAGGCCGAGGGCTAGCGGATGCGGCGCTTCCTGCGGGCGGCTCCCCGCCGAGAAGGCCAGAATCCGCCCGAGGCCTTCTCTATTGAGGACAGCCTCAGCCATGATCGAGCGGGCCGAGTTGCCAGTGCAGACGACGAGCACGCGCAGCGGCCTATCACTGACGACGAACTCGCGCCGTGCTGGAATGGCTGCGGCCATATTCTCGCATTCTACCGGCCTTTCAGTGCAGCAGGCATCCGACAGGAACGCCAGGAGGGCGTTGGCGCGAGAGGCCTGAGCCGCGAAGATGACGTGCCTCCCCTCGCGGCGTGATATCAACAGGCCGACCTGCTCCAGCGCCCCCAGATGCGTGGAGAGGGTGTTGTGCGCGACAGCAAGCAGGCGACCGATATCGCCGGCCGCCAGACCATGCGGCCGATACCGCATCAGCAAGCGGAAAATCTCCAGCCGCGTCGGCTGCGCCAACGCGGCGAGCAGCGCCACGGCCTCCGGAGAGTCCAACCTCGATGCCTCCAATCTCGATGCGTCCAATCTTGGCGTCACGCTGCATCATCCTTCCTGCCCAGGTCCTTCCCGATTGAGTCGAGCCGGTGCTGTAGCGCCATGCCGTGCAGCGTCGCGAGCGGCAAGCTCGAGAAGATCGAAATCCGGTTGTTGAGCATGCGGTAGGCGTCCGCGAAGGCAAGCGCCTTCTGCACATCCTCGCCTTCGAAGGCGGCGGGATCGGGCAGCGTCCAGAGCGCCAGCATCGGGTTGCCGGGCCAGGCCGGAGGCACGGCATTGGCGGCGGTTTCCGACAGCGTGAAGACGAAGTCCAGTTCAGAAGAGCCGGGTTGCGCGAATTCGTTCCAGCTCTTGGGGTAAAGGCCGGTCAGATCGTAGTTCAGAGATGTCAGAAGCCTGACGACGAAGGGGCTGACCTCCGAGCGTGGCTGGCTGCCGGCGCTGAACACGGTGAACTTGTCACCAGCGAGCCGCCGCATGATGGCTTCCGCCATGATCGAGCGCGCGTGGTTGCCCTTGCAGACGAAAAGGACCTTGAGGGGAGCCGTTTTCATGAATCGACCTCGTCGTGTCGGTTGATGTCGACATATAAACTGCCCTATCAATATGTCGAAGTAAACCGACATATTGACATATTGCCTTCATCCGGGTGATGGACGGTCCAGCAGCATCGGATGGAGCGGGGATCATGCGGGTCGGTATCAACGGCATGGGGCGCATTGGGCGCCTGGCTCTGCGGGCGGCGCTCGGCGCGGTCCAACGGCAGAGCGATGATCCGCGTGCCGGCAACCGGCTCGACGTCGTTCATCTCAACGAGATCAAGGGCGGGGCGGCAGCGACCGCCCATCTGCTCGAATTCGACAGCATGCAGGGGCGCTGGCGAGCCGATGTCGGCCACGAAGGCGAGAACTCCATCCGGATCGACCATCGGCGGATGAGGTTCACCGCCGAGGCCGCGCCGGGCGACGTCCCGTGGGGAGACCTCGGCGTCGACGTCGTGCTGGAATGTACCGGCAAGTTCCTGACGCCGGCTGCGATCGAGGGCCATCTCAAGCGTGGCGCCAAACGCGTCATCGTGGCCGCGCCGGTCAAGGATGTGTCGGTCCTGAACGTCGTCATCGGCATCAACGAGCACCTGTACGACCCTGCCAGGCACCCGATCGTCACGGCCGCCTCATGCACCACCAACTGTCTGGCGCCGGTGGTGAAGGTCGTGCACGAGAACCTGAGAATACGGCACGGACAGATCACCACGATCCATGATCCGACCAACACGAACGTCGTCGTCGATGCACCCCATAAGGACCTGCGCCGGGCACGCTCCGCGATGCTCTCCTTGCAGCCGACGACGACGGGAAGCGCGACCGCGATTGCGCTGATCTACCCCGAGCTGAAGGGCAAGCTCGACGGCCACGCCGTGCGCGCGCCTGTGCTCAATGCCTCCCTGACCGACTGCGTCTTCGAATTGGAGCAGCCGACGACGGCTGCCGAGGTGAACGCCCTGTTCGAGGCCGCGGCCAAGGGGCCCCTCGCCGGCATCCTCGGCTTCGAGCCGAGGCCCTTGGTCTCGATCGACTACCAGCGCGACACGCGTTCTGCGATCGTCGACGGGCTTTCGACACTCATCACCGACGGGACGATGCTGAAGGTCTACGCCTGGTACGACAACGAGATGGGCTATGCCTGCCGCATGGTCGACCTCGCCTGCCATCTCGAACAGGCCGGGATCTGAGGCGGTGCAGAATTCCGCCGCCAGCCGGGGCACGCGCAACTACGCCATCGTCACAGCCGCCTATTGGGGCTTCACTCTGACGGACGGCGCGCTGCGCATGCTCGTGCTGCTGCACTTCTTCCGGCTCGGCTACTCGCCCTTCACACTCGCCTTCCTGTTTCTGCTCTACGAGGCGGCCGGCATCGCCGCCAACCTGATCGGCGGCTGGCTCGCGGCGCGCTACGGCATCACGCGGATGCTCGCCATCGGGCTCTCCATCCAAATCCTCGGCTTCGCCCTGCTCTCGGGCTTGTCGCCAAGCTGGACTGCTGCGGCCTCGGTGGCATGGGTCGTGATGGCTCAAGGGGTCTGCGGCGTGGCCAAGGACCTGACCAAGACGGCCTCGAAATCGGCGATCAAGCTGGCCGAGGCTGCCGCGAAGGCAGAGGACTCGGAGGGCCGCCTGTTCCGCTGGGTCGCCTGGTTCACGGGCTCGAAAAACGCGATGAAAGGCATCGGCTTCTTCCTGGGCGGGCTGCTTCTGGAGTCGCTGGGGTTCAGGGTAGCGCTCTGGACCATGGCGGCCCTGCTCGCGCTGATCCTGCTGGGCGTCGTCACGTCACTACCGCCGATGCTCGGCAAGGCCAAGGCCAGCAAGAACACCCGCGAGCTGTTCGCCAAGAGCCGGGGCGTCAACCTTCTGGCGCTCGCGCGCGTCGCGCTGTTCGGAGCCAGGGACATCTGGTTCGTCGTCGGCGTGCCGGTCTTCCTCTACGCATCGGGCTGGACCTTCACGATGGTCGGCACATTCCTGGCACTCTGGACCATCGGATACGGACTCGTGCAGGCCGCCGCGCCGGCCTTCGTCAGGCGAAGCTCCGACGGGTTGTCGGCCGAGGTACCGGCCGCACGGCTCTGGTCGCTCGGCCTGGCCCTCGTGCCGGTCGCCATCACGGCCATGCTCGCCAGCGGGTCCGGCCTGCGGCCGGATCGTGTTCTCGTCGTCGGGCTATGCCTGTTCGGATTCGCCTTCGCCGTGAACTCCTCGCTCCACTCCTATCTGATCCTGGCCTATGCCGGTTCGGAGAAATCGGCAGAAGACGTCGGCTTCTACTACGCAGCCAACGCGTTGGGGCGCTTCGGAGGCACGCTTCTCTCGGGACTGCTCTATCAGGCGGGCGGCTTGTCGGCCTGCCTCGGCGGGTCTGCCCTCATGCTCACGGTCTGCTTCATTGCGACGTTGGCGTTGCCAGGGCGCGACGCAGGGACCTTCGGCCGCCCATGACGTGGCGCCTTCCCCTCTGGTTCAGGCCGAGGTGAAGGCCTCCGCGTCATCGGCGGCGAGGATCTCCTGGTACACGCGGTCGGCGACGGCTCGGATCGCGTCGGCAGGCAGCAACTGGAGCCTCGTCACGCGTGAAGGGCGGGAACTGCAGCGTTGAATGCTGTCCTTGGCGAAGCCAATCAGGTGCTCGATTTGAGGATGCATCTCCAGCCAACGGTGGCGTGCCCAGGCACCGCTGCTCGTCCCGAGCGCGATCTTCAAAACGGACCGTCCGCCGACTTTGCGGCGTTCAGCCGTCCATGACAGCGCGAGCTCGCCAGACAGCGTCGCCGCGACCCGAGCAGGCAGATCGCGGATGTAGCTGAAACCGCCCTCAGGGCGCTTCACGAGATACAACATTCCGAAGGTTGAAGAGCGGCGCATCAGCACCTCGTTCGGCGCTGATTCATACCAGCATTCCTACCAAGGAACCTACCAGAGCCGATTTCGACTCTTTTTCTGTCAGAAATTTCGTTAAAACTCAACGACTTAGCCACATAAGTGGCGCGACCTACGGGAGTCGAACCCGTCTCCCCAGCGTGAAAGGCTGGTGTCCTAACCGATAGACGAAGGTCGCAGGCTTCCGAACCGCTGGGGCCCGTGGCGAAGCGGGGCGAGGTATAGTGGCAGGCTTGCCGCTCTGCAAGCCGTGAGTTTCCGGTTCCTGTGGTCAATTGCCGGAACGGCCGCCATCCCGACCGTGCCCTGTCGGCATCGGCCGTTCACGCCGGCCGCGCCAGGTCGAGGACGCGCAGTTCGGCCGTCTCATTGCCGCCCCAGCGATTGAGGGTCAGGGTCGCGGCGAGATGGACGCTCTCGCCCCGCGCCGCCAGCAGGGCCCGGCCGAGCGGCTCCTGCGCGACACGGAAGGCGATGCCGCCGACCGTCGCGCCGTCGCCGCTCCTGAGCTTGACGCGGACATGCCCGCCGCTGCCGATCTCGACCGCATCGGTCAAGCGGTGGGCGGGGAAAACGAAGACCGGCTCGGGGCTGCCGGCACCAAAAGGGCCGGCCTTGTCGATCTCGGCGAGCAGACGCGGCGTGGCGCCGCCGGCGCTGAGGGCGGCATCGACCAGCAGCGCCTCGGATTCGCTGGCAGTTCCGACTTCGGCGGCGAGGCGCTCGATCAGGAAGGCGTGGAAGGCCGGGCCCTGCCCGGCCGCCAGCGTGACGCCGGCCGCCATGGCGTGTCCGCCACCCTTGACCGCGAGCCCGGCCTCGACGGCAGCACGAACGGCACGGCCGAGATCGACGCCGGCGACAGAGCGGCCGGAGCCAGTCGCACCGCCCTCCCCGTTCAGGGCCAGCGCGAAGGCCGGCCGGCGGAAACGCTCCTTCAGCCGCGCCGCGACGAGGCCAACGATGCCGGGATGCCAATCGGCCGCGCCCGCGAGCAGGACGGGTAGGCCGGCATCGCGCATCAGGGCATGCTCGGCCTGCGAGGTCGCCTCCAGCACGGCCTGACGCTCGATCTCCTGCCGCTCCTGGTTGAGGCGATTGAGTTCGGCGGCGATACCGCGTGCCTCGATCTCGTCATCGGTCAGCAGGAGGCGCGCGCCCAGGCCTGCGTCGCCGATGCGGCCGCCGGCATTGATGCGCGGGCCGAGCAGGAAGCCGAGATGCCAGGGCTGCACCGGCCCGTCGAGCCCGGCAACGTCCATCAGCGCCGCCAGCCCCGGCCGGGCGCGGCCGCGCAGCATGGCGAGGCCCTGGCGGACGAAGGCGCGGTTGAGGCCGCGAAGCGGCACGACATCGGCCACCGTCGCCAGCGCCACGAGATCGAGCGCGGCGAGCAGATCGGGCTCGCTGCCGCGTGCCGCCCAGACGCCCTGGCGGCGGAGTTCGGCCCGCGTCGCGACCAGCGCCAGGAAGACGACGCCGGCGGCACAGAGATGGCCCAGCCCCGAGAGATCGTCCTGGCGGTTCGGATTGACCAGCGCCTCGACCTCCGGCAGCCGCTCCGGCGCCTGGTGATGGTCGAGCACGACGACGTCGAGCCCGAGCCGTTTCGCCTCCGCCAGCGGCTCATGGCTCGTCGTGCCGCAATCGACGGTGACGAGCAATGTCGCGCCCTCGGCCGCGAGCTGGCGGATCGCCTCGCTGTTGGGGCCATAGCCCTCGATCAGCCGGTCGGGGATATGGATGCGCGGGTGGGCGCCGGCCTGCGTCAGGAAACCCGCCAGCAGCGCCGCGGAGCAGGCACCGTCGACATCGTAGTCGCCGAAGATCGCGACCTGCTCGCGCGTCGCGACCGCCCTTGCGAGGCGGGCCGCGGCCGGGCCCATGTCGATCAACGTGCCGGGATCGGGCAGGAGATCGCGCAGCTTCGGTTCGAGATAGAGCGCGGCCTGGTTGGGCTCGACGCCGCGCCCCGCCAGCAGCCGGGCGAGGATGTCGGGGATGCCCTCGAGCTGCGACAGCGCCTCGGCGCGGCCCAGGCCCGCGGCATCGAGCCGGTCGCGCCAGGGCCGGCCCAGTGCGGAGCGGGTGACGCCGAGAAAGGCGCGGGGTGGTTCGAGACTCATGGGCAGAGGGCGTCGCGCAGGCGCACCCATTCGTCAACCGTGGCGTTGCGGGATACCGGGCGCGGGGCGGTTCTGCGGCGTCAGGCCGCGCTGGCGCGAACCAGATCGCGCACCGATCGGACAGCGACCGCATAGCCCTGCGCGCCGAGCCCGGCGATGATCGCGGTCGCGGCCAGCGAGACATAGGAGCGGTGATAGATCGGCTCGCGGCGATGGATGTTGGTGATGTGCAGCTCGATGATCGGGCCGGAGAACATCTTGAGCGCGTCGAGGATCGCCATCGAGGTGAAGGTGAAGGCGGCGGGGTTGATCACGATGGCGCAGCCGCCGTCGATCGCCTCGTGAATCCAGTCGATCAGCTCGTATTCGCGGTTCGACTGGCGGAACTCCAGGGGAGCGTCGCCGGCAGCCTCCCGGCACATCGCCTCGACCTCCGCGAGCGTCGTCGAGCCGTAGAGATGCGGCTCGCGCGTGCCGAGGCGGTTCAGGTTCGGGCCGTTGAGGACGTAGATCGGCTTGGTCACGAGAGCACCTGTGATGTGTTTGGATTCCGCCGATCAGCCCGGATAGCCCATCAGGCGCGGCAGCCAGAGGACGAGGCCCGGCATGAAGGTGATCAGCGCCAAGGCGGCGATCATCGCGAAGAGGAACGGCATGCATTCCCGCACGATGTCCCTGAGCGGCACGCCGGTGATGTTGTTCATGATGAAGAGCAGCAGCCCATAGGGCGGCGTGATCAGCCCGAGCATGATGTTGACCACCACGACGACGCCGAAATGCACCATGTCGATGCCGAGCGCCTTGGCCGTCGGAATGAAGACCGGCACGACGATAAGAAGGATCGCGGTGCCCTCCAGCAGGCAGCCGAGGACCAGCAGGACAGCGTTGACGAGCAGCAGGAAGCCGATCGGGGACAGGTTCCAGCCCGAGAGCAGCACCTTGAGGCTCTCGGGGATGTTCTCGATCGTCACGACATAATTGAACACCAGCGCCCCGGCGATGAGCATGCCGATCGAGGCCGTCGTGCGGGCGCTGTAGGCGAGCGAGCTGTAGAAGGCCCCCAGCGACACGCTGCGATAGAGCAGCGCCGAGACCGCCAGCGCATAGGCTGCCGCGACCGCAGCCGCCTCGGTCGGCGTCGTCGCGCCGCCATAGATGCCGCCGAGCAGTACGACCGGCATCATCAGCGCCGGAAAGGCGCGCCAGGTGATGCCCGGCCATTCGCGCAGCGGAATCGGCGGCTCGACCGGGAAGTTCCGCTTCTTGGCGGTGAAGCCGACGATGCCCATCTGGACGCCGGCCATCAGCAGGCCGGGCACGACGCCGGCGAGAAAGAGGAAGCCGATCGAGGCATCCGAGACCAGGGCGTAGAGCACCATCGGGATCGAGGGCGGGATGATCGGCCCGATCACCGAGGAGACGGCCGTCAGCGCCGCGGCGAAGCTCGGCGGGTACTTGCCGTCCTTGGTCATCATCGCCTGCATCATGCGCCCGGTGCCGGCGGCATCGGCGATGGCCGAGCCCGACATGCCGGCGAAGATCACGCTCTGGACGATGTTGACCTGGGCCAGCCCGCCCCGGAAACGCCCGACCAGCGCGTCGCAGAAGCGCAGCAGCCGCTCCGTCATCGAGCCGATGTTCATCAGCTCGGCGGCGAGGATGAAGAGCGGCACCGCGAGGATGACGTAGTTCGTATACATGCCGTTGAGCAGCTGCTCGGCGGCGATGCTGAGATCCTGGCCTGCGAGCAAAAGGTAGAAGATCGAGCCCGCGATCATGGCGTGGCCGATCGGCAGGCCGAGCAACGACAGCGTGACGATCGCGAGGATGCAGAGCGAGAACGGGCTGGTCATACGCCCGATCCCGCCTTGGTCGGATCGAAGGCCTCCGGCGCGGTTCCGCGCAGCGCCTGCCAGCCGAGCCATAGATAGCGGCAGATGGCCGCCACGGCGAAGGCGAGATAGATCGCATAGACCCAGTTGAACGGCAGCTTCAGATAGGCCGTGCGCTCGACCTTCATGAAGGAGACGTAGTCGACCATCGCCGGCAGCGAGATGGTGTAGAGCACGACCAGAGCGGCGGCCGTGACCACCGCCATCACCCGCCGGGCGCGGGCACCGACCGCGCCATAGATAATGTCGAAGCGGATTTCCTCGCTTTCGCGCGTGACGAAGGCGGACCCGAACAGCACGATCCAGAGCCAGAGGATCACGCTGATCTCATGCGTCCAGCCGATCGGCAGGTTGAGCAGGTAGCGGAAGACGATCTGGAGGATGAAGACGGCGAACATGCCGCCGAGCATCAGCACCAGAACATTCTCGGCGCGGCGGGACAACCACCCGCCGAGCCCCTTCAACCGATCCGTCACACCCAAGCCCTCCCCGCTCCGAACGCCTCAGAGCGCGTTGATCTTCTCGACCATGCCGGGCTTCCAGCTCTTGGCGAGATCGGAGGCGAGATACTTCTTCTGGGCGAAGTCGCGGAAGGCGGCGACATCGGGCGTGTAGACCTCGAGCCCCTGCTTCTTGAAGAAGTCGACCAGTTCCTTTTCCTTGTCGAGATGCTGCTTGGCGCTCCAGTCCATGGCGGCATCGGCCGCGGCCTGGAAGGCAGCCTGCTTCTGCGGCGACATCGCCTTCCAGATCCGGTCGGTGACGCAGAGCAGGTCGAAGCCGACGAGATGCGAGGTCAGCACGATCTGCGAGGAGACCTCGTAGAACTTCATGTTCTGGACGTTAGGCAGCGGGTTGTCCTGGCCGTCGATCGCGCCGCTCTGCAGGCCGGTATAGACCTCGGCATAGGCCATCGGCGTCGGGTTGGCGCCGATCGACTGGCCGAGGAACTGCCAGGCGTCGCCGCCGGGCATGCGCAGCTTGATGCCGGCCATGTCGGCGGGCGTCATGATCTTCTTCTTGGGCTTCAACCCGACCTGACGGGCGCCGAAATAGGTCGGCCCGAGAATCTTGATGTTGAGCTTGTCCTCGGCGGCCTTTTTGAGATCGGCGCCGACATCGCTGGCGAAGACCTTCTTCAGGTGGTCGGCATCGCGGAAGAGATAGGCCGAGGTCACGATCGACCATTCCGGAATCTGGTTCGAGACGTCCTGCGGCGCGATGTTGCCCATTTCGAGGTTGTTGCGCTGCATGGCGACCAGTTCGGTGCCCTGCTTGAACAGGTTGCCGCCGTAATAGGGCTGCAGCGTGAAATCCTCTTTGATGGCATCGCCGAAGCGCTTCATCATCTCGGCGCGGATGTCCTGCTCGGAGAACACCGCCGAGAAGCGCAGATTGGGCTTGGCCTGCGCCAAAGCGCGCCCGCTCAAACCAGCCCCCGCAACGGCCGCGCCGCCAGCGATCAGCGCACGCCTGTCGATTTCAAAAGCCATGACGAACCTCCCCTGTAAGCGGACTGTGACGCCGCCTTGTGGGGCGCACTATCGCCGCGAGTCCGCCGACGCGCAACATGGATTTTTTATTTCATATGATGTTTCGTATTTTGCCATATGAATTGATCCACCAGCGGGTTCAGCTATGATGAGACCTCCTTCGCTGCGGGAGCCGTCGTTCCGGCTGCGTGGGAGACTGCAATCCAAGGCCAGATCATGCTCAGCATCACGCCACCGCCCCCCTCGATCGGCGAGACGGCCTACCGGCGCATCCGCTCGGACATCATCTTCGGGCGGCTCGCCCCGGGGCAGAAGCTCAAGCTCGAGGTGCTGCGCGAGAGCTACGGGGCGAGCGTGAGCACGCTCCGCGAACTGCTCAACCGCCTGGCATCGGAGGGGCTGATCGAGGCCGAAGGCCAGAAAGGCTTCGTCGTCACGCCGGTTTCGGCCACGAATCTGCGCGAGATCGCGGCGATGCGCCTGCTGCTCGAAGGCCACGCGCTGGCGCAGTCCTTCGAGGCCGGCGACATGGAATGGGAGGGACGCGTCGTCGCAGCGCATCACAAGCTCGCCTTGATGGAGCGGCGCATGCTGGCGCGCGACCGCGGCGAGCCCGAACTCTGGAAGCGCTATGACTGGGAGTTCCACCATGCGCTGATCTCGGCCTGCGGCTCGCAGGTGCTGCTGGAGACGCATGCCGCGATCTACGACAAATATCTGCGCTACCAGATGGTGGCAGTGATCTTCCGCGGCGAGATCGCAGCGCAGGAGCACCAGACCCTGCTCGACTGCGCGCTGCGCCGCGACACGGCGCAGGCCGCCGCCGTGCTGGCGCGCCATGTCGATGGCTGCGTCGAGCACACGCTGGCGGGAGGAACACTGCCGCACGGGATCGAGGGATAAGGCACCGGGCGGAGACGCGCCCTCAGGGGCCGACCACGGTTCCGCGTGCGCGCCCACCCGCCACGCGGCAGGAGCAGCCACCCCCGATCACGGCGAGGTCGATCAACTGGCAGGTCCGCACCGGAGTCGCACAATAGCCGCCGATCGCGCCGGAGACCGGCGCCGCGTAGACGCGGTAACGGTAGACATAGGGATCGGCGTAATAGGGCGAGACCGCTGCGGCGCCGATCGCCGCTCCCGCGACAAGGCCGGCGGCACCCCAGCCCCAGCCCGAATCCCAGCCGCGATAGTAACCGGGATGCCCCCAGCCCCGGCGCCAGCCCCAACCGGAGCGGACATAAGGCCGGCCCCAGCCCCCGCCATGCCAGCCTGCGCCACGCCAGGAATTGCCGCGCCAGGAATTGCCGTGCCAGGAACTGCCGCGCCAAGAACTGCCGCGC
Source organism: Bosea sp. 124 (assembly GCF_003046175.1). Taxonomy (NCBI): domain Bacteria; kingdom Pseudomonadati; phylum Pseudomonadota; class Alphaproteobacteria; order Hyphomicrobiales; family Alloboseaceae; genus Allobosea; species Allobosea sp. 124. Next base: position 5,341,223 of record NZ_PZZM01000001.1, read on the forward strand.
CATCCTCCGCCGCCATACCGTCCTCCGCCGCGCCAGCCCGACCCTCCCCAGGCTCCGCCGCGCCAAGCTCCGCTGCCGCCTTGCCATCCGCCGCCTTGCCATCCGCCACCGCGCCATCCCCCGCCGCCGGGAATGAACGTGCCTCCCGCGGCGTCGCGCCCGCGCTGGGCGGCGGCGTCCTGGGCGCTGACGATGACGAGGGGGGCGATGGCGGCTGCGAGCAGAAGGACGTGACGCATGGCACACTCCTACGACGAGACCGCCTCAGAATAGCGCAAATCGCGCTGGCCGTATCGTCTTTTGACAGCCGCCGGCCGGTCGCGACCGGGCCGGTGCAGAGCCGCCTAAACGACGATGGCCGGGACGAGCCCGGCCATCGGAATGCAAGCTGCATGCGCGCGACGGCCCCGGCCGTCGGCGGCTCAGTCGAGCTTGAACTTGCCGAAGTCGCGGTGTTCGCCATGGATGCGGCGCACCGTGCCGGTGATCGAGCGGTAGACGATGGTCTCCGTCTCGATGACGTCGCGGCCGAACTTCACGCCCTTGAGCATGCCGCCATCGGTGACGCCGGTCGCGCAGACGATGGTGTCGCCGGACGCCATCTCCTCCATGCTGTATTTCTTGTTCGGGTCAGAAATGCCCATGGTCAGGGCGCGGGCGCGCTTCTCCTCGGTGTCGAGGATGAGGCGGCCCTGCATCTGGCCGCCGACGCAGCGCAGAGCCGCTGCCGCCAGCACGCCCTCGGGCGCGCCGCCGATGCCGAGATAGAGATCGATGCCGGTCTTGTGCGGCTCGGTGCAGTAGATCACGCCGGCGACGTCGCCATCGGTGATGAGGCGGATCGAGCAGCCGGTCTTGCGGACCTCCTCGATCAGCTTGGCATGGCGCGGGCGGTCCATGATCAGCGTCGAGATCTCGCTCGGCTTGACGCCCTTGGCCTTGGCGAGCGCGTGGATGTTGTCGGTCGCCGAAGCGTCGAGATCGACGACACCGCGCGCATAGCCCGGGCCGATCGCGATCTTGTCCATGTAGACGTCGGGCGCGTTCAGGAGCTTGCCGGCCTCGGCCATCGCCATCACCGCGATGGAATCGGGCATGTCCTTGGCGCAGAGGGTGGTGCCTTCCAGCGGGTCGACGGCGATGTGGACCCGGGGCCCCTGACGCGTGCCGACCTTCTCGCCGATGAAGAGCATCGGCGCCTCGTCGCGCTCGCCCTCGCCGATGACGATCTCACCGTCGATCGGCAGGCGGTTCAGCTCGCGCCGCATCGCGTCGACCGCCGCCTGGTCAGCCGCCTTCTCGTTGCCGTGACCGCGCAGGCGCGCAGCCGAGACCGCGGCGCGCTCGGTGACGCGCACCAGTTCCATCGAGAGATAGCGCTCGATGATCTGGGAGGAGGAAATGCGGAGATCGTCGGACATGAGCGGTTCCCTTTGTTTCGGCAATCGGCAGTCGCCGCGGCGTGGCGGCCGACAGCCTACTCCCGTTCGATACGGATGACTTGCGGCGGTTCGGCGATGTGGCCGTCGGCCGACACCTTGTCGAGCGCCGCGCGGATCGCGGCTTCGCTGGTGGCGTAGGTGATCAGCACGACCGGCACCGGCGCGCCGGAGCGCCCGCCGGGATCCTGGGCCGCTGCGGCGGCGGAGCGCCGCTGAACGATGCTCTCGAGCGAGATGTCGGCCTCGGCCATGCGGGTCGCGATGCCGGCCGCAGCACCCGGCCGGTCGGCAACCGCGAGGCGGACATAATAGCCGCCCTCATGACGCTGCATCGGCGCGCGTGTCGCGGTTTCGAGCCGCGCCACCGGCAGGCCGAAGGGCAGCCCCGCCGTGCCGCGCGCGACATCGGCGATGTCGGCGACGACGGCCGACGCCGTCGGGTCGCCGCCGGCGCCGGGGCCGACGAGGGTGAGTTCGCGGACCGCATCGGCATCGACGGTGACCGCGTTGAGCACGCCCATCACCTGCGCGATGGCAGAGGATTTCGGCACCATGGTCGGATGGACGCGCTGCTCGATGCCGGTCTTGGTCCGCTCCGCGACGCCGAGCAGCTTGATCCGGTAGCCGAGCTCGTCAGCCATCTTCAGGTCGAGCGGCGCGATCGAGGAAATGCCTTCGACATGAATCGCTTCGGCGTCGATCTTCGTGCCGAAGGCGAGGCTGGTCAGGATGGCGAGCTTGTGAGCCGTGTCATAACCCTCGACATCGAAGGTCGGGTCGGCCTCGGCATAGCCGAGGCGCTGGGCGTCCTTCAGGCAGGCCTCGAAGGTCAGCCCCTCCAGCTCCATGCGCGAGAGGATGTAGTTGCAGGTGCCGTTCAGGATGCCATAGAGCCGCGTGACGTTGTTGCCGGCCAGCGCCTCGCGCAGGGTCTTCACGACCGGGATGCCGCCGGCGGACGAGGCCTCGAAGGCAAGCGCCGCGCCGTTCTCTTCCGCCAGAGTGGCGAGTTCGATGCCGTGATGGGCGAGCAGCGCCTTGTTGGCCGTGACGACGGATTTGCCGGCAGTCAGCGCAGCCTCCACGGCCGCCTTGGCCGGGCCGTCCGAGCCGCCGATCAGTTCGACCAGGCAATCGATCTCGCCCGATTTCGCCAGTGCGACCGGATCGTCGAACCAGGTCAGGCCGCCGAGGTCGACGCCGCGATCACGGTTGCGGTCCCGGGCCGAGACGGCGGTGACGCGGATGGCGCGGCCGCAGCGTGCGGCCAGCGCATTCTCCTGCCGGCGCAGGATGCGCAGCACAGAGGCGCCCACCGTTCCGAGGCCGGCAAGGCCGATTCGCAGGGGCTGGGAGGCGGTCTGGGCGGTCGCGACTGTCATGGGCGCGGCGTCGCATGCGCGGCCCCTGCGAGTCAACGGCGAAGCCCTTTTTCAAGCTCACCCGAAGCGGCAGACCACCTCGGCGGCCAGCCGCTTCAGTTTTCCATCGGCGAAGGTCAGATGGATGCGCAGCAGATTGGTGCCGAAGGCCGTGGCCTTGATCGTGTGCAGCGCCTCCAGCGTGTCGCCGGACCAGGTCGTGGCATTCTCGATCGCGGGCGTCCAGAACCAGGGACGCGGCGGGACGATCGCGATCGTCGCGAGGATCTTCTCGGCCGCTGCCTGGTCGATACCGACCGGGATATGACGCCCGACGATCTCGGTCGCGTCACGGCCGCATTCGCGCGCCGTGGTCGCCGCCAGCACCTCGGCGACGAGCGCCGAATCCGTCTGCGGCACGCGGCCGCGCGAATAGTCATAGGTGGTGACGAGGCAGATGAGCGCGAACAGGCCGACCCCGACCCCGATCAGACGGCCCTTGCTGAACATCGCGCGCTGCAGCCCCTCACCGGACGAAGCTGTCCGTGGCGAGGGGTTCCCATGTTTTCAGGGCGCGGTCCAGTCTCGTGCGCGCTTCTCAGGATTGCAGGCGGAGGTTGATACCCTACCCTGCCTTCGGCATCTGGATGACGTTGTGCAGCGTGTGATCCGCCGTCTTGAGGAAGCGGCCGACATTGCGGGCGGCCTGGCGGATGCGCTGCTCGTTCTCGACGATGGCGATGCGGACATAGTCGTCGCCATGCTCGCCGAAGCCGATACCGGGCGCGACCGCGACCTCGGCCTTCTCGATCAGCAGCTTCGAGAATTCGAGCGAGCCGAGATGGCGGAACTTCTCCGGGATCGGCACCCAGGCGAACATCGAGGCTTTCGGCGCCGGGAACTCCCAGCCCGCCTTGCCGAAACTCTCGACCAGCGCGTCGCGGCGCTTGCGGTAGATGTCGCGCATCTCGCGGATGCAGTCGTCGGGGCCGTTGAGGGCCGCTGCCGCCGCGACCTGGATCGGGGTGTAGGCGCCGTAGTCGAGATAGGATTTCACCCGCGCGAGAGCAGCCAGGAGCCGCTCGTTGCCGACAGCGAAGCCCATGCGCCAGCCCGCCATCGAGAAGGTCTTCGACATCGAGGTGAACTCGACCGTGACGTCCATTGCGCCCGGGACCTGCAGCATCGAGGGCGGCGGGTCGTTCTCGTCGAAATAGACCTCGGCATAAGCGAGGTCGGAGAGCAGGATCAGCTCGTGCTTCTTCGCGAAGGCGACGAGATCGCGGTAGAAATCGAGCGAGGCGGTATAGGCGGTCGGGTTCGCCGGGTAGCAGGTGACGAGCGCGATCGGCTTCGGCACCGAATGGATCATCGCCCGCTCCAGCGCCGGAAAGAAGGCCGGCGTCGGCTCCGCCGGCACCGAGCGGATGACACCGCCCGCCATCAGGAAACCGAAGGCGTGGATCGGGTAGCTCGGATTGGGCACCAGCACGACGTCGCCCGGCCCCGTGATGGCCTGCGCCATGTTGGCGAAGCCCTCCTTGGAGCCCAGCGTCGCGACGACCTGGGTGTCGGGGTTGAGCTTCACGCCGAAACGGCGCTCGTAATAATTCGCCTGGGCGCGACGCAGGCCGCCGATGCCCTTGGAAGCGGAGTAGCGGTCGGTGCGCGGCTTGCCCGCCGTCTCGACCAGTTTCTCGATGACATGCTTCGGGGCCGGCAGGTCCGGATTGCCCATGCCGAGATCGACGATGTCGACGCCCTTGGCGCGCTCGGCGGCCTTGATCTTGTTGACCTGTTCGAAAACATAGGGCGGCAGGCGCTTGATGCGGTGAAAATCGGCCATTTCGAACAGTTCCTTCGCCGGAGCCGGCAAATCCCAAACCAAATCCCAAACAGAGCGAAGCGCGCCGCCGGCCTCTTCCGGCGCCGCCTTCCGCAGAGCCCGATTCAGATCGTTGCGCCGCAGGTGCCTCGCGCCGCATCTTTGGTCACGACAGTCCCAAAAACGCAAGATTCAATCAGAGCCGAATATGGCAGAGCGATGCTTGCGCGGCGCTGCCGCGGCTTCTGCCCTCAGTTGGTCGGCAGCGTGGCCGGCTTGGGCGGCGGTGTCGCACCCAGCGACTTGGCCTGATTGCCGGCCGCCTCGTTGGAGAGGCGCTTGGCATCGAGCTCGGCCTCGATCTTCTTGAAGGCGGCCCTCGGCTTGCAGCCCTCGTTGGGTTTGCGGCTCTCGGGTGTGAAGGTGAAATGGGCCGCCTGCCCGGCCGGAACGAAGGGAGGAGGCGCCGGCCCATCCCCCTGGCAAAGCGGATCGACCGGAAAAGTCCGGCCGATCGGCATATAGGCGGGATCGGACGGACGGGTTTCCTGGACGAAGGGCTTGGACTCCTGCGGCGTCGTCGCCATCCCGGCCGCTTCCGCCACCACCTTGCCCGCCTCGCCCGCACAGCCGGCCGCGGCGACGCCCAGCGTCGCCAGAAGCAGCAGCGCCGCAAGCGGCTTTTTGGTCGGCAGGTCGAACGGCATGGCGTGATCCGGCAGGTTGCGGAATTCTCTTTGTAATCGATATCCGCTACGTCCTTAATAGGACCAAAATGGGGAGCAAGCAGCATCCCCACAGAAGACTGCGACGGGGAGAGCGCGATGAACCGGCGAGCGGACGAGAAGCCCGCAGATGCAGCCGCCTCAGCCGAGGCGCCGGTGCCGGATTTCGACCAGTTCGCGCAGAACATGGGCCGCCTCGTCGAGGAGTACGGCAAGGTGACGGCCGCCTATCTCAAGCCGATCGAGCGCGGCGAGGCGAAGGGCGGCCAGGCCGACGAGGCCAGCGAAATGGTCAAGACGCTCGGCCGAGTCGCCGAGAAATGGGTTTCCGACCCGCGCAAGATCATCGAGGCGCAGGCCTCGCTCACCGGCGACTTCCTCGAACTCTGGAGCAGCATGCTCAAGCGCGCCGGCGGCGAGGAGGCGAAACCCGTCGCCGAGCCCGACCAGCGCGACGCCCGCTTCGCCGACCCGGACTGGTCGGCGCATCCGATCTTCGACTTCGTCAAGCAGGCCTATCTGATCGGCTCGCGCTGGGCCGAATCGATGGTCGACAAGGCCGACGATCTTGACCCGCACACCCGCGAGAAGGCGCGCTTCTACGTCAAGCAGATCGCCAGCGCGCTATCGCCCTCCAACTTCGTCGCGACCAATCCCGAACTGCTGCGCGAGACGCTGCGGCAGAATGGCGACAACCTGGTGCGCGGCATGAAGATGCTGGCCGAGGACATCGAGGCCGGCGGTGGCGAACTCAAGATCCGGCAATCCGACCCTGGCGCCTTCAGGATCGGCGTCAACATCGCCGCCACGCCCGGCAAGGTGATCTTCCGCGACGACATCATGGAGCTGATCCAGTACGCGCCGTCGACCGAGACGGTGCTGAAGCGCCCTCTCCTGATCGTGCCGCCCTGGATCAACAAGTTCTACATCCTCGATCTCAACGCCGAGAAGAGCTTCATTCGCTGGTGCGTCGCGCAGGGGCTGACCGTGTTCTGCATCTCCTGGGTCAACCCGGACGAGCGCCACGCCGCCAAGGATTTCGAGAGCTATATGCGCGAGGGCATCTTCTCGGCGCTCGATGCGATCGAACAGGCGACCGGCGAGACGAAGGTCAGCGCGATCGGCTACTGCGTCGGCGGCACGCTGCTCGGCGTGACGCTGGCCTATATGGCCGCGATGAAGGACAAGCGCATCGACAGCGCGACCTTCTTCACGACGCAGGTCGATTTCTCGCAGGCCGGCGAGCTCTCCGTCTTCGTCGACGAGGACCAGATCCGCGCCGTCGAGGAGCAGATGACCAAGAGCGGCTACCTCGACGGCGCGCGCATGGCCGGCGCCTTCAACATGCTGCGCCCCAACGACCTGATCTGGTCCTATGCCGTCAACAACTACCTCAAGGGCAAGGCGCCGACGCCGTTCGACCTGCTCTACTGGAACTCCGACTCGACCCGGATGCCGGCGGCGAACCATTCCTTCTACCTGCGCAACTGCTATCTGGAGAACAAGCTCTCGAAGGGCGAGATGAAGATCGGCGGCAAGATGCTCGACCTGAAGAAGGTCAGGATTCCGGTCTACAATCTCGCGACCCGCGAGGACCACATCGCCCCGGCGAAGTCCGTCTTCACCGGCTCGCAGTGCTTCGGTGGCCCGGTCGACTACGTCGTGGCCGGCTCCGGGCATATCGCCGGCGTGGTCAACCCTCCGGCCAAGGTGAAGTACCAGTACTGGACCGGCGGGCCGCCGGAGGGCGCCTACGAGACCTGGTTCAAGGGCGCGCAGGAACACCCCGGCTCGTGGTGGCCCCACTGGTTCGGATGGCTCGAGAAGCAGGCGCCGAAGCGTGTGCCGGCGCGTATACCCGGCAGCGGCGAATTGCCCGCGCTGGAAGACGCACCCGGAACCTATGTGCTTAAGAAGGCCTGAGCGGACGCTGGCCATAAGCCGCGGCCGTCATTCCGGACGCTCGATACAAAAAAGCCGGCCTTCGGGCCGGCTTTTTCATCGATGGCGACAGGCGCGGCGTCAGAACTTGCGGACGACCGGCTGCGCGGGAATCGTCTCCGCCGGATTGTCCCAGCGATAGGTCAGGCCGGCCGAAAGGATGTGGATATAGGGCTTGGCCTCGGCGCTGAAGAAGACGGGGCCCTGCTGCGGATGGGTTCCGCCGTAGTTCACCGTCGCCTTGGTGACGTGGATATAGCTGTAGCCGAGATCGAGCTTCAGCTTGTCCGTGGCCTGGTAGCTGGCACCGGCCGAGAGCCAGAGCCGGTCATTGTCCGAGATGAACACCGTGCGGTTGGTGTCGTTCACGGCAGAGAGCTCATAGGCGACACCGGCGCGCAGGGTCAGAGCCTGATTGTATTTGTATTCGAGGCCGCCGCTGAAATACCAGCTATCGTCATAGACGAAGTTGAGGCTGCTGATCGGCGTTCCGGTGATCTCGCTGACGATCGGGATGCGGCGGAAGCGGCTCCAGTTCGTCCATTCGACTCCGAGATGTGCCTGCCACTGGTCGTTGATGACCTGCGACACGCCGAAGACGACCGAGTCCGGCAGGTTGAGGTTGGCCTTGATCGGCGCTACGCCGGCAACGGTCGAGATTGTGCCCTCGAGCGTCTGCCGGATCGAGGAGCGATAGGCGATACCGATCGTCGTCCCCTGCAGCGGCGTCAGCGTCGCACCGACGCGGAAGCCGTAATCGACCGAGTCGCCCTTGAGGATCTGGTTGGGAGCGCCCGGACCGATCGCCGTCGCGAGCGTGGCGCCGGTCGCGTTCTTCAGATTGGTGCTCAGATACTGGATCTGGAAGGCGGCGCCGATCGAGAGCCAGTCATTGACCTTGTAGCCGACCGTCGGCGAGACGTTGACCGTGCGCAGCGTCGCCGAGCGGCCATAGACTTGGCCGGCATAGACCTGATTCTCGGGCTTCGAGCGCAGGCCGAAGGGCGCGCCCGTCGTCATGCCGACCCAGAACCGATCGGTGAGCTGCCAGGCCGAGTAGGAAGCCGGGATGAAGGCACCGTCACCACCGATGTTGCCGCCGCCGTTCTGGATCGGGCTGGCGGGCCCCAACGGCGAGCCGAGCCTGGTCGTCGAAGTCGGCTCATAGGAGCCGTTGGCGTTGAGATAGGTGAAGTTCCACTGGCTGTTGCGGCCGGGGAACATCGTGATCGTCGCGGGGTTCCAGGCCATCGAGCCCATTCCGATGCCGCCCGCGGCCGCGCCGGCATAGGCCATGCCCAGACCCTCGGCGCTCTGGCCGCTGCGGACGGCGAAGGAACTCGCCGACGCTGCGCCGGCGGCAAGAAGAGCCGCCGCGGAAACCGTGGCCGCAGCTGCCTTGCGAACGATGCCCTTCATGAAATCCATCCCGTCTCTTGTTTCTTAGGGGCCAGGCTGCCCCGCTCGATCGCGAGCATGGCGTGAGCCGTTTGCCGCCGCAATGCTCGCCTTGAATGCCCAAAATCAGCTCAGCCTGTGCATGTTTCCGTTACGGAATGCTAAAAAAGTCCGCCGAGATCGGCGATTTTGCACGACGCCGAACGGCCTTCTTTCTGAAAGCGATCGTTTATATACGAACTATCGCCGTTTTCCGGAGGCGTGGCTCGAAACCGGGCAGAGGCGCACACTTCGCCGGCATACCGCTTTCGGAACACACGTTGCATTCTCGCAACAACAGGAACGACTGCAGCATGCAGCGGACCCATGCGTGTGAACGGGCTTGTCTTTGGCCGCGCCATCCGGTCAGGATCGCGCCCCAATTAGATCGTTTGAAACGGGGGAAACGACGTGAAACTGCTACGCTACGGTGCGCTCGGCCAGGAAAAGCCCGGCCTCCTCGATGCCAAGGGCGCTCTGCGGGACCTTTCGGGCTCCATCCCGGACCTCGCCGGCAAGACCCTGACCTCGTCCTCGCTGGCGAAGATCAAGGCACTCGACCCCGAAACGCTGCCGCTGGTTTCGGGCTCGCCGCGGATCGGCGCCTGCGTCGGCGATGTGCGCAACTTCATCGCGGTCGGCCTCAACTTCGCCGACCATGCGGCCGAGACCGGCGCCGCGATTCCGGCGGAGCCGATCCTCTTCAACAAGGCGCCGAACTGCATCGTCGGGCCCAATGACGACGTCATCATCCCGAAGAACTCTAAGAAGACCGACTGGGAGGTCGAGCTCGCGATCGTCATCGGCGATGGCGGCTCCTATATCCCGGAAGACAAGGCTCTTGCCGCGATCGCCGGCTTCTGCGTCTGCAACGACGTCTCGGAGCGCGAGTTCCAGACCGAGCGCGGCGGCCAGTGGGCCAAGGGCAAGGGCTGCCCGACCTTCGGTCCGCTCGGCCCCTGGCTGGTGACGCCCGACGAGGTCAAGGACATCCAGAACCTCGCCATGTGGCTCGAAGTCGATGGCGAGCGCGTCCAGAACGGCTCGACCAAGACGATGATCTTCGGCGCCGCCTATCTCGTCCATTATATCAGCCAGTTCATGCGGCTGGACCCGGGCGACGTCATCACCACCGGCACGCCTCCCGGCGTCGGCCTCGGCTTCAAGCCGCCGCGCTTCCTGAAGGGCGGCGAGGTCGTCAAGCTCGGCATCGAAGGGCTCGGCACGCAGCAGCAGAACTTCCTGGCCTATCAGGGCTGAGGATCATTCCGGTCTGAAACGGAAAAGGGCCGCGCGAGCGGCCCTTTTCTTGTTTGTGGATCGAAGCTCTCCCCCAATGGAAGACGGGAAAAGCGCGTCACTTCTCCGGAAGGCCCAGCATCAGGCGGATGTTCTGGACGGCCGCGCCCGAAGCGCCCTTGCCGAGATTGTCGAGCTTCGCGACCAGCACCGCCTGGCGCAGATTGTCGTCGCCGAAGACGCGCAGCTCCAGCCTGTTGGTGTCGTTCAGCGATTCGGGCTCGAGCTTGCCACCGGCCTGGGCCGCGGGCACGACGCCGACATAGGTCGAGCCGGCATAATGCTCGGCCAGCGCATCCTCGAGATCGGCGGCCTTGGGCTTGCCCGGCAGCATGTCGAGATGCAGCGGGATCGAGACCAGCATGCCCTGCCGGAAATTCCCGACCGATGGAACGAAGATCGGCCGCCGCGTGAGCCGCGCATATTCCTGCAGTTCGGGCAGGTGCTTGTGTTTCAGCCCGAGGCCGTAAAGCTCGAAGGCCGGCGCCGCGCCCGCCTCATGGGCCTCGATCATGCTCTTGCCGCCGCCGGAATAGCCCGAGACCGCATTGATCGTGACCGGATGGTCCTGCGCCATCAGCCCGGCATCGACCAGCGGCCGCAGCAGGGCAATGGCGCCCGTCGGATAGCAGCCGGGGTTGGAAACCCGGTTGGCATTGGCGATCCTGGCCGCATGGCCGTGCTCGAGCTCGGCGAAGCCATAGACCCAGCCCGGCGCGACGCGATGGGCGGTCGCGGCATCGACGATCTTGGGCGACGCGCTGCCCAGCTCGTCGGCGAGTGCGACCGATTCCTTCGCTGCATCGTCCGGCAGGCAGAGCACGACGAGATCGACCTCCGCCATCATCGCCTTGCGGGCGCCCGGGTCCTTGCGCAGCTCGGTGGCGATGCTCTTGACCACCACCTCGGGCACGGCCGCCAGCCGGTCGCGGATGCCGAGGCCGGTGGTGCCGGCCTCGCCGTCGATGAAGATGGATTTCAGGTTCTGGCTCATCTGGACCCCCGATGGGTGCGAAAGCGAGGTGCTCGACTGCAAAAAAGTGCTTGGCCGGCTTCAGGCATAAAAAAACCGCGCTCGGGGCGCGGTCGCGGACGGTCTGGCCAAAGGCCGAGCGTCATCGCGGTCGCGCAGGGGCGGCCGTGACGGTGCGACGTCGGGACAAGTTCGTGATCATGGCGCTGGATATGATGGAGGGACGGCTCGCTGTCAATCATACGATCTCCCCGCGCCTCGATTTGATAGGCGCGGGAATCGGTTGGCGGGTTTAGCTCGCGAACTGATTCAACCGGCTTTCTTCAGCGCCAGCGCCTGGATGTAATGCTGGACCAGCGCCGACCCCGCGATTGCGGTCGCGTCGGCATGGTCATAGGGCGGCGAGACCTCGACCACGTCCATGCCGCGGAAATCGAGATCGCGGATGCCCCAGACCATGCGCAGCGCCTGAGCCGAGGTGAAGCCGCCGGCGACCGGCGTCCCCGTCCCCGGAGCGAAAGCGGGGTCGATCGCATCGATGTCGAAGGTCAGATAGGCCGGCCCGGTGCCGACCCGCTCGCGGATGCGCGCAATCGTCCCGGCCACGCCGAGCTCATGGGCCGCATAGGCGTCGAGCACTTCGAGCCCGCAATCGCGCGGGGCGACCGTGCGCAGGCCGATCTGGATCGAGCGGTCGGTGTCGATCAACCCCTCGCGTACGGCCTCCAGCACGAAAGAGCCGTGGCTGATCGCGCCGACGCCGTCGTCCCAGGTGTCCTGATGGGCGTCGAACTGGACCAGCGCCAGCCGGCCATGGCGGGCGACATGGGCGCGCAGCAGCGGCAGGGTGATGAAATGGTCGCCGCCCAGCGTGACGAGATGCGCACCCGAGGCGAGGATGCCGGCGGCCTCCTGCTCGATCGCACGGGCGCAGCCTTGCAGATCGCCGCGCGGCAGCAGGCAGTCGCCATAGTCGACAGCCGCGAGATGCAAGAAGGGATCGATGCGCGAGGGATATTGCGCATCGCCATCGAAGATCACGCTGGCGCGACGCAGCGCCTGCGGCCCGAAACGCGTGCCCGGACGGTTCGAGACGGCGAGGTCGAAGGGCACGCCCCAGATCACGAGATCGCAGCCCGAGACGTCCTTGGAATAGCGGCGACGCATGAAGGACAGCGCCCCGGCATAGGTCGGGTCCTGGGCCGGCCCTCGCCTGTCGCCGGTGAAGGCGTGGTCGATCGGCGGCGTATCGGCGGGCTCGGTCATGTCAGCAATCCGGAAAGGCAGTTTTTTCGGGAGTCAGCGGCGAGGTCCGGCGAGCCAGACATAAAGGCACCAGGGCAGGATCAGGGCGAGGCCGGAGAGCACCAACCGCAGCGTCGTCCAGGCGACCGGGTGCTGCAGTGCGCGGCCGTCAAGCTCGGGCACGCCATGGATCAGCCCGAGCGCGAAGGCCGGCGCGAGAAAGATCACCAGAGCGTTGCCGATGCGGCGGCGGCGCGGCAGGTCATGGCGTGCGAGCGCGATGAGGGCCGGCGCGGCGATCATGCCGAAGGCGATGAGGATCAGAAGGACGCGCATGGGACTCCAGCCGGCGGGGTCGGCTGGGGATGTAGCACGAAGTGGCAGTAGCACCAGCCGTTGCAGAGCGCGGGGAACCGCTCTCCTGTAAGGAGCGGGGTAGGGGTGAGGTGTCGGCCGCTCGACCAGCAGGGCTTGGGCTTCCAGGAAGCAGCGGTGAAGTCGCGGCCCAAGCGCCCAACGGCCGACCCCTCACCCTGCCCTCTGCCTACGGGAGAGGGTTCCCCGCGCCCTATCTCCCCCCGCCAACGCGCAGGATCGCGCCCGTCACATAGGACGCGGCATCGGACAGCAGGAAGAGCACCGTCTCGGCGATCTCGTCGGCGGTCGCGGCGCGCTGGAGCGGGACCAGCGGCGCGATGCGGGCGACACGGCCGGCATCGCCGGTCGAGGCGCCGTGGATCTCGGTCTCGGTGATGCCCGGCGCCACGGCATTGACGCGGATTTCCGGCGCGAGCTCCTTGGACAGGCCAATGGTAAGGCTGTCGATCGCGCCCTTCGAGGCGGCATACCAGACATATTCGCCGGCGCCACCAACCGACGCCGCGACCGAGGAGATGTTGACGATCGCCCTGCCCTTCGCGCCGGTGCTGGCGCGCAGCGCGCGAGCCGCCTCGCGGGCGACCAGAATCGCGCCGGTGACATTCACGTCGATGCAGGTGCGGATCACGGCGGCATCGGCTTCGGCGAGCGGGCTCGACTTGCCGGTGATGCCGGCATTGTTGACGACGTGGGTCAAGGGCCCGAGCGCCGCCCTGGCCTCGGCGAAGACGCGGACGATGTCGGCCTCCGCCGCCATGTCGCCCGGCAGGGCCACGGCCTTCGCGCCAGCCGCCTCGCAGGCTGCGACGACGGAAGCCGCCGCACCCGCCGCGCTCTGATAGTTGACCGCGACGTCATAGCCGCGCTGCGCGGCCATGATGGAGATCGCGGCGCCTATGCCGCGGCTGCCGCCGGTGACGAGGAGGACGGGGCGGGTCATGGTCATCGTGTCTTTCCTGCGGCTGCGCTCGCAATGACGGCGCGGACAGACAATACGAAAAGGGCGGCTCTTGCGAGCCGCCCTTTCCACATACCGGGTGATCGAAAAACGATCAGCGCTTCGAGAACTGGAAGCTGCGGCGGGCCTTGGCCTTGCCGAACTTCTTACGCTCGACGACACGCGAGTCGCGGGTCAGGAAGCCACCCTTCTTGAGCGGGCTGCGAAGCTCCGGCTCGTAGAAGGTCAGCGCCTTGGAGATGCCGTGGCGCACCGCGCCGGCCTGGCCGGAGAGGCCGCCGCCCTTGACCGTGACGACGACGTCGTACTGGGTCAGGCGCTCGACCAGGATCAGCGGCTGCTGGAGGACCATGCGCAGCACGGGGCGCGCAAAGTAGACCTCCTGGTCACGGGTGTTGACCGTGATCTTGCCGGTGCCGGGCTTGATCCAGACGCGGGCGATGGCGTTCTTGCGCTTGCCGGTGGCATAGGCGCGACCCTGCGCATCGACCTTCTTGACGTGGACGGGAGCGTCCGGCTGCGCGGTCTTGGCGACCTGGCCGAGCTGCTCGAGAGACTGAAGAACCTCGGCCATATCAGACCCTCGCATTCTTGCTGTTGAGCGCGGCGACGTCGAGCGCCTCCGGCGACTGGGCTGCGTGGGGGTGCTCGGCGCCCTTGTAGACGCGCAGGTTGCCGAGGATCTGGCGGAAGAGCGGGCCGCGGGGCAGCATGCGCTCGACAGCCTTCTCGACGATGCGCTCCGGGAAGCGACCCTCGAGAATGAACTTGGCGGAGCGCTCCTTGATGCCGCCGGCATAGCCGGTGTGGTGATAGTAGACCTTCTGGTCGCGCTTGCGGCCGGTCAGGACGACCTTGTCGGCATTGATGACGATGATGTTGTCGCCGCAGTCGACATGGGGGGTGTAGGCCGCCTTGTGCTTGCCACGCAGACGCAACGCCACAACTGCGGCGAGACGGCCGACGACGAGCCCGGAGGCGTCGATCACAACCCACTTCTTTTCGACATCGGCGGGCTTGAGCGAGATGGTCTTCATCGCGGGCACCCTTCGGAGCGTTGAGAAAAAAGGACAAGCCACCTTGAGACCGGCGGCGGTGTGGGGCGGTGGATAGTCGCGCGCCCAGCTTCTGTCAATCGCTGAATTCATCGTGTTTTTCGGAAAAACGCATAAATCCGAATGCGATAGAAGAAACGGTATCCAAATACCGCAAACTCCGGTCGCTGGTTCAGCCGGCGTGTCGCAGGGCCTGCACGACGATCAGCGATCCGCCCAGCAGCACGACGCCGTCGAGAATCCAGGCATGGGCCGCCAGCGACAGGCCGCCCGTCAGCCGCCTGGCGAGAAAGGCGCCGGGAATGGCGCACAGCCCGATCACGCCGGCCATGATCCAGGCCGGCCAGGGCAACGCGCCCTGCCAGAGGAACACGGCCGATTTGACGATACCGACCGGCAGCGAGATCGCGGCATCGGTCGCGATCACCGCCATGCCGGACAGCCCGGCCGCGAGCAGCATCGAGATCAGGAAGATGCCGGACCCCGAGGTGCCGCCGACGAGCAGGCCGTAGCCGCCGCTGGCGAGAGCGAGGCCGGCATCGCCGAGATGGCCGTGCCGCCGCGCCATCAGGCGCCGCGCCGGCACGAGCACGATCAGGACGGCGCCGATCAGCAGCATGGCGCCCGGGCCCGACAGCAGGGTGTAGCCATAAGCGCCCAGCGCGGAAAACGGCAAGGCGAACAGCGAGACGATGCCGGCCCGGCGCCAGTCGAGATGGTCGCGAAAGGCGACGAGCCGGCTGCCATTGGTGACGAGCGCCGAAAGGCCGATCACCGGCACGACCGCCTCGGCCCCGATGAGCGGAATCAGGACGGGCGGCAGAAGCAGGCCGGTGCCATAGCCGGCGACCCCGCCGACGACAGACGCCAGAAGCGAGGCCAGGCCGACCAGCGCATATTGCAGCAGCGTCACCTCGGCCATGCGAGCCCGCCCCGCTAGCGCTCGGCGGGAATCGAATAGGTGCCCGTCGCGTGGCCGACCATCTCGCTCTCACCCTGAGAGAACAGCGAGACCTCACCTACGGCGAGCCGCTTGCCGAGCTTGAGCAGCCTCGCCTCTCCGATCAGCGCCGCCTTGCCCGGTTTGCGCAAGAAATTGAAGTTCAGGCTCGTGGTCACGGCGAGCGCGACAGGACCAATCTGGCCGAGGATCGCGGCATAGAGCGCGAGATCGGCCAGCGCCATCATGGTCGGGCCCGAGATCGTGCCGCCGGGCCGCAGATGCTTCTCGTGATAGTCGCAGCGCATGCGGGCCGTCATCGGCCCGACCTCCTCGACGAAATAGGTGCGCCCGCCGATGTGAAGCTGCGGGAAGACCTCGTCGAGATAGGCCTCGAGGTCGGAAGCGGTCATGCGGTTGGTCATGTCGGGCAGTCCGGCGCAGCCTGAGAAGCGGAGATGCCCCTTGCAGCATGGGGGAGCCCGGCGGACAATACGCCAAAATGCAAAGGGAAACGCCAAAGGTCTCCGCCATGAACGCCCATCACAGACCCGATGCCGCCCCCGCGCTGCGGCGCGAGGATGCAGACGGCATCGCCACGCTGACGCTCGACAGGCCGCAATCGCGCAACCCGCTGAGCGAGGCGATGCTGGCTGCGCTCGCAGACGCCCTGACCGCGATCGGCACCGACCGCACGGTCAAGGCGGTCGTGCTGGCGGCGGAAGGCCCGGTCTTCTGCGCCGGCCACGACCTCAAGGAGATGAGCGCGCACCGCGCCGATCCCGATAGGGGCCGCGCCTATTTCGCGGACATATTGGGGCGCTGCTCGGCAATGATGCAGCAGATCACCGCCCTGCCCCAGCCGGTGATCGCCGCCGTCGAGGGCACGGCGACAGCGGCCGGCTGCCAGCTCGTCGCGAGTTGCGATCTCGCTGTCGCCGGCGAGGCCGCCCGCTTCTGCACACCCGGCGTCCATATCGGCCTGTTCTGCTCGACGCCGATGGTGGCGCTGACACGCAACCTCGCCGCCAAGCACGCGCTGGAGATGCTGCTGCTGGGTGAGATGGTGCCGGCCACGGAAGCCGCGCGGATGGGGCTGGTCAACCGTGTCGCGCCAGCAGGCGGCGCACTGGCCGAGGCGCAGCGGCTCGCCGCCGTGATCGCCTCGAAATCGCCGGCGACGATCAAGGTCGGCAAGCGCGCCTTCTACGAGCAGCGTGAGATGGGCCTCAAGGCGGCTTACGACCATGCCAGCGCGGTGATGGTCGAGAACATGCTGGCGCGCGATGCGGAGGAAGGCATCGGCGCCTTTGTCGAGAAGCGCGCGCCGGTGTGGGAGAGCTAAAACAGCAACTGCGAAAAGGATACGCGGGGAACCCTCTCCCGGAGGGAGAGGGCAGGGTGAGGGGTCGGCCCTTGGACCCGTGACGCGATAGCCCAACCGCCGCCGATATCCAGCCACCGATATCTGGCCTACACCTCACCCCTGCCCGTCTCCTTACAGGAGAGGGGTTCCCCGCGCCCCTACGCCGTTTGAACTGAGCTTTTTCTATGACCCACGATGCCTACCCCGACAGCCAGATCCGCGAGATCCTCAAAAGCGTGAAGCGCATCGCGCTCGTCGGCGCCTCCGCCAGCGAGGCCCGGCCGAGCTGGATCGTGACGAAATATCTGATCGACCGTGGATACGACGTCATCCCCGTCAATCCCGGCCTCGCCGGCCAGACCCTGCTCGGGAAGACGGTCTACGCTTCGTTGAAGGAGATTCCGGGCGCGATCGACATGGTCGAGATATTCCGCAATTCGGAAGCGGCAGGGCCGATCACCGACGAGGCGCTGACACTCGATCCGCTGCCGAAGGTCATCTGGATGCAGCTTTCGGTGCGCAATGACGAGGCTGCCGCGCGGGCCGAGGCAAAGGGCATCACGGTCATTATGAACCGCTGCCCCAAGATCGAGTATGGCCGATTTTCCGGCGAAATCGGCTGGCAGGGCATCAATTCGCGGCTGCTGTCGTCGAAGAAGCCGGTCCTGGCCGGCAAGGGCTTCCAGAAGCTGACGATCCACCGGCCGGGGACGTAGAGAAAAGCGTCATGGCCGGGCCCGCCCGGACCATGACGCGCAGCGGGGGCAAGGCGATGCGCGACCTCACCACCACCTGCTGTATCGCCGGAGGCGGCCCCGCCGGGATGATGCTCGGCTTCCTGCTGGCGCGGGCGGGCGTCGACGTGATCGTGCTGGAGAAGCATGCCGACTTCCTGCGCGATTTTCGCGGCGACACCATCCATCCCTCGACCCTGCAACTGATGCACGAGCTCGGCCTGCTCGAGGATTTCCTGAAGCTGCCGCACTCCGCCCTGTCGAACATCGCGATGCGGTTCGGGACCGAGACGATCCAGTTCGCGGATTTCTCGCATCTGCCGGTCGCTGCTCCTTTCGTCGCGATGATGCCGCAATGGGATTTTCTCGATTTCCTGGCCGATCGCGGGCGCGAGCAGCCACGCTTCACATTGATGATGAGCGCCAAGGCCGAAGCGCTGATCGACGAGGCTGGCAAGATCACCGGCCTCACCGGCCAGGATGGTTCCGGCCCATTCTCGATCAGGGCGGACCTCGTCGTCGCCGCCGATGGACGCCGTTCCGACATCCGGGCAGCATCGGGATTGAAGAGCATCGATATCGGCGCGCCGATGGACGTGCTCTGGTTCAGGCTGGCGCGAGAGCCCGGCGACCCCGACCAGACCGGCGGTCAGGTCGCGAACGGGCGGCTTCTGGTGACGCTGGACCGTGGCGATTACTGGCAGAGCGCCTTCGTTATTCCGAAGGGCAGGTTCGAGGCCATGCGCGCGGCGGGGCTGCCCGCTTTCCGCGAGAGCATCGCGAAGCTTGCTCCCTGGTTCGCCGACCGCATGCAAGCGATCCAGGACTGGGACCAGATTAAGCTCCTGACCGTCACCGTCGACCGGCTCGAACAGTGGTGGCGACCCGGCCTGCTCTGCATCGGCGACGCGGCGCATGCGATGTCGCCGATCGGCGGCGTCGGGGTCAATCTCGCGGTTCAGGATGCGGTCGCGGCGGCCAATCGCCTCGCCGCTCCGCTCCGCGAGAAGCGCCTCGGCGATGCCGATCTCGCAGCCGTGCAGGAGCGCCGCGAATTCCCGGCCAAAGCCACGCAACGCATCCAGGTAATTGCGCAGAACCGCATCATCTCGCCGCTGCTGGCCCGCACCGAGAGCGATGCGCCGCTCGGGCCGCCCTTCCTGGTGCGGCTGTTCGACTGGCTGCCGCTGCTGCGGCGCATCCCGGCGCGGCTCGTCGGCATGGGCGTCCGGCCCGAGCATATCGGGCCCGACCTCGCACCCCGCCCCTGAATTGACGCCCTCCGGAGCGTTCGTTAAAACGAACGCAATGTCTCGCATTCAGAAGATCGCAGGGAGTACGCCATGACCGACCGCGCACCGGGGTTCCACACGCTCGCCATTCATGCGGGTGCCGCACCCGATGCGGCGACGGGCGCGCGCGCCACGCCGATCTACCAGACGACCAGCTTCGTCTTCGACGATGTCGACCATGCGGCCTCGCTCTTCGGGCTGCAGGCCTTCGGCAATATCTACACCCGCATCGGCAACCCGACCAACGCGGTGCTGGAAGAGCGCGTCGCGGCTCTGGAGGGCGGCACCGCGGCACTCGCCGTCGCATCGGGCCATGCGGCCGAGTTCCTGTGCTTCCACGCGCTGATGCAGCCGGGCGACGAGTTCGTTGCGGCGCGCAAGCTCTATGGCGGCTCGATCAACCAGTTCAATCATTCCTACAAGAACTTCGGCTGGAACGTGATCTGGGCCGATTCCGACGATCTGGACGCTTTTGCCGCTGCCGTCACACCCAAGACCAAGGCGATCTTCATCGAGTCCATCGCCAATCCGGGCGGCGTGATCGTCGACATCGCCGGCATCTCGGCGATCGCGAAGAAGCACAACATCCCGCTCATCGTCGACAACACGATGGCGACACCCTACCTGATCCGCCCCTTCGAGCACGGTGCCGACATCATCGTGCATTCGCTGACCAAGTTCCTGGGCGGCCACGGCAATTCGATCGGCGGCATCATCGTCGATGGCGGCTCGTTCAACTGGGTCGGCGACGAGCGCTACCCGATGCTGTCGAAGCCCCGGCCGGAATATAACGGCATGGTGCTCGGCGAGACCTTCGGCAATTTCGCCTTCGCCATCGCCTGCCGCGTGCTCGGCCTGCGCGACATGGGCCCGGCGCTGTCGCCCTTCAACGCCTTCATGATCCTGACCGGCATCGAGACCCTGCCTTTGCGCATGCAGCGGCATTGCGAGAGCGCGCTCGCGGTCGCGACGCATCTTTCGAAGCATCCGGCGGTGGAGTGGGTCAGCTATCCCGGCCTGCCCGGCGACACCTATCATGATCTCGCCAAGCGCTATTCGCCCAAGGGCGCCGGCGCGGTCTTCACCTTCGGGCTGAAGGGCGGCTATGACGCCGGCGTCAAGCTCGTCACCGAGCTCAAGCTGTTCTCGCATCTCGCCAATATCGGCGACACGCGCTCGCTGGTGATCCACCCGGCCTCGACCACCCATCGCCAGCTCACCGACGAACAGAAGACGGCGTCCGGCGCCGGCCCGCAGGTGATTCGCCTGTCGATCGGGCTGGAGGATGTGCAGGACCTGATCGACGATCTGGATCAGGCGCTGGCCTGAGCGGCACCTATCTCATGGTCGCCCTTGTCCCGACCATCCACGTCTTCGCCGGTCGAGCGTCGTGTTCAAGACGTGGATGCTCGGGACAAGCCCGAGCATGACGAGGTGGGTCAGGCGTGGTGCATGCCGCGCATCCGCACGCCATGCACCACGCCCATCGCCAGCACCATGAAGGCCAGCGCCTGATGCGCGAGGCCGGCCCAGAGCGGCACGACCAGCAAAAGCGTGACGATGCCCAGCGCGGCCTGCGCCAGCGTCAGCCCGGCAATCGCCGTAGCGCGTCTCGCGCCGCCTGAGCCCGGAGCGCTGCGGCGCAGGGAAAGCGCGTGCCAGAGCGCCAACGCCAGCAAGAGATAGGCGCCGAGGCGGTGGTTGAACTGCACCAGCACGGCATTATCGACGAAATTCTCCCAGAACGGCGTCTGGACGAACAGGGCCGCAGGCGGCGGCACCAGCGCACCGTCCATCAGCGGCCAGGTGTTGTAGGTCAGCCCGGCCTTCGAGCCGGCGACGAGACCGCCGAGCGCGATCTGAACGAAGATCAGCAGCAGCAATGCCAACGCCCATCCGCGCCCCCTCGCCTGCTCGCTGCGCCGCGCCGGCGTCAGCCAGGTCGCGAAAGCGACGACCGAAGCGAAGAACAGCGCCGCAAAGCTCAGATGCAGCGTCAGCTTGACCGGCGCGACCGCGACCATGCCGGGCTCCAGTCCCGAGGCCACCATGATCCATCCGATCGTGCCCTGCAGGCCGAGCAGCAGCCCCATGCCGAACAGGACCAGCACCTGCCGCCAAGGCAGCAGGCGGCGGGCCGCGACGACCAGGAAGCCCGCGAGATAGACCAGGCCGATGAAGCGGCCGAGCTGGCGATGGCCCCATTCCCACCAATAGATGAACTGGAATTCGCCGAGGCTCATGCCCTCGTTCAGGAGCCGGTATTGCGGGCTCTCGCGGTATTTCCCGAACTCGCTCGCCCAGGCCTCGGCCGAGAGCGGCGGCAGCGCGCCGGTGATCGGCTTCCATTCGGTGATGGAGAGGCCGGAACCCGTCAGCCGCGTCGCGCCACCGACGACGACCATGACGAAGACGAGAGCCGCCACGATCCAGAGCCAGCGGCGGATGCCGGCGTGGCTCGCGCCGCGCGCCGTCTCGGAAACGGGTCTATCGAGGGCTATGGTCACGGGTGCGGGGCCTTGCGTCGCATCGGGCGCGCTTCACAAGCGCGGTCGCAGGTGACAGATAGTCCGCGCGCCGGGGCGAAGACAACGCCCGCATTGCCGCAGGCCGGCTGGCGCGGGATCATTGTTGCCGCATCGGCTGCACCGAAAACCGCATTCCACTTTTCGGGCCGATGCTATGGAGAGACCGCAGGATGAGGCAGACCCACCGCAAGCTGATCGGCACCGTCGCGATCCTGGTCTTCGTCTGCGTCTATGCGCTTGTCGCGATGGCGCTGGCACAGGGCCGGATCACCGAGGCGCCGAAGCTCGTGCAGACCATCGCCTATGTCGTACTTGGCCTCGCCTGGGTCCTGCCGCTGCTGCCGCTGATCCGGTGGATGGAGCGGAAGGACGGGGTCTGACGGGCTCGGTCGTCATGCTCGCCCTTGTGGCGAGCACCGACGTCTTGAACACAGGTCTCGACCAGCGAAGTCGTGGATGGTCGGGACAAGCCCGACCATGACGGCATGCGCCGCCGCCCACTACCCCACACTCAGCCGCCGCCCCCGGTTCCACAGCAGGAACGGCAGCCCCGACAACAGCGCGCGAACGGCCGCCTCGCTCTGGTGCAAGCCATTGAGCGAAACGCGCGGCAGCGCGTGCGGATGCGCGGCGTGCCCCGCGAAGAGGTGCCCCGGCCGCGTTGTGACTGCGCTGGCGAAGCCGGCCTCCCGCACCAATGCGAACTCGCGCGGCCCGGCCGAGGTGGGGTCGCCGACCGGATAGGCGAAATGCCGGACGGGGATGCCGAGCTCCGCTTCCAGCCGCGCCTTGCCCTCGACGATCTCCCGACGCGCAAAGGCCGCATCATGCTTCGCCAGCATCGGGTGGCTCAGCGTATGGGCGCCAATGGTTACACCGGGCGCACCGGCCAACGCGCGCAACGTCTCCCAGGGCAGACATTCGCGCTCGACCAGCGCGGCGGCATCGATCCCGGCCTGGGCTGCAAGATCGGAAATCGCTGCCAGCAGAATCGCTTCCGGCTGCTTGCGCAGGCGCCAGTAGAGCCTGTCGAAGGCCTGCTGCTTCTCGGCGTCGCTGCCGGCGCGGGCGCTGAAGGGGCCGTCCGGCAAGGCCAGCGCCACGGCCGGGAGGACCCGGATCGCCTCCTCCAGTTCCAGCCACCAGAGCCTGGCCGTGCGGTCGGCGAACCCGGTCGTGACGAAGAGCGTCCACGGCGCGCCGTGCTTCGCCAGCACGGGCCAGGCCTGTTCGACATTGTCGCTATAGCCGTCGTCGAAGGTCAGTGCGACGAAGAAGCGGCCCTTACGCGGAGCGGACAGGCGGACGAGAGCCTCGTCGAGGGAGACCAGATCGTAGCCCTCGGCGCGGATCAGCCGGAGCGTCATGTCGAGGAAGCCCGGCGTGATCTCCAGCAGGCCGTTCGGGCGAAAGCCGCCCTCGCCGCGAGGCCGGACATGGTGCAGCGTCAGGATGGCACCGGCGCCCTGTGCCAGCCCCCTGCCCCAGCGGTCGGCAAGCGTCGCCGCGATCGCTCCGAAGACGGCGGAGAAGGCTGTGTGACGCAGGTTCATCTGTCCGTTCCGCGGCAACCGCTCGCTAACGCTGTTCGCCGATGCCGGCGTCGAGGCAGCGCGATCTTGCCCAGTCCGTTCACAATAGCGGGTTAAGGAGGCGGCACTGTCCAAATCCCGAGGCCCGGCCATCCATGTCCAGTCTTGCCGAGTCCAGTCTTGCCAAGTCCAATCTAGCCGAGTCCAGCAGTGCCGAGCGCGCGTCGGCCCCGCGCCTGACGGAAAGCCGCGGCGCCTCCGGCGCGCAAGCCTGGCACAGCGTCACGGTCAGCCGCGAGATCGCCGCCGTCGAGGCTGACTGGCACGCGATCGAGGCGCGGGCGCTGGTGACGCCCTATCAGGCCTATGGCTGGGTCCGCGCCTTCGTCGAGACGGTCGGCGCAGCCGATGGCATGGACTTCCGCCATGTCGTCGTCCGGGATGCAGCAAGCGAGCCGCTGGCGATCCTGCCGCTGGTCATCACGCGCCGCAACGGCATCCGCTTCGCCGAATTCATCGGCGGCAAGCACGCCAATTACCATATGGGGCTCTATGCGCCCGCCTTCGCCGCCGCGCTCGACGCCGGAGCGGCGCGCCTGCTGCTCTCCGAGATCAGCGCCGCGATCGGCAGGCTCGACGCCTTCATCTTCGTCAACCAGCCGACGCAGTGGCAGGGCCTCGCCAATCCGCTCGCGGCGCTCGCCGCCGGACCGAGTCCGAGCGGAGCATACAAGCTCGCCCTCGTCAGCGGCGATTGCGACGGCACGCTGCGGCGCTCGATGAGCAGCCACGCCCACAAAAAGCTGAAGAACAAGCGCAACCGCTTCACCGGCTTCGGACCTTCCGCGCTGGTCAGGGCGCACAGCCCCGCCGAGATCGCGCGGGTCATCGATGCCTTCCTGCTGCAGAAAGCCGCCCGTTTCCGGATGATGGGTCTGCCCGATCCCTTCGCTTCACCGGCCGTCCGCGCCTTCATCGAACGTGCCGCACAGCCGGACGGGGACCGCCCCGCGGTGCTTGAACTGTATTCGCTCGACCTCGCCGGCCATTCGGTCGCGACCTATGTCGGCGCCGTGCAGGCGACGCGATTCTCCGGCATGGCGACCTCCTTCGACATGGAAAGCGAGGCCGCCAGGACCAGCCCCGGCGAGATCCTGCTGGTCGACCTGATCAAGCTGAAATGCCGCGAGGGGATCACCGTGTTCGATCTCGGCGTCGGCGAGGCGCGCTACAAGACCACGATCTGCGACGAGCGCGACGAACTGGTCGACAGCTTTCTGCCGCTGACCGCAAAGGGACATGCCTTCACCGGCATCGCCCGCGCCAAGCGCTGGGCCAAGCGCCGGATCAAGGCTTCGCCGGCCGCCCTGAAGCTGGCGCATCGCGTCTCTGGCTGGCTGAACCGGGGCCGCGCGCGAACGGTCGAGGATTAGCGCAGGCCGCGTCTCGAGAGGCCTCACATCCTTGGAGGCGCCAGCCTGCGGCGCTCCTCGGGACAAGAGCTCGGATACGCTCAGACCGGCGCGGGGTCGCGCTCGCGCAGGCCGCGCAGCACCGTGCCTTCCGGCGCATCCAGCATCAGCGTCACCGGGACCTTGGCCAGATCGGCCAGGCGATAGGCCGCCTCGACGGCGTGGCCGTTGCCGAACTGGCCGGCCATGACGAGCCCGCCCTGGGCGCAACCGGCCAGTGGGGCCAGCACCGACGCCTCGTCATTCGAGGCGGCGGCGACCAGAACCCAGTCATAGGTCTCGCAGAGCGCGTCCAGCGCGACCTCGACGAGATCGGAGGCGGCGAGCACGGCTGCCCGGCCGGCCCGGCCGGGGCCGATGCGGTGCAGCCGCGAGCCTTGCTCGCGCGTGATGATGTCGGAGAACAGCGCCTCGCCGGCGAGCAGTTCCGAGAAGCCGGGCTGGCTGCGGCCCTCATCGGCAGCGAGGTCGACGATGATGCAGCGGCAACGTTGCGACAGCAGTTCGGCCAGGTCGTGCGGCGTGGTCGCGCCCTCGCCGGCGCCATCCAGCACGAGCACCATCGGCGCCATGCCGCGCGCGGGCTCCTCGATGCGCTCGGCCAGATCGGCCAGCGTTTGTTCGGGATGGGCGAGATCGAGCGTGATCTGGCCGAGGCGGCCGCCATGCGTCAACAGGCCGGCCACGCGCTCGCGGCGCGGATCGACCTGGTTCTCCTCGGTCCTTGCGGCTCCGCCGCCGACCCAGCCCGGCGCCCGGCGGGGCTGGGGCATGGGCGCATCACGGCGACCGTTGAGCAGCTCGCGCGACACCACCGTCGCCAGCGAGGCGAGAAAGGTCGCCAGCGTCGCCACCAGCACCGTCGGCAGCTTCTTCGGGAAGGAGGGCTCGGTCGGCTCGACGGCGCGCGAGATCACGCGGGCGTCGGCAGGGGTCGCGTTCTGGGTATCGCGGGCTACGGCCTCGCGGTAACGCAGCATGTATTGCTCGAGCTGCTCGCGCAGCGTGCGCGCCTCGCGCTCCAGCGCCCGCAACTGCACCTCGCTGTCATTGCCGGAGGAGACGTTCTTCTTCTGGCCGTCGAGTGCGGCCGTGAAGCTCTCGACGCGCTGTCCGGCGATCCTGGCCTCGTTCTCCAGCGTCCGCACCGTGCGCTCGGCGGCGGCGCGAAGCTGCCCTTCGAGATCGGCGAGCTGGGCGTTGAGCTCCTTGATCCGGGGATGCTCCGAGAGAAGATTGCGCGATTCGAGCGCGATCTGGGCGCGCAGATTGACGCGCTGCTCGATCAGCCGGCGGACCAGTTCGTTGTTGGCGACGTCGGGGATCTCGAAGGTGCGGCCCTGCTTGATCGCGTCGCGGATCAGGCCTGCCTTGGCCTGCGCCTCGGCCTGCTGGCTGCGGGCCGCGGAGAGCTGCGTCGACAGGTCGCCAAGCTGCTGGGCGTTGATCGTGGTGTTGTTGGCGCCGACCAGCAGGCCGTTGCGCGAGCGGAAATCCTCGACCTTGGCCTCGGCCTCGGCGAGGCGCTTGCGCAGCGGCTCGATGGTGGTCGAGAGCCATGAGGAGGCGCTGCGGGCGGTGTCCTGCTTGGCGGCTTCCTGCAGCTCGAGATAGGCGTTGGCGATGATGTTGGCGCCCTTGGCGGCGAGTTCCGGGTCCTGCGAGGTGAACTCGACTGCGACAATGCGCGAGCGCCCGACCGGATAGACCAGCAGCCGGTCGAAATACTTCTCCAGCACCCGGTCTTCGGGCGAGCGGTCAGCCGGATGACCGCCGAGGCCGACCAGGACACCGATCTTGCGCAGTGCGTTCAGGGCGCCGGCGCCGGAATCGAATTCGGCATTGCCGACGAGTCCCATGCGCTTGATCGCCTCGCGGGCGAGGTCGCGCGACATGATGATCTGAACCTGGCTCTGCACGGCCTCGGCGTCGAACTGGCCCGTACTGTCAGGCAAGGCCTGCCCCGGCAGCGCGAAGAATCCGCCGCGGTTCTCGAGCAGGATGCGGGCCTCGCCGGTATATCGCGGCGAGACGAGATTGACGGCTACGAAGGAGAGACCGAAGACCGCCAGCGTCGGCCCGATGATCCAGGCCTTGCGCCGCTTGATCGCGACCCAGAGCGCGGAGAGGTCGAGCATGTCGCCGCGGCCGTCACCGTCGCGCACGGGCTGCTCGCGGACCTGCTCCCTGACGTGGCTCTCGGTGTGAGCGGTCATGACCCATCCATTCACGCAAAACTCTCGCGCCCTGGACAGGACGCAGCGTCAATGAAAGCGCAGTAAGGTTAGTGCAGGGTTAAGAACGCGGCGAAGCGCCGTGCCGATCCGGGCCGAACCCGTCCTCCTGAAGCCTTTGTTAACCATATCGCGCCCATGCTCCGGCAGGGTTCCGCATGGGTATCGCTTGTGATGAGTCGACGTCTCGCCTCTCTCGCCTTGGCCGTCGCCATGAGTGCTGCCTTGACGGCGGGCGCATGCGCGCCGCGCTATGCGCCGTCCGACTACGCGCTCGCGCAGCCGGCCGGGCCCTACCGCCTCGCGAGCGGCGACCGCCTGCGCGTCATCGTCTTCGGCCAGGACAATCTCTCGAACATCTATGCCGTGGATGGCTCGGGCAAAATCGCGATGCCGCTAATCGGTTCGGTCGAAGCGCAGGGACGCACGACACTGCAACTGGAGAAGGCGATCGAAGCCAAGCTGCGCGGCGGCTTCCTGCGCGAGCCAAAGGTCTCGGTCGAGGTCGACACCTACCGCCCCTTCTTCGTGCTCGGCGAAGTGACGAATTCCGGCCAGTTCCCTTACGTCCACGGCATGACCGTGCAGACGGCGGTGGCCATCGCCGGCGGCTTCACGCCGCGCGGCCAGCGCGCCTATGCCGAGGTGACGCGGCAGGTCGAGGACCAGCTCGTGACCGCGAGCGTGCCGATCACCTATGCGGTGCAGCCCGGGGACACGATCGTCATCAAGGAACGCTGGTTCTAGCGCATTTTTCGATCCAGACGGATCGCTCGAATACTCCCGTCTTTTGTCTCAACGCGTTTTCTTTACGCGAGCCGGTACCGCCTTCGCCCGAAAACGCTCCAAGCCCGTCCGGAGACCCCTGATGACGGACGCCTCGCTGCCGCGGCTGCGGATCCTGCACGTTTTCCGGGCGCCGCTCGGCGGGCTGTTCCGGCATGTGCTCGACCTCGCGCGCGGCCAGGCGGAGCGCGGCCACGATGTCGGCATCTTCTGCGATGCCACGACCGGCGGCAGCCGAGCCGACGATGTCTTCGCCGAACTCTCCGACAAGCTGACACTCGGCATCACGCGCGTGCCGATGTCGCGCTATCCCAGCCTTACCGACGCCAGGGCCCAGATGAGCACGATCGCGCTGCGCTCGCGGCTCGCGCCCGACGTCGTCCACTGCCACGGCTCGAAGGGCGGGCTCTATGGCCGGCTTCCGGCGATCGCCAACCCCTGGCGGCGTTACATCACCGCCTACACCCCCCATGGCGGGAGCTTCAATTACAAGCCCGGCGGAACCGAGCACAAGATCTACATGACGGTGGAGCGGCTGCTCGAAGGCGCCACCGACATGTTCCTGTTCGAGAGCCGCTTCATCGTCGGACGCTTCGAGGCCCATATCGGCCATCTGCCACGCACCGACCATCGCATCGTGCTGAACGGCATTTCGGACCCGGAATTCGAGCCGATCGACCACACCGACGCGACGTTCGACTTGGTCTATCTCGGCGAATTGCGCTCGGCGAAAGGCATCGACACGCTGATCGATGCGCTCAGCCTGCTCAAGAGCCGTGACGCGTTGACGCCGCGCATCCTGATCGTCGGGTCCGGCCCCGACGAGGCGGCACTGCGGGCGCTGACCGTATCGCGCGGCATCGCCGATCAATGCGTCTTCGAACCACCGGGCCCGATCCGGCGGGCGCTGTCGCGTGCTCATGTGATGGTGGTGCCGTCGCGGGCGGAATCGCTGCCCTATGTCATCCTGGAAGCCGCGGCCGCGGCTCAGCCGCTGGTCTCGACCAATGTCGGCGGCATCAACGAGATCTACGGGCCACGCCACAGGGACCGGCTGATCCCGACCAACGACCCGGCCGTGCTCGCCGACGCGATTCGCAGGATACTGGCGACGCCGGACGCCGAACGGCGCGCCGAAGCGGCCGATCTCGCCCAGCATGTGCGGCAGCACTTCCGGCTGGATTCGATGATCGACGGCGTGCTCACGGCCTATCGCGACGCCCTTGCCAGGCGGGCCCGAGGCTGAGCGGCCGCTGAACCTACAGCAGCTTGAGCGCGACGACGCCCGCGAGGACCGGCCCGATGCCGGCCCAGCCCGTCGGCCTGATGCGCTGGCCGAAGGCGAGCGCGCCGACGATCGCGGTGACGACCAGCCCCGCTCCGCCCCAGACGGCATAGGCGACGGAGAGATCCATGCCGCGGATCGCCTGGGCGAGCGCGGCGAAGGCGCCCGTCACCAGCACGATCCCGAGCAGGCCGCGGAGTCGGTGGCGCAGGCCGTCGGAAAGCTTGAGCAGGCAGGAACCCGCAACCTCGAGCACAACCGCCAGGGCGAGCCAGGCGATGGCGAAGCTCTGCGGTATCAGGGGGGCGATCATGCCGACCTCCCCTTCGGCTCGTCGGCGGGAGCCTCGCCGACACCGCGTTCAAGCAGCAGGATGCCGGCCAGGATCGCGGCGAGCGCGAGCAGGCGCCCGGCACTGAGATGCTCGCCGAAGAGCAGATGGCCGGCGGCGGCGATCCCGACGATGCCGAGCCCCTCCCAGACGGCATAGGCGACGGCGAGCGGAATGACGCGGAGCGCGATGCTGAGCAAGGCGAAGGACAGGCCGATCAGGCCAAGCGGCAGAAGCGCCACCAGCCAGGGCGCCGAGACGACCGACTTCAGCGCAGCCGCCGCGACGATCTCGACGGCGATGGCCGCGAGCAGGAAGAACCAATGGGTAGACATGTTGCACACGGGCGAAGCCGGCGCTGGGCGTCACGGGTGAGACGCTGAGGCAGCCAGGCAAGAGTTGGAGTTTGAATCAGGTCCGGATCAAGAAAGGCTTTCGGCGGGCACCCCGCGAAAGCTGCACAGCGCCGGCCTGCCGATCCAGAAAGGATCGCAGGCATGATCGCGCAGAAATGTGCTTCTCAGACACTCATCACGCTGACATATAGCCTCGACATTGCTTTTCGTCAACCTGAAACGACTTCCGGATGATTTTCGACGCGAGAATTCGAGTAAATTCGTGCCCGCCAAGCTCCAGCCAATACATTGATCGTCCGAGGAAAAACGCACCTTTCAACAGAACCTGACCGAGACCTTCGGCGCCCCCCATTTCGGGACGCGATCCGGCCTCGGGAATGACGGCCCGGGACGGGGCTGGCGGTTGCGCTGCCAGGAGAGTGCGTGCCGAAACAGCGACCGGTCCGGTTAAGCCTTCCGTGAGCATTTTCCGGTAGGTCAGCAGCATGATCGGCAGGCCGACGAAGGCAACGCGCCCGCCATGCCGACAGCGACCAGGGATTTGACGTCATGGGTGCCTTCGATGTCCGCGATCTGCTCAAGGCGGACGCCGCCGGCTCGGTAACATCCGGCAGGGTCAGGCCCGCGAACACGAGCGACGGCACGCGCGTCTTCCATCCGCTGGCCGAGCAGATCGCCGCCATGCCGGTCAAGCCGACGCTGTCGCCCGTGATGATCGAGGGGCTGGTGCGCCTGCTCGACGTTCTGGCCGTGACCGGCGCCGGCGCGCTGGTCTACTGGCTCTATGCCGCCGGCAATGTCGACAACAGCCTGCCCTACCAGATCACGATCCCGGCCATGGCGATCGGTGCGCTCGCCATCTTCCAGGCGCTGCATCTTTATCATGTCGGGGCGCTGCGGAATTTCATCGCCATGGCGGTCAGGCTCGCCAGCGGCTGGAGCCTGCTCTTCCTGATCACGCTCGCCGCCTTCTTCTTCCTCAAGGCCGGCGACCAGGTCTCCCGCGTCTGGCTGCTCGGCTTCTATGGCGCGGGCGCCGCCGCCCTGCTCGGCGAGCGCCTGCTGGTCACGCTCGGCGTGCGGCATCTGACGCGCAGCGGACGGCTGGAACGACGCACCGCGATCGTCGGTGGCGGCGAGGCCGGCGAGGCCCTGATCCGCGCGCTGGAAGCGCAGCGCGACACCGGCCTGCGCATCTGCGGCATCTTCGACGATCGCAATGACGACCGCTCGCCCGACCTCGTCGCCGGCTACCCGAAGCTCGGCACGATCGACGATCTGGTCGAGTTCGCCCGGCGCACCAAGCTCGACCTCGTGATCTTCACCCTGCCGATCTCGGCCGAGACGCGGCTGCTTGGGATGCTGCGCAAACTCTGGGTGCTGCCGATCGACATCCGCCTCTCGGCGCATATGTCGAAGCTGCGCTTCCGGCCGCGCTCCTATTCCTATTTCGGCGCGGTGCCGGTGCTCGACGTCTTCGACCGGCCAATCGCCGATTGGGACATCGTGGTCAAATGGCTGTTCGACAAGATCGCCGGCACGCTGGCGCTGATCGCGCTCTCGCCGGTGATGCTGGCGACGGCGATCGCGATCAAGCTCGATTCGAAAGGCCCCATCCTGTTCCGGCAGAAGCGCTACGGCTTCAACAACGAGCTGATCGAGGTGCTGAAGTTCCGCTCGCTCTACCATGAGATGACCGACCACAAGGCAGCGCGGCAGGTCACGAAGGATGATCCGCGCGTCACCCGCGTCGGCCGCTTCATCCGCAAAACTTCGATCGACGAGCTGCCGCAACTGCTCAACGTCGTGCTGCGGGGCAATCTCTCGCTGGTCGGCCCGCGCCCGCATGCGATCCACGCCACCGCCTCGAACCGCGCCTATGAGCAGGTCGTCGACGGCTATTTCGCGCGCCACAAGGTCAAGCCCGGCATCACCGGCTGGGCGCAGGTCAATGGCTGGCGCGGCGAGACCGACACCGAGGACAAGATCCAGCGCCGCGTCGAGCACGACCTCTACTACATCGAGAACTGGTCGGTGCTGCTCGACCTCTACATTCTCGTGAAGACGCCGCTGTCGCTGCTGACCAAGACCGAGAACGCCTATTGAGCGCGTTCGCCGACAGCGCCGGGCAGGAGCCGCGCCGCCGCGGCAGCCTGCGCATCTCCCATGCCTCGCTCAAGCGCGGTGTGCTCTGGCTGCTGACGGCGTCGAGCGGGCTCGCGCTGATCGAACCCTCGCCCTATGAGCTGGTCTTCCTGCTCGCCGTCCTCGTCTTCGCCCTGACCGGCATCCGCTTCTCGCAGAAGCTGCTGCCGATGGCGCTGCTGCTGCTGCTCTATAACATCGGCGGCACCTTCTCGCTGATCCCCTGGATGGACGACGCGGCTGCGGTGCGCTTCACCGCGGTCTCGGTCTATCTGATGGTGACCGCGATCTTCCTCGCCGCGATCATGGCCGACGATGCGCTCGGCCGGCTCGAAACGCTGCGCAGGGGCTATCTCTTCGCGGCCTGGGGCGCGGGGTTCGCCGGCGTTCTCGGCTATTTCGATATCGCCGGGCTCAGCTCGATCTTCTCGCTCTACGGGCGCGCGTCAGGCACCTTCAAGGACCCAAACGTGCTCGGGCCCTTCCTCGTCCTGCCGATCGTCTACACGCTGCAGCATATCCTGACCGGCCGGCTCGGCCTGACCCGCGGCCTTCTGGTGATGAGCGTGCCGCTGGCGGCCCTGTTCCTGACCTTCTCGCGCGGCGCCTGGGGCAATCTCGTCGCCGCGGCGCTGATGATGATCGCGCTGACCTTCCTGACAGCGCCGAACGCCGCGGGGCGGGCCCGCATCGTCGCGCTGACGCTGACGGCGCTGGGCCTCGTCACCGTCGCGCTGCTGGTCGCGCTCTCCTTCGAGAGCATCCGCAGCGTCTTCGAGGTACGCGCCAGCCTCGACCAGAGCTACGACCAGGGCGTCACCGGCCGCTTCGGCAACCAGCTCCGCTCGATCCCGCTGCTGCTGGACGAGCCCAACGGCTTCGGCCCGCTGCGCTTCCGCTGGCTGTTCCCGGAGGACCCGCACAACGTCTACATCAACGCCTTCGCCTCCTATGGCTGGCTCGGCGGCATCTCATGGCTCGCCCTGATGGCGGCGACCTGTCTCGTCGGCTGGCGGCTGGTGTTCCAGCGCTCGCCCCGGCAGAGCCATGCGATCGTACTGTGGTCGGTGCTGTTCGTCACGATCCTGCAGGGCCTGCAGATCGACACCGACCACTGGCGCCACATGTACCTGATGCTCGGCCTGATCTGGGGGCTGGCGGCGCTGCCTGTGACGCCGGCGACGATGCCAGCCATGCCCTCTCCAACCCGCGCCGCTTGAGGCAGGGTCGGATTTTATGCTACCTATTGCCTCCTGGACAGGAGCGCAACGCGATGCAGACCGCCGAGAAGATCAGCATCACCATGACGCCGGAGATGATGGTGGAGGTGCGCGCCAGCGTCGCGGCGGGGGAATATGCCTCGACCAGCGAGGTGCTGCGCGATGCCGTTCGCGTCTGGCAGCGCCTGCGCGCCGAGCAGGCCGAGCGGCTGGCGTCGATTCGCGCCCGTGCGGAACGCGCTGTCGGAGACCTGCGTCCGAGCCTGACCGGACAGGAGATCAAGGACCGCCTCTCCTCCCTTCACGCCGAAACCGTGAAGGCGCATCGGAATGAAGCGGTATAGCGTCGCCTACCGCGAAGAGGCTGCGAGCGATCTGGCCGCTATCTATCGCTGGGTCTATGAGGCGAGCCTCGACCCGATCACTGCCGAGCGATTCCTGCAGCGCATCCTGACGCTGTGCGAGAAAATCGGCGGCATGCCCCATGGCGGCAGGCCTCGCGACGATCTGCTCGCCGGCCTGCGGACATTTCCGTTCGAGAAGCGCGTCGTCATCGCCTATCGCATCGAGGGCGAGACTGTCGAGATCACCAATGTCTTCCATGGCGGCCGCGATTATGACGCGCTCTACCGCGCGGAGGACGATTCCGAACGCTGAGCATGCCGCCGCATCCCTCTTCGGCGAGCGCGATCGGAACCGGGCCCAACGCCCGACGGGTGCTCAGCCCCGGTCCTTGCGCACGACGACATAGGCGTAGGTCGTCACGAAATCCCAGCCGACCTTCGCCGAGAGCGCGTTGAAGCCGTGATCGAGCTGCTTCAGGCCGGGGACGCGGTCGAAATAGCCATGGCCCCAGAAGCGCTGGATGTGCAGGTCGGTGAAGCCGGCACGGTTGAGCATCGGCGCGAGCTGCTTGCGGCTGCCACGGCACCAGTCGTAGAGCGCCGGGAATTTTGGGTCGCCGCCGCCGTCGCGCCTTGCCGGGAACATCGCATGCACGACGGCGCGCGAGACGCTCTCCGGGAGCACGTGGTTGAGGGCGAAGGCCGGAGCCCACAGCGTCGGAAAGAAGGCGAGCGCGACACCGCCCGGCGACAGCAAAGCGTGGATGTTGGTCCAGGCGCGCTCCACATCGGCGACATGCTCGAAGACCATGCGCGAGACCATGAGATCGTAGCCACCGCGCGCGATGTCCGGCTCGGAGAGGTCACCCGCAATGTCGAAGCGCGCGGTCCGGAGGCCGGCCGGCGTCAGCGCCAGTTCGCCGGGATCGATGTCGTTGACGATGAGATCGATGCCGCGACGCTTCGCCTGCTCGGCCGTGAAAAGCGGGTCACGCCCGCCGCCGATCTCGCAGACCCGGCGCAGGCCGAACTGCCGCGTCAGGCGCAGGATGGTCTCTTCGTAGTGGTCCCACGCCCATTGCGAGTGCCAGTCGGGTGCGAGCTCACGGAAGAAGGCCTCGAACGAGCCCGGGGGGTTCGCCAGGGCGCGCATCGAGGGGCGCGCCGGGGTCGCCGTGACTGTCGCCAATGACATGGTCTTCTCCGCCTGCGTAACCTCCCGTCCCACGAAAACCATGCCGGCATCGCCTCGGCACCGCAATCGGAGAATTAATCGACGGTTAATGCGGAGGGAGCCGGACTGTGCCGCGTCGGCGCAGATCACGATAACCGGCGATCGACGTGAATCAGACGCGCAAGCACGTTGCATCCGCGCCGCCCCCCCACTATAAGCCGAGCCGTCGGAGCGTAGCGCAGCCCGGTTAGCGCACTTGTCTGGGGGACAAGGGGTCGGAGGTTCGAATCCTCTCGCTCCGACCATAAATCCCAAGAAAATCAAACTGTTAAGAGCGCTCTCGCGACAAGGTCAGCTGCGAGACAGGGAACAAAACGGGCACAATCCGCCCCTATCGGGACAGAAAATTCCGACAAACGTTCTGCGGCCGTTCGAGAATCTCATGAGGGCCGATGAACGCCCGCCGGATCGTCGAGCCCGCGGTATCTGGATTTGCCGCGGCGGCGCGGTGGGCGCTCAGGTTCGGCGCCTCTGGCTCCGACAGTTCGGCTAGGCCGGCCCCTTTCGCTCCAACGCCTCTTGTCGCCTGAGAAGATCGTCGAGGCGTTCTTGTTGCTCGGCGAGCCTTGCCGAAATCCTCTCTTCCGTGGCAGCGCCGGAGGCACCAGTCGCCTGCTCGGTCAGATTCTCGATGTTTCGCCGGAGCAGCGCGATAAGCTCTTCGAGATTGTCGATGTCAGCCATTGTCGGGGACCCGTCCTTCTTGCCGCCACGCACCACGATCTGAAGCGCGCCATCAGGTAATGGACGCTGAAGTCCCCCTGCCTGTTCCAAGGGGGCTGTCATCCAGACCTCGCATTCCTCGGGCGCCGTCAGGATGACAGGAATCGCTTTCGGATGAATAGCCTTGACCTCGGCGTTCGGGTCTGTGGTCCGGAAGGCATAGAGATCAGCTTCAACCTCACCGTCTTTCAGCTTGTGCACGCTCTTCCACTGCAGCGTCCAAATTCCGACGAAGAAGGCCATCGGCCTTCCCTCGCCGAAGGCGAATCAGATGTCGCCGCCCTCGGCCTTGTTGAACTCGCTGAAGCTGGTGAACGGCACCGGGCAGCGATGCTCGAGGCCGAGCCAGCGGCGTCAATGCGGGCTTTTGGTGTTCGGACATTGGTCACGCCCGGATCAGCCTTCTTGCCTTTGAGGGCAAAGACGGGAGACGGCATGCCCCAACGCTTTATTGCGAGCGCAGGACCACCCTTTTCGGTTCGGATCATCGGCGCCTTCATAGTCCGGGAAGATGCCCGGCTGCGGCGCAATCTGGGCCATCACGTCGAAGGTCGCGAAAGGCGACTGATCGCGTCGACGTTCCGGGTGTGGCCGTAGATGGGGTGATTGCGATTGCCGCCAGCCGGTGCAGCCTGCAGTTCGAAGCCGCCATCCCGGCGGCTCACGGGGAGCCACATCATGTAGCATTTCGTGGGACTGGATGTGTCGCTGGCCGAGACCGCCATCTGCATCGTGGATCAAGATGGGATCATCGTTACAGAGGGTAAAAGCCCGTCCGATCCGGAGGCCATTTCAACCTGGCTAAGCGATGCAGGCATTGAGATCGACCGGATCGGGCTTGAGATCGGCGGGTTGTCTCGCTGGTTGTGCATTGAGTAAAAGGCTGGCGGCTGGCCCGCGTTCTGCATTGACCCTCGCCGCCTGCGAGGCGTCACGAAGACGATGCCGGTGAAGACAGATCGCAACGATGCGCGCGCGATTGCCCAGGTTATGCGTGTCGGCTGGTTCAACATCGTCCACATCAAAAGCACTCAGTCGCAGGAGCTGCGCATGCTCCTGGCCAATCGCAAAGCGCTCCTCACCAAGCAGATCGATATCGAGAACGAGATCCGTGGGACGCTTCGCGTCTTTGGCCTGAAGCTGTCTGGCCGGATCCAGCATGCTGTGTTCGAGCCGCGGGCCTCAGAGCTTCTCGCCGATCACCCGCGACTGGCCGCCATAGTGCAGCCGATGTTGATTGCCCGCGCCGCTCTTCGCGATCAGTGCGCTGTCCTGCACAGGATGCTGCTGCAACTCATCAGGAAGGATGAAGTCTGCCGCAGGCTGATGACGGTTCCGGGCGTGGGAGCACTGACGGCCATCACCTTCGTCACCACTGTCGACGATCCGGCTCGTTTTGAACGGTCGCGGGATGTCGGTCCACACCTCGGCCTGACACCGCGCAAGTATGCTTCCGGCGAGGTCGATCGCAACGGGGCAATCTCTAAATGCGGTGACGGCCTGTGTCGCTCCACGCTGTCTCAGGCCTCGCTGCCGCTATTGACCCGCACCAAGCGCTGGTCCTCGTTGAAGGCTTGGGGCATGTCGGTGGCCAAGCGAAGGGGACTGCGTCGCGCGGTCGTCGCGGTCGCTCGCAAGCTCGCCATCATCATGCATCGGATTTGGACTGACGGGGCCGAGTTCCGTTGGTTCCGCGAGGAGGCCACAGCCTGGACGATGAGGTAGACGAGCTCCGCCGCGTCGGCGGACGGGCGTCCGCGAGGACAAGGTCGAGGTGACTGCGCTGCAACCTTTGTGCACTTAGCCCGCGTTTCTGTAGATAGCAGCCCCCCGATCATCGGACCACATTCCTGAGGCGGCCAAAGCGCCGACCTCGCAGACAAGAGCGAGCCTCGCGGTCACCATTGGGGAGTTAACGCCCGGTTCTCGGAACTAGGCTCAGGACTCATTGATCAGAGCCAGAAGATGACGGCTGCGGCGATGCAGATTGCCGAGAAGAAAGTGTGGGCGCATCGATCGTAGCGGGTTGCGATGCGGCGCCAGTCCTTGAGCTTGGCGAAGAGGTTCTCGACCTTGTGGCGCTGGCGGTAGAGCGCCTTGTCATAAGGGTACGGGGTTTTCCGGCTTCGGCTCGAGGGGATGCAGGGCGCGATGCCCTTGGCGGCGAGCGCCTGGCGGAACGGCGTGCTGTCGTAGCCACGATCGGCGATGAGGGTTTTGGCTGGCGGCAGGGCGGCGAGCACGAGGCTTGCGCCCTTGTGGTCGCTCATCTGGCCTTCCGACAGGAGCATGATGATTGGGCGGCCGCTCTCGTCGCAGACAGTGTGGAGCTTGGAGTTCAGCCCGCCCTTGGTCCGCCCGATACGACGGGGAACAGCCCCTTTTTGAGCAGGCTCGCCGCCGTGCGATGGGCCTTGAGATGCGTCGCGTCGATCATGATGCGCTCCGGCTTGGGTCCCTCGCCGGCGAGCCCGGCGAAGATCCGGTCGAAGACGCCGAGCCGGCTCCAGCGGATGAAGCGGTTGTAGAGCGTCTTGTGGGGACCGTAGCCCTTGGGCGCGTCCTTCCACTGCAGGCCGCTGCGGATGATGTAGACGATCCCGCTCACCACGCGCCGATCATCGACCCGTGGCACGCCATGCGAGAGCGGAAAATGCGGCGATATCCGCGTCATCTGCCGCTCGCTCAGCAAAAACAAATCATTCATCACAGCGTCCTCCCAGACACCGTGAATCACAGATCAAACGAATTTAATAGGTCCTGAGCCTAGGCGAATGGAACTTCACGACCCGTTTTCCCACCCGTTGCGCTACGGCGCCCCCCTGCCGCAGGTAGGTGGCCTAAGGCGGTTTTTGGCATCTAACTTCGCGCCGGCGAGCAAGCTCAGGCGCACCGGCCAAGCCTGCTCACGTCAGCTCCGCCACATGTAGAGAACAGTGGTCTCGGGGTTAGAGCAGATAGATGCCGAGGCCAACGACGATAACGACGACGGTCACCCACGGGGATGCGTCGAGGGACAGACGCTTGCCGTTCACGCTCCAAGCCGGGCGTTGATCGCGCGAAGCCGCTGGATATCCGAGCAAATGAAGGCCACCTCGGCCGATCCGCGCACAGCCGTGAGCGAGCGCGATCGGCAGGGATGATCACCACCACCATTCAGCATCACGTCGAGACGGAGCGTCGGAAGCGAACTCAGGAACTCGATCTCACAATCGTGCCGGTAGCGCTCCGAGCATTTGGAGATAATCGCCCCGGTTAATTTAGATCTTACAAAGGCGGAGTCAGAGAATTCAGTCATCTTCACAAATTTGAACATTTGGGTTCTCCAAACAGACAACCCTTCACAACCTTTGATTGTTCCTTCGATTTGTTGGATGTCGCAACGACAGACCAGGTGGTAATCGCGTTCATCGCCCGCTCGGGTCTGTGACGCGCCGTTTGACCTGCCGGCCCTGGGGAGAATGCGCGGTCCGACTTCCGCTTTCCACCCTCTTGAAGACCTTCGGACCGACCGCTAAAGGGCGATTTTCAACGCGCTTGGCAGAACGGTTTGCGCTAGCAACCGCAATCAGACAAGAGATTGCACATCGTGTCACGTTACCCCGCTGCCATATCTCGGGTTTCGTATGCTGAATGTGCGCCGAAGGGGAAGCCTGCGGCTGCTGCCCGCCAGAACCTTACGTTGCGGCAACCAAAGATAAAGTAATTGACGCTGCGTCAGCCAAGGGGAATGCAATTGCATGTCCCGCATAAAGTGTTACCGTCGGGCGAATCCTAGCGGAGCAAGATGTCGGTGAACGTTAAAACTTTAGTACAAGCCGTCGTTCCGCGCCCCATCATCAATCGAGGAAAGTTGGTAAAGTCGTCGACCGCGATAAGGAAAGCAAAATTTGCTTTAGAGAACGCTTCTCATGAACCAAAATGGTTGCAGATTTCCCAATTAGAAGATCTAAGATCTGAATATCCTGTATCATATTTTTGGGACGACACTAATATTCGAGGTCCAGAGACCGAACGCGTACAACCTTTGCTTAAAAAATTCGGGTTACAGCCAAAGAAACTTATAGAGATTGGTGGAGGCCCGGGCTATGAGGCATGGGCGATGGCAAATGCTGGCCATCAAGTGACATGTGTCGATCTTTTTGACGAATTAGATCCTTTGGCGGCTTCGGCAGGGGTAACAAGCGTTATCGGAGATGCTTCGAATACGGGCTTACCCTCTAATTCGTTTGACGGTTATTGGTCTTTCAACAGCTTCGAGCATTTGCATGACCCGGACGCTGCCCTTAAAGAGGCCTGGCGTCTGGTTAAGAATGGCGGCTTGGTTCATATCAATTTCGCTCCGATATACAATTCCCCTCTGGGCTTGCACGCTCACTATGAAATCGGTGTTCCATATTGCCAACATCTTTGGAATACGGACGATCTGGCAAAATTTGTGAGCGCTAAAGATCTTTGGAATCTGAATGGTATGTCTTTATACGACTACCGTTATCTTTGGAGTAATAATTCGAATATTTTCAAGACGCTTAGCCTATCCGAAGAAAAGGATTACCACGGACTTGAATTGATATCGAGATTTCCGAGCTGCTTCGCTCACAAGAGCCGTGACTTGGATTATTTCACGACTTCGAAATTGGTTATTACTCTCCGTGTTTCGAAATAGATTAGGCCCAGCGGCGGAACCGCACCCGTAATCCCTCTATCAGAGCTCTGCAGTTCCTTAGCTTTGATGGGGTGATTATTCGTCATTGCCCACACGCCGCCGCTCGACCGGCACCGACCCGGCCGCGAGCATGTCCGCCTTGCCGCCATCGATCAAGGTCAGGCCGGTCAGGGATGGCGGCAGGTCGAGTGGACGACCGGAGTTGAGATCGGGGAGATGGCGGCGCAGCGTATGCCGCATTTTGCGGCTTTCGTGCCGAGTTCAACGGATCCCGAGGGCATCCCCCGACGACGATGCACAGCAGGCCGCCGATCAGCACGCCCGGCCCCGTATTTGCGCGCCGATACCGTCAGCCGTGCATCACCGCTGCGCTCGCAGACATGGCAGCGAAAGCGCACAGCGACATAGGGATAATCGCTTAGCGGCATGTTTTCGTTCAGCCGCGGTGGCCCGGCTGGTGACATGATCCCGGCTCTCGGGCGGCGATTATATACTTGACGCAAAATCAAATGATTGAGGCATACCGGTTCTCGGGTGGCAGAGAACCGGTCGGCGTTGTTATGGGCGCAAGCCGCTTCGGTCGCTGTCGAGGCGCCGCGGAGGTTCAGCCAGCATGCGCCCGCGGGTGCAGCGCCCTGCAGCATCGGCTTTCTCGAAACCGCATTCCACTTTTCAGGCCGCTGCGCCTCAACTCTCCGGTTTGCCCCACAACTGCGAGACCCCCAGAAGCAGCGAGGTGATCACGATCATGATCGTCGAGATCGCCGCGATGGTCGGGTCGATCTGGTCACGCAAAGCCATGAACATCGCGCGCGTCAGCGTCGAGTTGTCGCCGCCGGAGACGAAGAGCGAGACCACGACCTCGTCGAAGGAGGTCAGGAAGGAGAGCAGAGCCGAGGTGACGATGGAGAAGCCGATCTGCGGCATCGTCACCTGCAGGAAGGCCTGGGTACGCGTCGCACCAAGGCTGCGGGCGACGCGCTCCTGGTCGAGATCGAAGCTCTTCAGGGCCGAGCCGACGATCATCATCACGATCGGGACGGCCAGGATCGTATGCGCCAGCACGATGCCGATGAAGGAGTTGACCATCTTCAACTGCACGAAAGCATAAAACAGCGCGATGCCGACGAGGATGACCGGGACGATGGTCGGGGTCAGCAACGCCAGGATCGCAACGCCTGCGAAGCGCAGCCGCGAGACATGCAGCCCATAGGCGGCGAGCGTCCCGACCGGCGTCGCCAGCAAGGCCGTGCAGAGGCCGGCCTTAAGCGAGGTCATGGTGGCGGCCATCCAGCTTCCCGAGGAAAAATAGGCCTCGTACCAGCGCAACGACCATTGCCGCGGCGGAAACTCCAAATATTGCGAGTGCGAGAACGACATCGGGATCACGATCAGCGTCGGCAAGGCGAGAAACGCCAGAACCAGCACGCCGAGGCCGTAAAGCCAGAGCCGCGACCTGTGCGTGATCTGCGTGTCGCTGGCGGGACGATCGAGCCAGCTCATGCTCAGTGGCCTCCCCCGAACAGGCCCGCACCGCGAGACAGCCGCGCCGCCAGCACCAGCACGACGAGCGTGATCACCAGAAGGACGACGCCAAGCGCGCTTGCCGCGCCCCAGTTGAAGAACAGCTCTATGTCGTTGGCGATGCGGTTCGAGACCATCGTCACCTTGCCGCCACCGAGCATGGCCGGCGTCACATAGAAGCCGAGGCAGAGCACGAAGACGAGGGCGGAGCCGGCGGCGAGCCCTGGCAGCGACAGCGGAAAGAACACGGTCCAGAAGCCATGGGCCGGGGTCGAGCCGAGGCTCGAGGCGGCGCGCAGCAGGTCACGATCAATCGCCCGCATCGTGCCGTAGAGCGGCAGGACGAGGAAGGGCAGCATGATATGGACCATGCCGACCAGCGTGCCGCCGACATTGTGGACGAGTTGCAGCGGTTCACTCCAGAGGCCGAGCTGGATGCCCCAGGTGTTGATCAGCCCACTGCGCTGCAGCAGCACGAGCCAGGCATAGGTGCGCACCAGGAGCGAGGTCCAGAACGGCAGCAGGACCGCGATCATGCAGAGATTGGCGGCACGGCGCGGCAGTTGCGACAGGAAATAGGCGAGCGGATAGCCGAGCAGGATGCAGATCGCCGTGGTCAGCAGGCTGATCTCGAAGGTGGTGCGGAAGGTCCGGCCATAGGAGGGCTCGGCCAGCATGCGCCGGTAGTGCTCCAGGCTCGGCGCGCCGGCATCGTCGAAGAAGGACAGGCCGAACAGCCAGCCGACCGGCAACAGGACCATGACGGTGACGAGCAGGAGGGCCGGCGCCGCCAGCGCAGCCAGTCCCAGCCGCTCGCGCCAGTGGTCGCGGCGCAGCGCGGCGGCGTGGAAATCTCCGCCATCCTCCGCGGCGATGCCGAGGCCCGGCGCACTCACGCCGGCACCCTCCCCTCGTCGACGAGCAGGACCGTGTCGCTGACCGCGATGCCGACCGTGATCGCGGAGCCGGCGGCCGGCGGCGGGGCATCGTCGCCGCGCGTGGCCATGCGGAGGCTGACCGGGCTGCCATCGGCAAGCACAAGCTGCAGCAGCAGCGTCTCGCCCTGATAGATCGCGTTCTGGACCTTGCCTTCGAACCGATTCATCGCCTCGCTCTCGCTGCCGTCGAGGATGCGCAGCCGTTCCGGCCGCAGCATCATCACGCAGCGACCTCGGGCGACCGGGACATTCGGCGCCCGAATGTCGGAGCCGGCGGCGTGACAGATGCCATCGACGACCTCCACCTCCAGAAAGGAGGACTCGCCGATGAACTCCGCGACGAAGCGGCTGCCGGGCTGGTCGTAGATCGCGCGCGGCGTGTCGATCCGGGCGATCCTGCCGCGATCGAGCACGGCGATGCGGTCCGACATCGTCAGGGCCTCGCGCTGGTCGTGCGTGACATAGACGGTGGTGGTGCCGAGCCTGTCATGGAGCTGGCGCAGCTCGATCTGCATGCGCTCGCGAAGCTGCTTGTCGAGCGCCGAGAGCGGCTCGTCCATCAGGATGATGCGCGGCTCAAAGACGATGGCCCGGGCCAGCGCGACGCGCTGGCGCTGGCCGCCGGAAAGCTGGGTGATGCTGCGGCCGCCATAGCCGCCGAGCTGGAACATCTCCAGGGCGGCCTCGACGCGCCTTGCGATCTCGGGCGCCGGCACCCGCCGCAGCCGCAGCGGAAAGCCGACATTGCGCGCGACATCCATGTGCGGAAACAGCGCATAGTTCTGGAAGACCATGCCGATCTCGCGCTTGTGCGGCGAGAGCCGGACGACCTCGCGCTCGCCGATGCGGATGCTGCCCTTGTCGGGCCGCAGGAAACCGGCGATCGCCATCAGCAGCGTCGTCTTGCCGGAGCCGGACGGGCCGAGCAGGGTCAGGAATTCGCCGGGCCTGACGTCGAGATCGACATCGTCGAGCACCGAAACCGCGCCATAAGCCTTGCTCAGGCGCCGGACGGCGATGGGCAGGGCGTTGCCCATCGCAGGAGCGGAGGGAGCCGCGGCCGTCGGCGCCGCCAACTCCCCGGGGTTGGCCGCCTGCCTCATTCCGTCAGCATGTTCTGGTAGGCCGCCGAGGCCTGGGCCTCGAACTTGGTGTACCAGTCGAGATCGATCGGCAGTTGCTTGGCGGCGTTGTCGGGGTGGGACGGCAAGGTCTTGGCATAGGCCGCCTCGATCAGGCCGAGCTCGTAGGCCTTCTTGTTGGTCGGGCCGTAGGTGATGTATTTGGTGAATTCGGCCTGGTATTCCGGCTTGCTGATCTCGGCGAGGAACTTCATCGCCAGGTCCTTGTTGGGCGCGCCCTTGGCAATACCGTAGCAGTCATAGTCGAGCAGCGCCTGGTTGAAGGTGTAGGCGACCTTGGCGCCATCCTTGGCGGCGACATCGAAGCGGCCGTTCCATCCGGTGATCATGTCGACCTCGCCATCCTTCATGAGCTGGGCGTGCTGGGCACCGGACGCCCACCAGACCGCGACATGAGGCTTCAGCTCGCGGATTTTCTTGATTGCGCGCTCGATGCCGCCGGGCTGCGACAGGACCTCGTAGACCTTCTCCGGCGGCACGCCATCGGCCATCAATGCCGGCTCGAGCGAGCCGGCGACGCCCTTGCGGTAGGAGCGCTTGCCCGGAAACTTCTTCACGTCCCAGAAATCGGCCCAGCTCTGCGGACCGTTCTGGCCGTAGGTCTTGGTGTTCCAGGCGAGCACCGTCGAGAACACGTCGCCGCCAACGCAGTAATCCTGCGCGGTACCGGGGATGAAATTCGAGGTGTCGATGACCTTGTAGTCGAGCTTTTCGAGAATTCCCTCGGAGCCGGCGCGGGCCGCGCTGCCGGAGCCACTGGCGACTATGTCCCAAGTCACGGCGCCAGCCTTCACCTTCAGGCGCAGATCGGCGATGCCGCTATAGGTCTCCTCCTTGAGCTTGATGCCGAGCTTCTTGGCGGCGGGCACGAACAGGGCCTTGCTCTGCGCCTCCTGGTAGGAGCCGCCGAAGGAAACGACGGTGAGCTCCTGCGCGAAGGCGGGCATCGCGCCGGCCAAGCTCAGGAGAAGGGCGAGAGTCGATCGCGACGGCAGGATCGGCTGGCACAGCATGTCATGTCTCCTGATCTGAACCACACATGTCCATCGGCGGTCGCAAGGCCGCCAAAGCGCCCCGTCCCACCTCTGTCAGCGTAGAGAATTTGTGGAAATTG
This sequence comes from Bosea sp. 124, assembly GCF_003046175.1. Lineage (NCBI taxonomy): Bacteria > Pseudomonadati > Pseudomonadota > Alphaproteobacteria > Hyphomicrobiales > Alloboseaceae > Allobosea > Allobosea sp. 124. The sequence continues at coordinate 5,385,768 of NZ_PZZM01000001.1, forward strand.
GACTGCCCATAAGGTCCATTCTGAGAATTGGGGGAGTCCAATCGACTACTCAGCGGGCGAGCCGGTCGCGCCAGCGGTAAAACAGCACCGAAGGCGCGAGGAACCATGGATTGCCGCTGTAGAAAGGCCTCGTCTGGAAAGGCAGGCCATCGAAAGCGGTCGCCCCTTCCGGCAGGCCGAGCACCTGCTGGCCGAGGCGCATGCCGAGATAGCTCGCCATGCCGACGCCCGAGCCGCAGTAGCCCATCGCATAGTGGATGCCGTCATGGCGGCCGATGTGCGCCAGTTCGTCGAAGGTATAGGCGACGAAGCCGCACCAGGAATGACTGATCCGCGTCGTCGCCAGCTCCGGGAAGATCGCGCTCAGATCGGCATGGAGCTTCGGCCCGCTGCGACGCGGATCGGTTTCGCTGAGCGAGACCCGTCCGCCGAACAGGATGCGCCGCCGGTCCGGCGAGGCGCGGTAGTAGTAGACGACCTTGCGCGTGTCGCTGACGATGCGGTTGCGCGGCATCAGGCGGTCCATCAGCGCGGGATCGAGCGGCTCGGTCGCGATCATGTAGCTGCCGATCGGAATGACGCGACGGCGCAGCCAGCCGGTCAGCGGCCCGGTATAGCCATTGGTGGCGACGACGACGTCGCGCGCCTGGATCGTGCCACGCGGCGTCTCGACCACGAAGCCCTGTCCCGAGCGCGTGATCGCGGTCGCCGGGCAGAACGGCACGAGTTCGGCGCCGGCGACCATGACACGTTCGAGCAGGCCCTGATGATAGCGCGCCGGATCGAGGGAGGCATGCTCGGCATAGAGCGCGCCGCCATGATAAAGGTCCGAACCGATCTCGTCGCGCTGTTCGGCGCGCGGCACGACATGGCAGGCGACAGCGAGGCCCTTAGGCTGGTTGTCGACCTGCCGCGCCAATTCCTCGTATTGTCCGGGGGAATGGGCGGCGTGGAAGCGCCCGGCCACGCGGAAATCGCAGTCCAGCCCCTCATCGCGGATGAACGCGCCGATCCATTTCAGCGAGCGGCGCCCCTCCTGCAGGATCGCGACCGCCCTCGCCTCGCCATGGCGCCGGGTCAGCTCCGCAAGCCCCGGCTTGATGCTGGTCGAGATCTGGCCGCCATTGCGCGTGCTGCAGCCGAAGCCCGCGGCTTCCGCATCGAGCACCACCGTGCTGCGCCCGCTCCGCGCGATCTGGAGTGCCGCATGCAGGCCGGTATAGCCGGAGCCGACGATCACGACATCGGCCTGCTTTGGAGGCTCCGATGGCGCCAGCTCGGGCCGCGGAACCCCGTCCCACCAATAGGGCGCCGCCTTGAAATCGGCGGTGAACAGCTCGCTCGACATTCCGTCTCGTCCCCCCGGCCGGCTCAGAGCCGCGCCACCACACTCTTGAGCTTGCAGTAGCTGCGCAAGCCCGCCATGCCCTTGGCCCGCCCGAAACCCGATTTGCGGTTACCGCCGAACGGCATGGCGACGCCCCCGGCAAAGAACTCGTTGATGTAGACCTGCCCCGCATCGACGGCCCGGGCGAAGCGCCAGGCCTGGGCATGGTCGCGGGTGTAGATGCCGGCCACCAGCGCATAGGAGGTCGCATTCGCCGCCGCGATCGCCTCCTCCAGCCCCGACACGATCTGAACGGTCAGGACCGGGCCGAAAATCTCCTCCTGCACCAGCGGGTCGTCCAGGCCCCGCGCCAGGACGATGGTCGGACGGTAGAACCAGCCGCCGCCGCAGTCCTCCGGCCGAACGGTGCTGCCGCCGGTCAGGATGCGGTTGCCGGCGGCTCGTGCCCGCTCGACATGCGACTCGATGCGCGCGAGCTGCTGCACTGAGTTGATCGGCCCGATCGCGGCATCGCCCAGACCATGGCCCAGCGTCATCGCCTCGACGCGCGCGACCAGACGGCCAAGCACGTTCTCCGCGATCGCCTTCTCCACGATCAGCCGCGAGCCGGCCGAGCAGATCTGGCCGGCATTCTCGTAGATCGCGCCGATCACGCCCTCGATGGCCGTCTCGATCTCGCAATCGGCCATGAGCACCACTGGCGATTTGCCGCCGAGTTCGAGCTGCAACCGTGTCGCATGCTCGGCCGCCGCCCGCATCACGCGCTGGCCGGTGGCGACCGAGCCGGTGAAGGTGATGTGGTCGATGCCGGGATGAGCGACGAGCGCCGCGCCGGCCTCGGCGCCGGTTCCCGCGACAACGTTGAGCACGCCATCGGGCAGGCCGGCCTCGTGCAGCAATTCGGCCAGCATCAGCGTGGTGAAGGGCGTCTGCTCGGCCGGCTTGACGACCAGCGTGCAGCCGGCGGCGAGTGCCGGCGCAATGCCGCGTGCGGCCGTCGACAGCGGATAGTTCCAGGGCACGATCTGCGCGACGACGCCGACCGGCTCCTCGATCGTCACGCCGAGATAGTCCGGCCCGAGCGGCACGCTGTCGCCCTGCAGCTTGTCGGCCGCACCGGCGTAATAGGCGAAGGTGCGGACCACGCCGCCGACATCACCCTCGGATTCGGCCAGAAGCTTGCCGGAATCGAGCGTCTCGACCACGGCGAAGCGCGCTGCCCGCTCGCACAGCAGTTGGCTCGCCCGCATCAGGATCTCGCCCCGCGCGGCAGGCGTCATGCGCGACCATGGGCCCGAAAGCGCAGCCCGGGCGGCCGCCACCGCCGTTGCCACGTCCTCGGCGCCGCCCGCCGCGACGCTGGCGAAGGGAGCACCGCGACCGGGGTCGGAGCTCTCCATTTCCCGCCCCGACACGGAGGCTACGATCCGCCCGTCGATGAAATGCCCGCGCGGCAGGCCCGCGACGGTGCCGGTGCTCCGCGCTTCCTCGATCAGTTCCGACCGGTCGAACGTCACGCCGAAACCTCGGTGACGCAATACTCCGCCCGCTCGAGCCAGGACGGCTCGATCTCGACGCCCCAGCCGGGCTCGGAGGGAATCGCGACCATGCCGTCCTTCGCCCTGGGCGGGTTGCGCAGCAGCCCCTGCTCCCACGGGTAGTAGTCCGGCCCCTCGATCGAGAACTCGACATAGGGTCCCGCATTGGCGAGCGCGCCCATGACGTGGAGGGTGAAGACCGTCACCATCGACTGGTTGGCCGAATGCGGCGTCACCGGGAGGCCTGCTTCAGCTGCCCAGCGCGCCACGGTCAGCATCCGCCCGACGCCGCCGATATAGCAGAGGTCCGGCTGCACGACATCGACATCGTGCCCGTCGATCATCGACCGCCAGACGGCGAGGTCGCAATCCTGCTCGCCGCCTGTGACATCGAGATCGAGCGCCTCGCGGACCTCGCGGGTCCAGGCATGCTCCCAATAGGGGCAAGGCTCCTCGAAATGTACGACGCCATGGTCCTGCAGCATGCGGCCGACCGCGATCGCCTTCGCCGGCGAATAGCCGCTATTGGCATCGACCAGCAGGGTCGCGCCAGGCCCCAGCGCCGCGCGCACCAGCGGCACGATCGCGTCGGTGCGGCCCGGCCATTCATCCTGATCGCGGCCGCATTCACGCCCGACCCGAAACTTGAAGGCGCTAAAGCCATGCGCGTCGCGCAACCGGACGAGACGCTCGGCCTCGGCCTCGGGGGTAATCTCGCCGCGCTTCATGCTGGAGGCGTAGACGGGGAAAGGCCTCGGCGTGCCGCCGAGCAGTTCGCAGACGCTCTTGCGCTCCTTGCGCCCGCGCCAATCCCACAGCGCGGTGTCGAGCCCGGTCAAAGCGCGGCAAAGATAGGAGCCCGGAAACTTGTGCTCGCGCTCGCCGATCGTCGCGACGAGTTCGTCGATCGCTAGGGCATCCTCTCCGACCGCCCAGCGCGCGACCTGCCGGTGAAAGACAGCCGCCGTGATGTCGGCGTTATAGGGCGAGAACTGGCCCCAGCCCTGGCTGCCATCCTCGCAGGTCGCACGGACAAAACCGACATCCTGCGTCGTGAAGCTTTCGAGCCGGGTGATCCTCATGGCAGCCGCCGTCAACTCCGTCACTGCGGCCAGGCGCGATTGCGAGGTCTCAGGATGAGGCCGAGAGGGGGCTTGAATTGGTCTGAACCCAAGGTCCATTCTGACGAAAGCAGCAGTCCAATCTTGGGATGGCGCTCGCTTGCTGGAGGATGGCATGGTCAAGCGTGAGGAAGGCGTCCTGCTTCAGTCGATCGTGCTGGACCGCGACGGGCCGCACGGTCTCAGCGTCCAGATCTGCGTCGGCCTGCGCGAGCTGATCCTGAGCGGCGCGCTCAAGGTCGGCGAGCGTCTGCCGGCGACGCGCACGCTGGCGCAGGAGTTCGGCGTCGCCCGCACCACCATCGTCGAGAGCTTTGAGCGACTGGCCGCCGAGGGGCTCGTTGAGACCCGCGTCGGCGCTGGCACCTATGTCAGCCGGGCTCTGGCGAGCGAACGACCGGCGCCGGCCGCAGCGGCGGTGGCCGTGCCGACGGCCAAGGTGCGGCTGGCGCAGGCGATGGACTCGGCCTCCAAGCTGTTCGGCGCGCGCCTGCCGCACCAGCCGCGCGCCTTCACCACGGCGATGCCGGCCTTCGACGCCTTCCCGATGGCGCAGTGGGCCAAGCTGTCGGGCCGGCACTGGCGGAAGGCCCGCTATCAGGTTCTCGGCTATCCCGACCCGCATGGCGAAGCCGTGCTGCGACAGGCGATCGCCGCGCATCTGCGACTCAACCGCGGCATTGCCTGCGAATGGCAGCAGATCTTCATCGTGGCCGGCGCCCAACAGGCCTTCCAGCTTCTCGCTGCGACGCTGATCAATCCGGGCGACAAGGTCTGGTTCGAGAATCCGGGTGCGATCGGCGCCCGCAACAGCCTGATCCTGTCGGGGGCCGACATCGTGCCGGTGCCGGTCGACGAAGCCGGCCTCGTTGTCGAGGAGGGATTGCGCCGCGCGCCCGATTTCAAGCTCGCCTTCGTCACGCCGGCCCATCAGCAACCGCTCGGCGCCAAAATGAGCCTGGAGCGGCGCCTCGCTTTGCTGGAAGCGGCGCAGGCGAGCTCCGCCTGGATCATCGAGGATGATTGGGACGGCGAGTTCTGCTTCCAGGGCGCACCGATGGCGACGCTGACCAGCATCGACCTGACCGGACGGGTGATCTATGTCGGCACCTTCTCGAAGACGCTGTTTCCGTCGCTCCGGCTCGGCTTTCTTGTCGCTCCGCCGCAGCTCGCCGAGCAGATCGGCATCTGCCTCGACGCCTATTCGCCGGGCGTGCCGACGGCCCTGCAGGGCATCGTCGCGGACTTCATCGTCGAGGGCCATTTCGCCACCCATGTCCGGCGCATGCGCAAGCTCTACCAGGAACGCCATCAGGCATTGATCGGGGCTGCAGGCACGCATCTCGCCGGCGATCTCACGGTCGTGCCGACCCATACCGGGATGCACACCATCGCCTTCCTGCGCGACGGCCTCGACGCCGTGGCGGTGACGCAGGCGGCAGCACGGCGCGGCATCACCGTCGCGCCGATCAGCCGCTTCGGCCTCGAGCCGGTCGAGCGCGACGGGCTCGTCCTCGGCTTCAGCGGCTTCACCCCGGCGCAGATCCAGGCCGGCGTACTGGGCTTGCGGCAGGCGATCGACGATCTCGCGGCAGGCTGAGAAACTCGCGAATTGGACTGGCTATTTGGGCGGAATGGCTCTTAGCGACAAGCCCAATCCACCGTAGAGCCGTTGCAACGTGGAACGCCGGAAGCCGGCAGGGAGCCCGCCTTGGAGGAATGGGACGTCATCGTCATCGGCGCGGGTTCGGCCGGCTGCGCGCTGGCCGGGCGCCTCGCCATGTCGGGACGCGATCGCATCCTCGTGCTGGAGGCCGGTCCGCGCGACCTCAACCCCTGGCTGCATCTGCCGATCGGCTACGGCAAGACCTTCTATCACCCGCGCCTGAACTGGATGTACCGGACGGAAAGCCAGCCGGGCCTCGCCGGGCGCGAGATCTACCAGCCGCGCGGCAAGGTCGTGGGCGGATCGAGCGCAATCAACGCCATGGTCTATATGCGCGGCCAGGCCGAGGATTTCGACGGCTGGGAGCGCATGGGCAACCCCGGCTGGGGCTGGCGCGACGTGCTCGCCACCTATCGGCGCATGGAGGACCACGCTCTCGGCTCGTCCACCTGGCATGGCGCGGGCGGCCCGCTGCATGTCGAGGATGTCTCGCAGGCGGTGCATCCCCTCACCCCGCTCTTCGTCAAGGCGGCGCAGGAAGCGGGCCTGCCCTTCAATCCCGACCTTAACGGCGAAACCTGCGAGGGCGCCGGCATCTACCAGATCACCACGCGCGGCGGCCTGCGCGAGTCCGCCGCGCGGGCCTATCTGCACCCGGCGCGCAAGAGCGGGCGCGTCAAGGTCGAAACCGGCGTGCTGGCCTCGCGCATCCTGTTCGACGGGCGCCGCGCCGTCGCTGTCGAAGGCTGGCGCGACGGCCGGCCGGTCAGCTACCGCACGGCCGGCGAGATCGTGGTCGCGGGCGGCGCGATCAATTCTCCGCAACTCCTGCAGCTTTCCGGCATCGGTTCGCCTGAGCTTCTGGCGCGGCACGGCATCGCGACCGTGCAGGCGTTGCCGGCGGTCGGCGCGCATCTTCAGGACCATCTCTGCTACGACCATGTCTATCGTTCGCGGCAGCCGAGCCTGAACGACGAGCTTTTGTCCTGGCCCGGACGGATCGGCATGGCGCTGAGCTATGTGTTGCACCGGCGCGGCCCGCTCTCGCTCAGCGTCAACCAGGGCGGCGGCTATTTGCGCACGCGTCCCGAACTCGACCGCCCCGACATGCAGCTCTATTTCTCCCCGCTGAGCTATGAGCGCGCCCTGCCCGGCGTGCGAGCCCTGATGAGACCGGACCCTTTCTCCGGCTTCAGCACCAGCGTATCGCCGTGCCGGCCGCACAGCCGCGGCCATGTCGCGATCCGCTCTGCCGATCCCCGGACCGCACCAGAGATCGCGCCGAACTACCTTTCCGATCCGCGCGACGTGCATGACATCCTCAGCGGGGCGCGCTTCCTGCGGCGGTTGGCGGAAACGCCGACCTTTGCGGCGCTGATCGAGAGCGAAATCAAGCCGGGCCCGCACTGCCTCGACGACGCCACGCTGCTCGAATCCATCCGGCAGCAGGCCTATTCGGTCTTCCACCCCTGCGGCACCTGCCGCATGGGGCCGGATGCTGCCGATTCCGTGGTCGATGCCAGGCTGAAGGTGCATGGCATCGAAGGCCTGCGCGTCGCGGATGCCTCGGTCTTCCCGACGATCCCCTCGGGCAACACCAATGCGCCCGCCATGATGGTGGGTGAGCGGGCGGCCGACCTCATGCTCACGGACTGAGCGCCGCACATTGCCATCGGCGTGCCGATCGCAGAGACAGGCCCGGGACTTTCACCAAAGCCCCTTAGCAACCCCTCGAGGAGAGACCATGATCACGCGCCACGAAGTGACCGGACGACTGAGCAAGGTGCTCGTCGCCAACGGTTTCGCCTTCCTCTCGGGCCTGACCGCCAAGGACCGCAGCGGCGGCGTCAAGGAGCAGACCGCCGACATCCTCGCGCAAATCGACGGCTATCTGAAGCTCGCCGGCACGGACAAGACCCGCATCGCCGTCGCCAATATCTGGCTCAAGGACATCTCGACCTTCGCAGAGATGAACGCCGCCTGGGAAGCCTGGGTCGACCAGACGCAACCGCCCGCGCGCGCCACGGTCGAGTCGCGTCTGGCCGCCGAGGACATCCTGGTCGAGATCCAGGTCCAGGCGCTCGTCTGAGCCCGGGTCCATCCCTTGCCGGTCGGCGGGCGTCGCGATGACGCACAGCCGGCCGGCCCAGGCGCCTGAGCGTCGGCTGGCAGCCGTCGCTCCTGCCCCGCCTCGCAGCGACGCTAGCGCGGGCAGCGGTCCCAGAAGCCGGTGGTGCGATTGGGCGAGGTGTAGAACCAGCAATAGCCCGCATGCGGCGGATTTCCGGCGAACGAAACCGCTGCGGCGCCCGCAATGAAGCCGAGCGCCGCGCCGGCCGCAATCGCCCCGCCCGGATGCCAGGTCCGGCGCGGATGAACCACCACGACGCGGTTCGAACGATGGTGCCGAACATGCGCGGGCGGACGATGGCGCACATGCGCCGGCGGCCGGTGGGCATGGCTGCGCTGGCCGCCGCGGACCGCATGGCCGCCGCGATTCGGACGATGCGACTGGTGCACGCGCGACCGCTGCCCGCCACGAACATTCGCAGCGGAGCCGCTGCGTGCGTTCGACGCCCGCGACTGCGCCTCGGCCGGCGCAACCAGCGCGAAGGGCGGCAAGAGGCCCGCCAGCAGCGCCAGAAGCATGACGAGCGATTTGAGTTTCAGGTTTCGACGCATGGCTGCACTCCCGTCCGGCCGCCGACCAGCACGGCCGACGACAATGAACCTCGTCGCGCCAACAGAACACAATGGCGGCGCGATCGCAAAAGCCGCCTGCCCTGCCGCAACCGGGAGCCCGCCCCGGGCCTTCCCGGTCCGCCAAGTTGTCCACAGGGTGGCCAACTCTCCCGCTTGCCGTCACCCGCCTTATGACCCAACGTCATCTTGTCGCGTTGCCGGGAGTCATCGTCTTCATGCGTGCCCTGTCGCGTCGCCTCGACATGCGAGTCTCCGGCCAATGGGCCGTGCTGTTGCGAGCTCTGGCGGTTCTCCTGATCGCCATGGCGATCATCCTGCCGCTGGTCGACTGAGCGCGCCGGCCGGTCCCAATCGGGATCGCGCGATGCGGCTCGTATCTCGACGCTTTCGCGGGTAAGCTCCGGTCTCAGAGCGTGTGACAGAAGGAATGCAGCGATGGCAGCGGAAAACCGAGGAACACGCGCCTGGCACGATGTGAACAACGTCCAGGAAGCGCCCCGCGAGAAGCAGAAGTCGAGCGGCCGCATCGCCGCCGAGGAGGCCGCGGCCCGCAAGAAGATCGAAGCGCTGAAGGCTTTGCGCCTGGCCAAGCAGGCTGCAGAGCCCCCTGCCCCGCCGGCACCCGCCAAGACGACGAAACGCAAGGCCGTCGCAGCGGCAACCTAGAGCTCACCATCGGACCCGGGCGCGCGCAAGTATTGCGCTGCCGGGTGACGGCGGACGCCGTCACCTCATTGCGAGCCAGCCTTCAAGCAGGCCGATATCGGCCTGCGACAGGCCGTGGCCGGCCGGCAGAACCCGGTGATCGACGCTGGCGCCGCTGCCGGACAAGGTCCGAGCCAGCTGCTCGACATCCTGCGTCGGAACGATCGGATCCATCGCGCCGGAGAGGATCAGCACGGGCTTGCCTGCCAAGTCCGCCTGCGGCGGCTCGACGAAAGGCGACATCGCCCGCAGCAATGCCGCGCCGGCCAGAACCTCCGGACGGAGCAGCAGCAGGCTCGCCGCAATATTGGCCCCGTTCGAGAAGCCGACTGCGACCGGCGCGGCAAGACGATAGCGCTCCCGCGCCTGTTCGACGAAATCCGCCAGTTCATGCGTCCTGCGCCGCAGGTCGTCCTCGTCGAAGACGCCCTCCGAGAGACGACGGAAGAAGCGCGGCATCGGGCCTTCCAGCACCCGACCGCGCGGCGAGAGCAGGCTGGCACCGGGCGCGACCATACGGCCGAGGCCGAGCAGGTCGTGCTCGTCGCCGCCGGTGCCGTGCAGCAGGAGCAGCGGCGGACGGCCCGTATCGGAACCGGGCTCGTAGACGTGAATGAAATCGGTGGTCGCGATGGCGTCCATCGGAGTTCTCCTTCGCAATGAGGGGCGCGACCGCCCTGCCCGATCCGAAGACAGGCAGGGCGGCGAGATCAGGCGAGTGCGGGCAGGATGGCCTCGATCCGGGCCCGCTGTGCCTCCAGCCCGGCCGGGAGCTTCAGCGCCTGGCCGAGGCTTTCAGCAGGCTCGTCGACGGCAAAGCCCGGAACATCGGTCGCGATCTCGAAGAGCACGCGGCCGGGCTCACGGAAGTAGACGGAGCGGAAATAGTTCCGGTCCCTCTGCTCCGTGGCGCGGATGCCGTGGTTCTCCGCGAGCCGGCGCACCATCTCGGTCTGGGCCGCGTCATCAGCGGCACGGAAGGCGATATGATGGACCGAACCCGCCCCCTGGCGCGCCGGCAGGAAGCCACCGGCGACGCGCAGATCGACGATGTTGCCGAGCGGCGCGCCCTCCGCGTGGTAGCGGATGAGCGTGTCCTCGCGGCCGATTTCCCGGAAGCCGAAGACGTCGCTCAGGATCGCACCCGTCGCAGCCGCATCCTCCAGCAGCAGACTAACGCTGTGGAAGCCGCGGATCGCATGCTCCGCCGGAACCCCGCTGCCGGCCCAGGCGGGCTCGGCCTCGATGCCGGGGACACCGACCAGGGCAAGGCGCATCCCGTCCGGATCGCGGAAGGCGAGGATCGTCTCGCCGAAGCGCTTCACCGGAGCGTCATGCGGCACGCCAAGTTCGACGAGCCGATGCGCCCAGTAGCCGATCGCTCCCGCCGGAACCCGGAACACCGTCTCCTGAGTCTCGCCGACACCGAGGCGGCCGGGCGCGGCATGCTCCCAGGGGAAGAAGGTCAGGATCGTGCCCGGCGCGGCGGCGGCATCGCCATAATACAGATGCCAGGTGCCGGGATCGTCGAAATTGACGGTCTTCTTGACCAAGCGCAGGCCGAGCACGCGGTCGTAGAAGTCGAGATTGCGGCGCGCCGGACCGGCAATCGCCGTGACATGATGGATGCCGTTGATCTGCATGACTGAGGTCCTTCCGACGCTGTGATGCAGGGGCGTGTCGCCCCGTTGACGAGGAAGATCGGGCCGGCAAAGCCAAAGCGCCAGAGGCCAATCATTGCATTGGCGCAATCTTACTATTGGCATCTCACCATTTGCATTGCGTCGCCGTCGGGGCGATCTCTGGTGCCGAGACCACCCCGGTCCCGTTTCTGGAGACTGCCGTCATGATCGACAATCGCCTCGCCCCCTATGGTGCCCTCGCCCTGCGCGTCGCGCTCGGCTCGATGTTCATCGCCCATGGCTATCTCAAGCTCGTGATCTTCACCCCGGCGGGCTTCGCCGGCTTTCTCGGCCAGGTCGGCCTGCCTGCCTTTCTCGCCTGGCCGATCATTCTGGCCGAGCTTCTCGGCGGCCTCGCCATCCTGACCGGCTTCTATGGCCGCTATGTCTCGGTGCTGCTGCTGCCCGTTCTGCTTGGCGCCCTGATGGTCCATGCCCCGAACGGCTGGGTCTTCAATGCCCCCAATGGCGGCTGGGAATATCCGGCCTTCCTGGCGCTGGCGGCGCTGGCGCATGGCCTGATCGGCGACGGCGCACTCGCCCTGAAGTCCGTCCGTCTGCCTGCGTTCGGCGCCCCCGCCACCGCCTGACCGGCCGCCATGCCGGCTGCCTCTTCGCCGTCATCAGGGCCTGCGGGCCTTGATGGCGGCGAAGCCTTGTCGGAGAGTGCCCGCATGACCACGCCGATGAAGACGCTCGCCTGGGACGATTTCCGCCTGATCAAGGCGATCGCCGACCGACGGGCACTGCCGGCGGCGGCAACCTCCCTCGGACTGAACCATTCCACCGTCTTCCGCCGCCTCGGCCAGATCGAGGAGGCGCTCGGCGTCAAGCTGTTCGAGCGCCACCGCAGCGGCTATGTCGCGACGCCCGCCGGCGACGAGATGGCGCAGCTCGCCGAGCGGGTCGACGGCGACATCACCGCCTTTGCCCGCAAGCTCGCCGGACAGGAGATCAAGCCCGCCGGCGAATTGCGCGTCACCACCAACGACACGCTGCTGGTCGACCTGCTGACGCCGGTCTTCGCCGCCTTCCTGGCGCAATGCCCCGACATCCGCCTGGACGTGCTGCTGAGCAACCAGGCGCTGAACCTGTCCAGGCGCGATGCCGATGTCGCGATCCGGGCGACCGACAATCCACCGGAGACTCTCGTCGGCAGGAAGGCGGCCCGCATCGCCTGGGCGCTCTATGGCCGGGCCGCCGATTTCGCGGATGCCGGCGTGGTCGATATCGAGAGCCTGTGGGAGCACAACTGGGTCTCGCTCGGCGAGCAGTTCACCGCGCTCAAGGCGGTGCGCTATCTCGGCCAGCATGTCGCGCCGGAGCGCATCGTCTACAAGGTCAACACCGTGCTGGGCCTCGCCGAGGCGGTCGAGGCCGGGATCGGCATCGGTTTTCTGCCCTGCTTCATCGCCGACACCAAGCCGGGCCTGACCCGGCTCGCGGCGCCCGACCCCGGCTTCTCGGCCGATCTCTGGCTATTGACGCATCCCGATCTGCGACATTCGCCGCGCGTGCGCCTTTTTCTCGACTTCATGGCCGTGGAACTGGGGCGGATGAAACCGCTGATCGAAGGTGCGCTGGCGATCTCGCCGCGCTTGTCTCCCGCAGTCGAACCGCCCGGCGCCGCCTCATGAGCGGCGAGCTGGGTTTGCTGCCCTGGCTGTTGCTGATCTCGATTCCGCCCGGCCTCGTGCTGGCGGGCTATTGGGCGCGCGGGCGCTTCAGCGACAAGCCGCCGAAGGTCCCGCCGGGCGATCCCGGCAACCCGACCTGAACGACGAACGCCCGCGACGGCAAGCCGTCGCGGGCGTCGCGATACGATCACAGCGCGGTCAGGCGGCCTTGCGGTTGATGCCCGATTCCGCAAGCTTCGAGAGCTTGTCGTCAGCGGCATATTCCTCATCGAGGTTCTGCTGCAGCAGGGCTGCGCAGTCGGCGCGTCCGAGCTGCTTCGCCCAGGCCGCCAGCGTGCCGTAGCGGGTGATCTCATAATGCTCGACCGCCTGGGCCGCGGCGATGATCGCGGCGTCCAGAACCTGCTTGTCGGCGACCTCGCCGGCAACCTCGTCGGCTTCCTTGAGGATGCCGTCGATCGCCGGACAGTTGACCGCCTTTACCTCGGCGCCGTGCTGCTTGAAGACCTGTTCGAGCCGCTTGATGTGGCCCTCGGTCTCGGCGCGATGCGCCTCCAGCCCCTGCCTGAGCTTGGCGTCGGTCGCCTTCTCGATCATTTTCGGCAAGGCTTTGTAAATCTGCTTCTCCGCGTAATAGACGTCCTGGAGTTGATGGACGAAGAGATCGTCCATCGTCTTGATATCCTTGGAAAAAAGTCCCATGTCGTTCTCCTGTCGCGTGTCGCGTGGTGAGACAGGCCGGCATGCCCCGAGGCGATGCGCTTCCCCTCTGGAGCGAACGTCCGCCGCCGGGATGGGTTCCACATTCCTGCTCCGCTTCTGCCTCGGGCCAAACCCAGCCTCGCTGCTTCGGTCGCAACGCGGCTCGCCCGGCGGGTCTTCATTTTTGCATCGTCTCATGCCGAAACCGGCATCCCCTTTTCGGACCTATGCTGTAGGCTCGGCGATATGGAGATGCTCGTCCCCCTCTTGATCGGCCTGACCCTGATCTGGCTGATCGGCCGCGGCACGCCGTGGAACGCCAAGCTGATCACGCTGGCTGTGACGCTCGCGGTGATCGTGCTCATCGTGATGCTGGAGCGGAACGGGTACTGGCCCGAGGGCTGGCAGCGGCGCTGAGCCTGCCAGCTCAGGCGACCAGCTTGAGCCCGACGATGCCGGCGACGATCAGGCCGATACAGCCCAGCCGCAGCACCGTGGCCGGCTCTCCGAGCACAAGCATGCCCAGCGCAGCGGTGCCGACCGTGCCGATCCCGGTCCAGACCGCGTAGGCGGTCCCCACAGGCAGGGTTTTGAGGGCGAGGCCGAGCAGTCCGATGCTCACCGCCATGCTGGCAAGCGTCAGGACGGTCGGTACCAGCCTGGTGAAGCCCTGCGTGTATTTCAGGCCGATCGCCCAGCCGACCTCGAATAGTCCGGCGACGAACAGATAGAGCCAGGCCATGGCGGCGCTCCTCGTGAAAGGGGCGAGGTCGTCCACGCCTGAAAGGGAAGCGGCATTGCGCCGAGGTCGTCCTCTGTCCCGCTTCTACAGCAAGTCGCTCGCGCTCGGAAACACATCGTCATTCCAAGTGGAGCGGGTATCCCAAGTGACGCTGGAGACCGCCAGCGGAGCAGCGGCCTTCCCGAAATCTCCGCTCCCTCAGGCGCTTTCGGCCGGAGGCTGCAACGCGCGGTCGAGGATGCGCTTGCACTCGCCGAGCTCGGCCATGACGGCGGTCAGCAGCGTGATGTCATCGAGACCCGGCGGCACCGGCTGTCGCGACGGGGCGGAGGGCCGCGGTGCGGACTCGGCTGCGGAACGGGACGGCGCCCCTCCGGCCTCACCCGGCGGCGAGCCGACCGGCGCACCCCGGCCAATCGCCTGGACATGGCGCGGCCCCTGCTCCTTGAGGATGCGCTGGAGCCCCTTGATCGTATAGCCCTCGCCGTAGAGCAGCCGGCGGATGCCCTTCAGCAGGGCGACGTCGTCGGGCCGGTAATAGCGCCGGCCGCCGCCGCGCTTGAGCGGCTTGATCTGGGAGAAGCGCGTTTCCCAGAAACGCAGGACATGCTGAGGAATATCGAGGTCTTCGGCGACCTCGCTGATGGTCCGGAAGGCATCTGCGCTCTTGGTGTCCATGTCGGCCTCGGTATCGCCGTTGTGGAACGCCCCGCTCACTTATCTCGGCTCACTCGTCTTCGCCCTCACCCAACTGTCCGTTGATGCGGGCCTTCATCACGTTCGAGGGTTTGAACACCATCACGCGACGCGGCTCGATCGGGACCTCGACCCCCGTCTTGGGATTACGCCCGATTCGCTCGCCCTTGTCGCGCACGACGAAGGACCCGAACGAAGACAGCTTGACGTTCTCGCCGCGGGCAACCGCATCGCAAATCTCGTCGAGCACAGCCTCGACGAGCTTCGATGACTCGGTCCGCGAAAGGCCGATCTTCTGATACACGGCCTCGCACAGATCGGCCCGCGTAACCGTTTGCCCCGACATCCATATCCTCCAAGGCGTTATCCGGCCGGTGGGGTCGCCACCTGCTCTTCGCCATTACGGACGGCGGACGCTAGGCGGAGCCGCAGCCCGGGTCAATGCTCCAACGGGCGCCAATGCGCCCGCCATCAAAAAATTGCGCGAAAAGGCAGAAAAACCAGAACATTCGATGGAATTTCCGCCCTTGCAGCTCACCAACGGATCAGCGCCGAGCCCCAGGTGAAGCCGCCGCCCATCGCCTCGATCAGGACGAGCTGACCACGCTTGATGCGGCCATCGCGATGCGCCTCGGCGAGTGCCAGCGGGATCGAAGCGGCCGAGGTGTTGCCATGCTTGTCGACGGTGACCACGACGCGCTCATGGCCGATGCCGAGCTTGTCGGCGGTGGCGTCGATGATGCGGCGATTGGCCTGGTGCGGCACGAACCAGTCGATGTCGGCACCGCTCAGCCCGGTCTCGTCGAAGGTGTGCCGCACTGTCTCGGCGAGCTTGACGACCGCATGCCGGAAGACCTCCTTGCCCTCCATGCGCAGGAACCCGACCGTCTTGGTCGAGCCCGGCCCGCCATCGACATAGAGCTTGTCCTTGTAGCGCCCATCCGAGCGGATATGCGTCGTCAGGACGCCGCGATCGGCCAGCGTGCCGTCACCCGGCGCCGCCTTCATGACCACAGCGCCCGCGCCATCGCCGAAGAGGACGCAGGTGGTGCGGTCCTCCCAGTCGAGAATACGCGAGAAGGTCTCGGCGCCGATGACGATGGCGGTTTTCGCCGCGCCCGTGCTCAGGAACTTGTCGGCGGTGGCGAGCGCGAAGACGAAGCCCGAGCAGACCGCCTGGAGATCGAAGGCGACGCCGCCCTCGATGCCGAGCGCCGCCTGGATCTGTGTCGCGGTCGCGGGAAAGGTGTGGTCCGGCGTCGCCGTCGCCACGATGATCATGTCGATCTCGCTGGCGTCCATGCCGGCGTCGGCCAGCGCGGCCTGCGCCGCCTTCAGCCCGAGCGCCGAGGTGGTTTCGTCATCGGCCGCGACATGGCGCTGGCGGATGCCGGTGCGCTGGACGATCCACTCGTCGGTGGTGTCGACACGCTGGGCCAGTTCCGCATTGGTGACGATGCGCGCCGGCAGATAGGAACCGCAGCCGACGATCTGAGAACGCAGAATAGACAAAGACGCGCTTCCCTATTGGACGGCGGCTGCCTGCGCAGCCGCTTCCTGCTGTGCAGACGCCTCCTGCCGCGCCGACGCCGCAACCATCTCGCGCACCTTCGCCATCAGGTTCTCGCGCGCCATCTCGTAACCAAGCTCGGTCGCGCTGGCGAAGCCTTCGGCATCCGTGCCGCCATGGCTCTTGATGACGATGCCCTCGAGGCCGAGGAATACGCCGCCATTGACCTTGCGCGGATCCATCTTGTCCTTCAGCGCCGCGAAGGCGCCGCGCGCGAACAGGTAACCGATCTTGGCCATCAGCGAACGGCTCATCGCAGCCTTCAGATAGGAACTGATCTGGCGAGCGGTACCCTCTGCGGTCTTCAGGGCGATGTTTCCGGTGAAGCCCTCGGTCACGACGACATCGACCGTGCCCTTGCCGAGGTCGTCGCCCTCGACGAAGCCGTGATAGCTCAGATGCGGCAGGTTGCTCTCGCGCAGGATGCGCCCCGCCTCCTTCACCGCCTCGACGCCCTTGATCTCCTCGACGCCGACATTGAGCAGGCCGACGGTCGGACGATCCAGATCGAACACCACCCTCGCCATGGCCGCGCCCATCACGGCGAGATCGACGAGATGGCGGGCGTCGGCGCCGATGGTCGCGCCGACATCGAGCACGATGCTCTCGCCGCGCACCGTCGGCCACAGGCAGGCGATCGCCGGACGATCGACCTCGGGCATCGACTTCAGGCAGAACTTGGACATCGCCATCAGCGCGCCGGTGTTGCCAGCCGAGACGGTCACGTCGGCCTCGCCGGTCTTGGTCGCGTCGATCGCCCGCCACATCGAGGATTTGTAGCGGCCATAACGCAAGGCCTGGCTCGGCTTGTCGTCCATCTTCACCGAGACCTCGGTGTGGTGGAAGGTCGTCACCGCCTTGAGCTTCGGGTGCTGCTCGAGAAGCGGCAGAACCTGGCCCTCATCCCCGAAGATCACGAAGCGGGCATCGGGGCGGCGCTCCAGCGTCAGCGCGGCGCCAGGGATGACGATGGCAGGACCGTGGTCCCCGCCCATCGCATCGAGCGCGATTGTAACCGAACGTGTCATGGAGTGATGGTTGATCCCAGGAGCGGCCGACCTTCATTCCGGGGCGGCTCGATGCGGGCGGGACAATAGCGACTTGGGCGTGCGCCGCAAGCCACGTTGAGACCGCCGAGGCGCGTCATTCGCTGCGCTTGAGCCGCGCCAGAGCCGCGAAAGGCGATTCAGGGGGCTGTTCCGGAGCGGGCTCGGCGAAAGCGGCGCCGGGCTTGCGGGGATAAGGCTCGAGCGCCAGCGCGAGAAATTCCAGCGTCACCGCGCCGAGATCGATCACGCCGTCGAGGATCGGCTCGGGCGGATCGTCCTCGTTAAGCCGGACTTCTACATCGATCTCGCCGCCATCCGCGTCGGCGCTCTTGCGCCGCGGATTCTCGGGCATCTCGGGCGCGAAATCGAGCTTCAGCGGCACAGAGAGCGAGACCGGGAAGGCATCGAGCGTGACGATGCAGGTCTGGTGCAGCGCCGCCTTGATCTCACCCTCCAGTTTGACCCGCTCGCCGCTGCGCGAAAGCAGATAGCGCGCCTCCAGCGCTTCCACCGACGGCAGATCGAGCATGCGGGCAATGCCGGCAAGCTCGGCCGCCTCGGCATGGACGGCGATTCTGGAGCCGCGCAGCTTGATCTCGTCGACCCGGACGGGCCGATGCAGCGGCAGGGCAGCGGCGGACTCAGGCGCCATGGCTGGCCTCCATCCCGGCCGGGGCCGGAAACAACGGACCGTCTCGCAGGATGGTATCAAGGTCGAGCCCGGCGAGATGCGCCTGCGCGCCGCGAGCATAGGCGGCGAGCATCGCCGCCCCCTTGCCCGAGGTCTGCTCCGGGCTGGCATTGCGGCGCAGCGCATCGACGAGATCGTCGGCGCCTTGCGTCTCCAGCGCCGTCTCATAGGCGCGGATGCGGCCATAGAACATCTGGCCGATCTTCTTCATGCGCTTGGGAACGGCGATGTCGCTGATGCCGGCATTGCGGAAGCCGAGTTCGAGATAGGCGAAGCAGGCATCGACGAGTTCCTGGGCGAGATCGCCGGCCGGGGACGGCAGTTCGCGCAGGCGCCGCAGGACGAGGAAGACATGCAGCGTCAGCGATTCGAAGCGGCCCTCGAAACTGTCCGGGATGCCGCCGTCGAGATACAGCGCAGGCTGGCGTGACGCCTCGGCGATACGCGCAAACAGCGCATCGACCGGGGCCTGCCTGTCCTCGCGCTTGCCGAACAAACCGAACATGATACTCGCATCTCCGGCCGGCGGCTCGGAGAACGTCCTTGCCTTGCCAAAGCCATCCTCGGGCGTTACGCCAACCTCCACCCGTTTGACAAGCGGCTTGGGCTTTGGCCCATTGCCGCAGCGCCACTGGATGCTGTCCGAATGATCGCCTTTTCTCGCCGTACAGCCTTCCTCGGTGCCCTCGCGACGACGTCTCTGGCCCTTGCGGGCTGCGGCCCCAATGCAGGCGGCTTCAAGCTCGCCTCCTCGTCCGGCATGAACGAGGAGTTCAACCGCGGCTTCGTCGCCGACGATGCGCTGATTGCGCAGGTGAAAGTCGGGATGGACGTGCAGCAGGTGCTGTCGATCCTCGGCACGCCCTCCACCACCTCCACCGTGGGCAACCGGACCTTCTACTATATCAGCCAGACGGTGAGCCGGCGCTTCCAGTTCCAGGACCTCAGCGTCATCGACCAGAAGGTGCTGGTGATCTATTTCAACAAGGGGTTCAAGGTCGAGCGCATCGCCCATTACGGCCTGCAGGACGGCGTGATCTTCGACTTCATCAGCCGCACCACCGCGACCGGCGGCGAGGAGCAGAGCTTCCTGCGCAACCTCTTCCGCGGCGTGACGAAGTTCAGCCCGTTCGGCTCGTAGCGCAGCGACGGCAGATCCGAAACGACAGGAACCCGCGGCTTGCGCCGCGGGTTTTTCATTGGGTCGCGGGTGCGCCTCAGCAAGAAGGGCTCCGTTCGCGCACGGGCAGCGTCATCGCCAGCACGCCACCGACAACCAGGACCAGCCCGGCCCAGGCCGTCGGTGCCAAAGCCTCCCCGAGAGCGACCATTCCGATCACGACCCCGGTGGGAACGCGCAGATAGGCGACGGATGTCGTCGCGACCGACCCCAGCCGCGCGATCAGCCTAAAATAGATCACGAAGGCCAGCGCGGTCGAAAACAGCGACAGCGCAATCAGGGCCTGGACCGAGGCGGCCGAGGGCGCAAGCGTCCAGGGCCGGTCCAGCATCAGGCTGAGCGGAAGCAGGACGATCGCTCCGCAGACGAGCGAGCCCGCTGCGGGCATGATCGGATCGAGCCCCTTGAAGTGGCGCCCGAACAGGGCGGCGCCCGCATAGCAAAGGCTGGCCGCAACCAGTGCGAGCTGGGCCGAAAACTGCTCGCCGACGCCCGACATCGCCTGCACGCCGACGATCAGGACCGTCCCGGCGAGGCCCGCCATGATCCCGACCAGCCTGAGAGGCGGCAGCCGCACGGCCGAGGTCGACAGGCCGGTCAGCAGGACGACGAAGATCGGGCTGGTCGAACTCAGGATGGTGGCAAGGCCGGCCTCGACGCTGCGCTCGGCCCAGGCGATCAGCGTGAAGGGCACGACGCTGTTTAGACAGGCCTGGACAAGGAAGAGCCGCCAGGTCGCGAGGTCCCGCGGCAGCCGCAGACCGCGCCAGCGGATCACCATCAGCAGGACCGCCCCCGCCAGCAGCGTGCGCGCGGCGATGAGGGTCAGGGGCGGGATCGTCTCGACGCCGATCCTGATGAAGGTATAGGAGCCGCCCCAGAGCGTCGCGAGCACGAGCAGCAAGGCCAGATCGGTCGTGCGCCCCGGCCCGGAGCGGGCGGTGGTAACAGAAGGCGTGGTCATGATGGTCTCCCTGGTTGGAGACGTCATGCCAGCGCAAGGGCGGAAAGGCTCGTCGGAACGCTACGGTCGCGGACGTAGCTTCCGGGCTCCGTCAGTCACCGAACAATATGATTCAACGCCTTCACTCAAGCTGTTGAGAAAAAACGTCTATCACTACATTAAGACTTGAATGTTCGAGATCGCTCAGAGGCTTTCCACAATCCGGCCGACATCGCGGGCGGAATGCAGTACACGCAGTATTGCGATGGTCGCCGCGCCGACGCGTAGAATATCAGATAGTCCTGATGTGGCGCCCGCCGGACTTGGCGATCGCTGCGCTGCGGCAGAAGCGGGTAGCGTTCCGGCTGCGAGACGAGCCCCGCACAGAATCGCTCCAGCCCGATGACGAACCGCAATGCCTGCTGCCAGCTGTCGCGCGCGATATAGTCGCCGATTTCCTGCAGGTCGCGACGCGCCGTCGGGGTGAAGGCAAGTCTCATCCCGCCTTGCCGGGCTCACGGCCGTAGCGCGAGCGGAGTTCGGCAAAAACCTCGCCGCCAGACATCAGGCTGCCGGCATCTGCTTCCTCCAGCCCGATCGCCAGTGCGCGATCCAGAGCCAGCAGGCGCATCTCACGTTCCTCAACAAGGCGGACCCCCTCGCGCAGGACCTCGCTCTTCGAGTTGTATCGGCCCGATGCAACGAGCGTCTCCAGTACCTCTTCAAGACGCTGGCCCAGTTCCGCACTCACAGCCATGACGACCTCCAAGCTCCCGTGCGACCAATATCTATTATTGTCATGACCATCCTGCAACGCTGGCGCCGCAAAGAAGAACCCCGCGGATCGCTCCGCGGGGTCGCTTCATAGTCGGCTGGGCATCAGGCGTCAGGAATGCGCCAGGATCGCCAGCAGCAGCAATGCGATGATGTTGGTGATCTTGATCGCGGGGTTCACGGCGGGGCCCGCCGTGTCCTTGTAGGGGTCGCCGACAGTGTCGCCCGTCACCGAGGCCTTGTGCGCCTCGGAGCCCTTCAGGTGGCGCACGCCGTCCTTGTCGACGAAGCCGTCCTCGAAGGACTTCTTGGCGTTGTCCCAGGCCCCGCCGCCCGAGGTCATCGAGATCGCGACGAAGATGCCGGTGACGATGACGCCCATGAGCATGGCGCCCACCGCAGCAAACGCCTGGTTCTTGCCGGCGATGGCATTGATCGCAAAGAAGGTCACGATCGGCGCGAGCACAGGCAGCAGCGAGGGCACGATCATCTCCTTGATCGCGGCCTTGGTCAGCAGGTCGACGGCGCGGGCATAGTCCGGCCGCTCCGTGCCGTCCATGATGCCGGGCTTCTCCTTGAACTGGCGCCGGACCTCCTCGACGACGGAGCCCGCCGCGCGCCCGACAGCCGTCATGCCCATGCCGGCGAAGAGGAAGGGGATCAGGCCACCGAGCAGCAGGCCGACGACGACATAGGGGTTGGACAGCGAGAAATCGACCGTGACGCCCTTGAAGTACTGGAACGTGGTCGAGCCCGCCTTGTTGGCCTCGCCGATGAAGAAGTTCAGATCCGAGGTGTAGGCCGCAAAGAGCACCAGGGCGCCGAGGCCGGCGGAGCCGATCGCATAGCCCTTGGTGATCGCCTTGGTGGTGTTGCCGACGGCGTCGAGCGCGTCGGTGGAGTGGCGCACCTCCTTGGGCAGGCCCGCCATCTCGGCGATGCCGCCGGCATTGTCCGTGACCGGGCCGAAGGCGTCGAGCGCCACGACCACGCCGGCCAGCGCCAGCATCGCGGTGGTGGCGATGGCGATGCCGAACAGGCCGGCGAGGCCATAGGAGACGATGATGCCGGCGATGATCACGATCGTCGGCAGCGCAGTCGATTCCAGCGAGACCGCGAGGCCCTGAATGACGTTGGTGCCGTGCCCGGTCACCGAGGCCTGCGCGATCGAGACGACCGGGCGCTTGCCCGTGCCGGTGTAGTATTCGGTGATGACGACGATCAGCAGCGTCACGGCGAGCCCGACGAGCGCGCAGGCGAAGAGCCCGCCCGAGGTGAAGGTGACGCCCTGCCCCGTGGTGAAGGAGGCCGAGAAGCCGCCGAACATCACGTAATTCACGGCGGCGATGGCGCCGACCGAGAGCACGCCGGCGGCGATGAAGCCCTTGTAGAGCGCGCCCATGATCGACTGGTTGGCGCCGAGCTTGACGAAGAAGGTGCCGATGATCGAGGTGACGATACAGGCCGCGCCGATCGCCATCGGGTAGAGCATCATCGTGCCGAGCGTCGCCTGACCGGCGAAAAAGATGGCGGCGAGCACCATGGTCGCGACCAGCGTCACCGCATAGGTCTCGAACAGGTCGGCCGCCATGCCGGCGCAGTCGCCGACATTATCGCCGACATTGTCGGCGATGGTCGCCGGGTTGCGCGGATCATCCTCGGGGATGCCAGCCTCGACCTTGCCGACGAGGTCGGCGCCGACATCAGCGCCCTTGGTGAAGATGCCGCCGCCGAGACGGGCGAAGATCGAGATCAGGGAGGCGCCGAAGCCGAGAGCGACCAGCGAATCGATGACGACGCGGCTGGACGGGCTGAAGCCGAGCATGGAGGTCAGGACGCCGTAATAGACGGCGACGCCGAGCAGGGCCAGGCCCGCCACCAGCATGCCGGTGACCGCGCCGGCCTTGAAGGCGACGTCGAGGCCGTCCCCCAGCGACTGCATGGCGGCCTGGGCGGTGCGGACATTGGCGCGCACCGAGACGTTCATGCCGATGAAGCCGGCCAGACCCGAAAGCACCGCGCCGATCAGGAAGCCGATGCCGACCCATTTGCCGAGCAGATAGATCAGCACCACGAAGAGAACCGCGCCGACGATCGCGATGGTGACGTACTGACGCTTGAGATAAGCCTGCGCGCCTTCAGCCACCGCTGCGGAAATCTCCTGCATGCGCTGATTGCCGGCATCACGCTTCATCACGTCCGCATAGGCCCAGACGCCGTAGGCGATCGATAATGCACTGAGTAAGATGATGATGAGCAGAGTGGACATTCGGTTTCCTGACCTTGAGCTTTCGACCCGCGGGAAGACTTTTTGCTCCCCTTAGACTTCTTGGACGTCGAAGACATGAAACGCCGGGCCCGAAAGCTCGCACCCGCATGCGCCTCGTCAACGTCGGCCGAATTTGTGCCAAGTTTCCGACAGAATCGCAAATGCCCTGTTTGCGTTTTGGTCCAGTTGGAAGCTTGCTCGGCTCCTGCCATCCGACGCGTGCATTGCGCGCCGGAACCGCCTCACAAGATCACGTCGCGGTTGACGTTCTTGTAGAGCAGGTAGCAGGCATCGCCGAAGCCGGTCGGATAGAATTGCTGCGGGCAATAGCCGCCCATCCAGATGAAGTCCTGCGCCCAGATCTCGTGCCAGTCGCGGCCGAGAAAATAGAGCCCCTGCCCTTCGAGCATGTAGAGCCCGTGCTCCATCACATGGGTCTCGACATCGGGGAAATAGGCGCCCGGCTTGAACCACATCAGGTTCATCTCGAAATCGAAGCGCAGGTCGCCATAGGGCAGCAGGAACTGGAAGCCGCGCCCCTCCATGCCGGTGTGGTTGGTGACGGGGACGGCATCCCGATGCGAAAGGATGGGGTCTGGCACGGCGAGCCCGGCAGCGGGTGCATAACGCTTGCGCAGGGCGAGGATGCGGACGGGCTCGGCGCCGTCATTGCGCAGGCTGAAGGCGGTGCCCGGCGGGACATAGGCGAAGCTGCCTTCCCCGAAGGCCGCCGAGGTCCCGCCCATCGCGAAGGCGGCCTCTCCGGAGAGGCCGTAATAGAAGTGCTGGATGCCGTCCTCGGCGAAAGGTGCGCGCGTGCCGCCGCCCGGCGCGATCTCCAGCACATATTGCGCAAAGGCGGCACCGAGCACGGGCGCGGCGAGGATGCGCGCGATCGTCTTGTCGAGATGCGGCAGGCGGCTGACCAGGACGCCTTCCGGCGGCATGAAAGCGTAGTTCGGCGCGACCACGCCGCGGTTATGGCCGATCGCGCCGACGGCGGGCCTGCCGGCGGTCTGGGGAAGCTGGTGGGGGCGCATCTATCTCTCCTGCCAAGTCGCCGGTTCGAGCAAGGATCGGGCCGGCAAGCGTCAAGCCGGAATGGCGCGCTTGCCCGATGCCTGCCAGGCGACCAGTGCCAGGGCGACCACCACCGGCGGGAAGACCAGCCAGTTGACGCTGTTCCAGCCGCCGGCATGGAGCAGGCCCCCCGACGAGAAGGATGCGATGGCGACCGAGCCGAAGACGAGGAAGTCGTTGGCGGCCTGGACCTTCACGCGCTCCTCCGGCCTGTAGCAGTCCGTGACGAGCGCGGTGGCGCCGATGAAGCCGAAGTTCCAGCCGACGCCGAGCAGAATGAGCGCGAGCCAGAAATGGGCGACGCTGAGGCCCGACAGCCCGACGACCGCCGCGAGAGCGGTCAGCAGCAGCCCCGCCATCGTGACCCGCGCCTTGCCGAAGCGGGCGATCAGCCGCCCGGTGAAGAAGCTCGGCCCGAACATGGAGAGCACATGCCACTGGATGCCGAGCGCGGCGTCGCCGACCGAATGGCCGCAGCCGATCATGGCCAAAGGCGCCGCCGTCATCAGAAAGCTCATCAGCCCATAGGTGACGAGGCCCGCCGTGACCGAGGCGATGAATTTCGGTTGCCGCATGATCTCGGCCAGCGGACGGCCGCCGGCCGAGGCGAGCTTGGCGACCGGCGGGGCGCGCAACTGCAGGATCACCAGCATGGCGAGCAGCGCGAGGCAGCCCTGGGCGAGGAAGCTCGCCGCGAAGGGGGCGTCGGGGGTGAGATCGCGCGTCCAGTAGACGGTCTGCGGCCCGATGATGCCGGCGGCAATGCCGCCGATCATGACCCAGGAGATCGCGCGCGGCCTGAAGCTCTCGGTCGCGGCATCGGCCGCGGCGAAGCGGTAGCTTTGCACGAAGGCGCCGTAGAGGCCGCATGCGAAGGTGCCGAGGCAGAACAGCCAGAACAGGCGCGCGCTGGTGCCGGCGGCCGCGATGCTGGCGGCCGTGGCGCCGATCAGCGTGCCAAGCAGATAGCCGTTGCGACGCCCCAGCCGCCGCATCAGCATCGCGGCGGGGATGACGCCGCAGGCGATGCCGAGCTGCATCAGGCTGACCGGGACAGTGGCGAAGGTCTGGTCCGTGACGAGCTGCGAGCCGACGATGCCGCCCAGCGAGATGACGATCGGGGGGCTCGAACCGCCCAGTGCCTGGGCGCAGGCGAGAACCACGGAATTGCGCTTGGCTAGCGCATCGCCGTCACCGACCGGAACATGCTGGTTCATGCGTCTGCCGCCCTCGACGAGGCGACGCTTCGAGGGTCGCCTTCAAAAATGAGCGAAAGAGCCCCGCGCGAAGCTGCGCGCCCTGCCCCGTTCGCGATATGTCGCCACGCCGGCCGCATCGGTCACCCGACCAATCCCGGTCAGCGCGATTCCGGCAGCCTGCGCCGCCGCGACCATAGCAGGATATTCTCCCTCCGAGGCCGTGCAGAGAATTTCGTAGTCGTCTCCGCCGGTCCAGGCCAGTTCCGCCAGTGCGGGATCGGCCATGATCGCAGCGCGCGCCGGCTCCGAGAGGGGGACGGCGTCGAGGTCGATCTCGGCGCCGACGCCGGAGGCCTTCAGCAGCTTGGCGAGGTCGCCGACGAGCCCGTCAGAGACGTCCATCGCGGCCGAGGCATGGGTCTGAAGCCCGGCAGCAAGCGCAAGGCGCGGCTGCGGATGCAGATAGCGATCGGCCAGGAAGGCGCGCTCCGTCTTGCCCAGACGCGCGACCCAGCCCGGCTTGTCGGGACCATGCACCTTCAGGCCCAATGCGCCGTCGCCGATCGTGCCGGAGACGAGGATCAGATCGCCAGACCTGGCGCCGGAGCGCGGCACCATGCGGCCGGCCGGCACGCTGCCGAAAGCGGTGATCGAGAGGGTGAGCGGCCCCGGCGTCGCAACGGTGTCGCCGCCGATCAGGGGGCAGCCGCTCCCGGTCGCCATACCGGCGAGGCCGGCAGCAAAGCCTGACAGCCATGCTTCGTCCCAGCCCTTCGGCAAGGCGAGCGAGAGCACGAAGCCTTCCGGTTTCGCGCCCTTGGCGGCGAGGTCCGACAGATTGACCGCCAGCGCCTTGCGGGCGATCGAGCCCGGCGGATCCCCGGGGAAGAAATGCACGCCGGCGACCAGCGCATCTACCGTCACGACGATCTCATAGCCTCGCGCCGGCCTGAGCAGCCCGGCATCGTCGAGAAGCCCGAGCCCGCCAGGACCGGCGATCGGAGCGAAGTGACGGGCGATCAGTTCGAATTCGCCGGGGCGTTCCATGTCCGCTGCCATTTGAACCGCCACAGATCACCACATGCGCCGCGACATCCCGGACAAGCGGCGAAGCCGCGCCGATCCGGGATCCATCGTCGAGCGCAGTTCCCTACGATGGATCCCGGAGCTCCGCTTCGCTGCGTCCGGGATGACGGCCGTGTTTCATAACGCCTCTGACCGCTCACGCCGCCGGGGCGTCGAACTCGTCGGAGCGGAAATCGCGGGCGAGCTTGTCGAGAACGGCATTGACCATGCCGATCTCCTCGCCCTCGTAGAAGGCGCGCGCGACCGCGACATATTCGGAGATCACGGCGCGGGCCGGCACATCCTTGCGGAAGCCCAGCTCATAGGCGCCGGCGCGGAAGATGGCGCGGACCACGGCCTCGACCCGCTTCAGCGGCCAACCCTCGGCCAGCAGATCGTCGACCGCGCGGTCGACCAGGCGCTGCTCGCGCACGACGCCGCCGAGCAGATCCCGAAAGAAGGCGATCTCGGCCTTGGGAAGCTCGATGTCCTCGACCTCCTTGCCGATCCAGAAGGCCTCGAACTCGGCCATGGCCTCGACCACGCCGCGTCCGCCAATCTCCATCTCGTAAAGCGCCTGCACGACCGACAGGCGCGCGCCGCGCCGCAATTCGGCCCGGCTCACGTCGACTGCTCCCCAAGCGATCGCTTGTAGCGCAGCACCGCCAACGCCGCTTCCGCAGCGCCACCGCCCTTGTCCATCTCCGAGCGGTTGGCGCGGGCCCAGGCCTGTGCTTCGGTCTCGACGGTGAGGATGCCGTTGCCGAGCGGCAGCGCAAAAGCGACGGAGAGATCCATCAGGGCGCGCGAGCTTTCGCCGGCGACGATGTCGTAATGGCCGGTCTCGCCGCGGATGACGGTGCCGAGCGCGATGACCGCCTCGTAAGGATCGACAGCCTCGTCGGCGGCGCGCAGGCCAATGACGATAGCGGAGGGAATTTCGAGCGCGCCGGGCACGGTGACGACATCGACGCGGCATTCGGCCTTGTCGAGCACGGCGAGTGCGCCCTCGAGCAGCTCATCAGCCAGCTTGTCGTAGAAGCGCGCCTCGACGACGAGCACGCGGGCGCCGTCCAGCGGGACGGCAGGAGTTGCGGCCTGTTCAGCCGATATCTGCCGGGGTCCGGCCATGGTTCTTGTCCTTGTCGAATAGTATGAGGGCGCTGGTTAGACCTAGCCGCGCGCCTCCGCAAGCCGCGCGGCATAGCGCGCCATCAGATCGACCTCGACATGGACGGGATCGCCCTCCTTTCGCTGCCCCCAGGTGGTGACGGCGAAGGAATGCGGGATCAGCAGCACGGTGAAGACATCGTCCGCGACAGTGTTGACCGTCAGCGAGGTGCCGTCGAGGCAGATCGAGCCCTTGGCGGCAATGAAGCGCGGCAGGCCTTCAGGCGCGCGGATGTGGAAGCGGGCGGTCGCGCCCCAGGGCTCGTCCGGGTCGGGCGCGATCGGCTCGATCTTCAGGATCTGGCCGACGCCGTCGACATGGCCGGTGACGAGATGGCCGCCGAGCTCGTCGCCGACCTTGAGCGAGCGTTCGAGATTGATCGCCGTGCCCGGCTCCCAATCCCCGACCTTCGTCTTCGCAAGGGTCTCGGCGGCAGCCTCGACCTGGAAGATGCAGCCGGGCTCGCCGTCCTCGCGCGGCCGCAGGGCGGTAACCGTTAGGCAGACGCCGCCGCAGGCGATCGAGGCGCCGATCTCGATGCCCGCGGCCTCATAGGGGCAGGCGATCGCGAGGCGCTTCAGGCTCGGACCCTTGCGTTCGGCCTCGACGACCTTGCCGATGGCGGTGACGATGCCGGTGAACATCAGCCTGTCCTCGTGAAATGCTCGAAACGGTCGCGACCGATGAAGCCGGTCTCGACGCGGGCGTAAACATCGCCATCCGCCAGCAGCGCGGCAAGGGGAGGACGCACGGCGATAATGCCGGGCTGGCCCAGCGCGTTCGGGGAGGTCGAGACGATGACCTCGTCGAGAAGGCCGGCGAGCGCGAGCTTCTCGGCGACGGTCGGCCCACCTTCCGAGAAGATGCGCGTCAGGCCGCGCGTGCCCAGCAAGTGCAGCGCCTCGGCGAGGTCGAGATGGCCGTCGGCGCCGGCGGAAACTCGCATCACCTCGACGCCCGCAGCAACCAGTTCCAGCTCGCGCTCGACCGGCGCTGCTTCCGTCGCGATGACCCAGACCGGGACCTCGGCTGCGGTCTTCACCAGCTGCGAGGACAGCGGCAGGCGCAGTTGCGAATCCAGCACGATCCGGATCGGCGAGCGTGCCGCCATGCCCGGCAGGCGTACGGTCAGCAAGGGATCGTCGGCGAGCACGGAACCGATGCCGAGCATGATCGCATCGTGATGGGCACGCTGGAGATGGACCCAGCCGCCGGCCGCCGGACAGGAGACCGCGAGCCGCGAGCCGCCCGGCCCACCGGCATATCCGTCTGCCGTCCGCGCGATCTTGAAGGTCACCATCGGCCGGCCTTGCGTGACGCGCAGGACATGGCCGCGATGGATGCGCTGCGCCTGATCTTCGAGCACGCCGGTGGTGACCGCGATACCCGCCGCCCGCAACAGCGCGAAGCCGAGCCCCCGGAACAGCGGGTTCGGGTCCGCCATGGCGCAGACGACCCGCCGGACACCGGCGAGGATGGTGCGCTCGACGCAAGGCGTCGCGGCGCGGATGGTACGATGCGAGCAGGGTTCGAGGGTGACGTAGAGCGTGCCTCCGGCCGCCGCATTCGGGCCGGCGCGGTCGAAGGCGTTGGCCTCGCCATGCGGCCTGCCGCCGGGTTGGGTGTGCCCGCGCGCGACGATGACCGGACCGTCCGGCGTTGCCTGCGTCACCAGCGCGCCGACGCAGGGGTTGGGCCAGGTCGTGCCCTGCCCGCGCGCGCCGAAATCGAGCGCCTGACGAATGAAGGCTCGGTCGATCGCGGCCGGCTCGCGGCCTGGATCAGTCATCGGCACGGGCTGGCGGCGGCGGGCTTTCGCCCTCCTCCTCATCGCTGCTGAGCTGGCCGAGGATTTCCTCGAAGTCGCGGGCCTCGCGGAAATTCTTGTAGACCGAGGCGAAGCGGACATAAGCGACATCGTCGAGCGACTTCAGCCCCTCCATCACGAGTTCGCCGATGGTCGAGCTCGCAATCTCGCCCTCGCCGGAACTTTCGAGCTGGCGCACGATGCCGTTGACCATGCGCTCGATCCGCTCGGGAGCGACGGGGCGCTTGCGCAGCGCGTGTTCGATCGAGGTCTGGAGCTTGTCACGGTCGAAGACGGTGCGGCGGCCGGAGCGTTTGACCACGGTCAGCTCGCGCAACTGCACGCGCTCGAAGGTGGTGAAGCGGCCGCCGCAATCGGGGCAGACGCGCCGGCGCCGGATCGAGGCGGAATCGTCGGTGGGGCGGGAATCCTTCACCTGCGTGTCGAGGGAGCCGCAATAGGGGCAGCGCATCATGCGAATCCTTGGACCTGCCGGGCGGACGATGCCGTCCGGCCCTTCATTGCCTCAGCGCCCGTGTCGCAGGCCAGCGAAAAAGATACCGGCTGCTTGAACCTCGGCTCGCCTCGCGACGACCAATCCGGGGATCGTCACCTTCGGCGAAGCCGAGCTTCTATCATGGCGCGAAGCGGGAGCAACGCGGGGCCGCCTGCTGCGACCTCCCCGTTCCTGCCTTCGCAATGGCGGACCCGCGACCTGCAATCGCTTGCCGCCAGTCGCTGCAGGCAACCGAGCAGCGCATTGCGTGTCGCGATGTAGCTGCTGAATTTCCCCCGGGGAAGAAAGCAACAGGAAGCACATCATGTCCGACGACGCTGGTAACCCCGTCGATGCCTTCGGCGGCCTCGTGCTGCTGGCCTTCGACCTGCTCGATTCCGAGATCGCCCGGTCGCCGGAACGCCTGATCCAGACCTTCAAGAGTCCGACGCTGCTGCAGGCCGCCGAGAAGGCGATGCTGAGTTTCGCGCAATCGCGCAGCCCGACCGCCAGCTCGCAGCTGACCTCC
Source organism: Bosea sp. 124 (assembly GCF_003046175.1). Classification (NCBI taxonomy): domain Bacteria; kingdom Pseudomonadati; phylum Pseudomonadota; class Alphaproteobacteria; order Hyphomicrobiales; family Alloboseaceae; genus Allobosea; species Allobosea sp. 124. Next base: position 5,416,131 of record NZ_PZZM01000001.1, read on the forward strand.
GAAGAGATCAGCAAGCTCCAGTCCTCCGTCGTCGACGGCGTGCGCACCGCGGCGACAGAGGCGTATCTCAAGCAGATCAAGTCCTCCTCGAAATTCAAGGGACTGGAAACCCAGCTCAAGAACTTCGAGGCGGCGGCGAAATCATCGGCGATCGGTGTCTGGGTCGACCACAACAAGGGCATCCTCTACGTCGTGGGTGCCGTTCTGACGGTTGGCGCAGGCGTCGCCCTCTACATCACCAAACCCACCGGCCCGGCCTACACGATGGGCATCAGGGAGCTGGAGAAGCTCAAATTCGAGGTGGTGAAGCTCGGCGCCCTGAAGCTCGGCGTGGGTGGCATCATCTTCGACCCCACGGCTGATCGCTACGGTGGCAAGGTCACCGGCAAGCTGGAATGGGAGCAGCTCAAGATCGATCTGGCGCTCCAGATCGTCGCAACCGTCGGGAAATCGACCGAAGTCAACGGCGAAGTCATGGTGAAATATGGCGTCATCAACCTGACCGGCATCGTCAAGCAGGACATGACGCGGCCCAAGGTCGACATCACCCTCAGGCTCGGCGCCAACAAGGATCGTTTCGGATTGGCTGTCGCCGCCCATCTCAAGGACGACACCATCACCGGAAGCGCCTCGGCCTCCTACAAGCTCACCGAGAGCATGAAGCTGGGCGTCGACCTCAGCCGCAAGAACCGCCCGGACATGGAGAACGCGCAGGAGAACCTGATCATGTTCCAGCTCAAGGGCACTTTCCCCTGAGCCGGAAACACACCGACGCCGCTCAATAGATCGGGAAGCGCGCCGTCAGCTCGTGGGCCTTGGCCTTGACTGCCTGCTCGACGGCGGCGTTGCCTTCCTCGCCATTGGCAGCGAGCCCGTCCAGAACCTCGGCGATCAATTCGCCGACCTTCTTGAACTCGGCGACGCCGAAGCCGCGCGAGGTCGCCGCCGGTGTGCCCAGCCGAATGCCCGAGGTCACCATCGGCTTCTCCGGATCGAAGGGGATGCCATTCTTGTTACAGGTGATGTGGGCGCGGCCGAGTGCGATCTCGGCGGCCTTGCCGGTAACCTTCTTGGAGCGCAGATCGACCAGCATCAGATGGTTGTCGGTGCCGCCGGTGACGAGATCGAAGCCTTTGGTCTTGAGCGTGTCGGCCAGGGCCTTGGCGTTCTCGACGACGGCGCGGGCGTAGATCTTGAACTCGGGCTGCAGCGCCTCCTGGAAGGCGACGGCCTTGGCGGCGATGACATGCATCAGCGGCCCGCCCTGGATGCCGGGGAAGATCGCCGAGTTGAACTTCTTCGCCAGCGCCTCGTCATTGGTCAGGATCATGCCGCCGCGGGGGCCGCGCAGGGTCTTGTGCGTGGTCGTGGTCGCGACATGGGCATGCGGGAACGGCGAGGGATGGGCACCACCGGCGACGAGACCGGCGAAATGCGCCATGTCGACGAAGAGATAGGCACCGACCTCGTCGGCGATCGCGCGGAAGCGGGCGAAATCCCAATGGCGGGCATAAGCCGAGCCGCCGGCAACGATGACCTTGGGCTTGTGCTCGCGGGCAAGACGTTCAAGCGCATCATAGTCGATGACCTGATCGACGACGCAGACGCCATAGGAGACGACGTTGAACCACTTGCCGGACTGATTGACGGGCGCGCCATGGGTCAGGTGTCCGCCGGCCGCGAGATCGAGGCCCATGAAGGTGTCGCCGGGCTGCATCAGCGCCATGAACACGGCCTGGTTGGCCTGGCTGCCGGAGTTCGGCTGGACATTGGCGAAGCCGCAGCCGAACAGCCGGGTGGCGCGCTCGATCGCCAGCTTCTCGGCGATGTCGACGAACTGGCAGCCGCCATAATAGCGCCGGCCGGGATAGCCCTCGGCATATTTGTTGGTCATCACCGAGCCCTGCGCCTCGAGCACGGCGCGCGAGACGATGTTCTCCGAGGCGATCAGCTCGATCTCGTCGCGCTGGCGGCCGAGTTCGAGCTCGATGGCACGCGCGATCTCGGGATCGGCATCGGCCAGCGAGGCCGCGAAGAACGAATTCGAGAGATGCTTTTCGGCGGCGGCGTCATGGGTCATGGCGAGGCTCCACTGGGTGGAAGCGGGCACTCATCCTGCCCGGTCTGGTCGATGAGCGCGCTGACTAGCACGCGGCTGCCAGGCTTTCCAAGGGTGAACGCAGGATGACCTTCCGAAAACCGGGCCGGACCTTCGGGCCGATGCCCTAGCCGGGCCGATTTGCGCCCGCCAGCAGCGCGCGAACCCTGTCCGCGACATGGCTCGCCCGATGCTCGGAGCGGAAGCGCCACAGCGGCAGCGGCCTTCTGCCGTCCCGCCATGTCAGGCGCAGGTCAAAACACGGCCCGTCGTCGGGCTCGTCATCCCTCCGCACCTCGACCGACAGCACGTCCTCGAACCGGCGCAACCGACCCCAGGCCCAGTCTGCGAACAGGCCGGCTTCGATACGGATCGCGCGGACGGTCGGATCGAAGGTGATGCGTCCGCGCGGCCCCGCCAGCGCAAAGGCCAGCGCAGGCAGGCCGATCGACAGGGCTCCCAGAGAGATCAACCAGAACGGCAGCATCGCAATCGCGAACGGGTTCTTCTGGCGCCAGAGCAGTTCGTAGGGGGCGATGAAGGTCATCAGCCCGGCGCCGCCGACGATGAGGCGCGTCCACCACGCATTGTCATGCACGAAGGTCAGACTGACATCCGGCCCCTCGTCGAAAGGCAGCTCCACCCCGTCGATCATGCCTCTCTGCATGGCTCGCTCCATAACGCGAAGAGATGAACGAACCAGAAGCCCGACATCGCCCGTTGCCGGCAAGCGGGTGACATGAGCGCGGAGGCGGGCGAAAAGGGACCCTCCCTTCGACAGGACGAGGATCGACCGCACAATGCAGCACGACACCGACGAAGCCGTTTTCGCCAGGCGCTCCCCTCTCGGCGCCTTCCTGAAAAGCGAGGCTGCCGGTGGCGTGCTGCTGATGATCGCGGCGGCTCTGGCGCTCATCATCGCGAATTCGCCGGTCGCCCCGCTGTATTTTTCGCTGCTCGGCCAGTATGTCGCCGGGCTCAGCGTGCTGCACTGGATCAACGACGCGCTGATGGCTGTGTTCTTCCTGCTCGTCGGGCTGGAGATCAAACGCGAATTCGTCGAGGGACAGCTCTCGTCCTGGTCCAGGCGCGCCTTGCCCGGCATCGCCGCGCTCGGCGGCATGGTCGCCCCGGCGCTAATCTATCTGGCAATGACGCGCGGCGATTCGGTCGCGGTCGATGGCTGGGCGATCCCGACCGCCACCGACATCGCCTTTGCGCTCGGCGTGCTCGCCCTGCTCGGCTCGCGCGTGCCGGTCTCGCTCAAGATCTTCCTGACCGCACTCGCGATCATCGACGATCTCGGCGCCGTGGTGATCATCGCGCTGTTCTATACCAAGGGCGTGTCGCTGCCGATGCTGGGCCTGGCCTTCGCCTGCATCGTCGCGCTCGTCGTGCTCAACCGCCTGAACGTGACGCGGCTCTGGGCCTATCTCGGCATCGGCGCGCTGCTCTGGCTGTTCGTGCTCAAATCAGGCGTTCACGCGACGCTGGCCGGCGTCGCGCTGGCGCTCACCATCCCGATCGGAGACGGCAGCGACAGCGACGAGCCGGAGCACTCGCCGCTGCATACGCTCGAACATCTCCTGCACCCTTACGTCGCCTTCCTGATCGTGCCGATCTTCGGCTTCGCCAATGCGGGCGTATCGTTCACGGGCATGACGCCCGCCAGCGCGCTCGCGCCCGTGCCGCTCGGCATCGCGCTCGGCCTGTTCATCGGCAAGCAGATCGGCGTGTTCGGCTTCTCTTGGGTCGCGGTGAAGGCGGGTTTCGGCGCGATGCCGGCGAAGACGAACTTTCTCCAGCTCTATGGCGTCGCCCTACTCTGCGGCATCGGCTTCACGATGAGCCTGTTCATCGGGGCACTCGCCTTCGACAGCCCCGAACTTGGCAAGGCCACCAAGATCGGCGTTTTGCTCGGCTCCTGTGCCTCGGCACTGGCGGGCGCGGTGGTGCTGCGCCTGGCAGGGCGGGCGCGGGTGGGGTGAAGCCGCCGGCTGGCGGCGCGCTCAGCGCGCGCCGGTCACGGCGGCGATCGCGTCGGACATGATCTCCAGACCCTGATCGATCTCAGCATCCGAGACGGTCAGGGGGGGCGCGATCCGGAACACGCCGCCCATGCCGGGCAGCTTGACGATGTTCATGCTGAGACCCCGGCGCATGGCTTCCGCCATGACGTCGGCGCCCAGTTCGAAGCCCGGCGCCTTGGTTTGCCGGTCAGCGACGATCTCGAGCCCGAGAAGGAGCCCTCGCCCGCGCACGTCTCCGACACATTCGAATCTCTGCTGAAGCGACAGCAACCCATTGCAAAGCCTCTCGCCGCGCGCGGTCGCCTGCTCGACCAGCCCGTCGCGTTCGACCACGTCGAGGACCGTCACGCCCACCGCTGCGGGCAGCGGATCGGAGACATGGGTCGTGTAGAAGAGGAACCCCCGCTCGCGGGCCTTCTGCTCGATGGCCTCCGAAGTCATGACCGCCGCGAGCGGCAAGCCGGCGCCGAGGGTTTTCGACAGGGTGAGGATGTCGGGCGTGACGCCGTCGCGCTGGAACGCGAACATGTCCCCGGTCCGGGCGATGCCCGTCTGCGCCTCGTCGAGGATCAGCAGCATGCCGCGCTCCTCGCATTTGCGCTTCAGCGCGGCGAGGTAGCCAGGCGGGAGTTCCAGGATGCCGCCGCTGGAGAGGATCGGCTCGGCAATGAATGCCGCGAGATTGCCGGTCGACTGGCTGTCGACCAGTGCAAACGCGTCATCGAGTTCGGTCTGCCAGTCGTTCGTGCCATCGGGATGGGCGAAGCGCGGGCGGTAGGAGTTCGGAGCGGGGATGACGAAGGAGCCGGCGGCTGCCGGCCCGTAGCCCTTCCGGCCGGCGCTGTAGGTGGCCGAGGCGGCCGCTCCCGTCATGCCGTGCCAGCTCTGCGCGAAGGCGACGATCTCATGCCCGCCGGTCACGAGCTTTGCCATCCGGATGGCCGCTTCGTTCGATTCAGCCCCTGTCGTCAGAAGTTGCACGCGGTCGAGGCCGGGCGCGAGAGCGGCCAGACGCGTGGCCAGATCGACGACCGGCCGCGACAGCATCCCGCTGAAGAGATGGGCGACCGATCGCATCTGCCGGTCGACGGTCGCGACGATATCGGGGTGGGTATGGCCGAGGACGGCGCTCATCTGGCCCGAGGTGAAATCCAGAATGCTGCGGCCGTCGGCGTCGTAGACGAAACTGCCCTCGGCCCGCTCGACGATGATCGTTTCGAAATCGGGCCCATAGCGCGTCAGATGCTTGTTCGCGGCGGCCCAGAAAGCGGGATCGGCGTTCAACGACATGGGATCACCTCGGAAGCGGGAGTTTCCCATGGATAGTTGCGCCTGCTGCACTGCGCAAATTGATAGTATTTTAAGCCGATATCGATTTAATTGATACCATGCGCACGCTCGATCTCGCTTTGCTTCGGAACTTCGCCGTCGTCGCCCGCACCGGCTCGATCAGCATTGCATCGTCGCAGGTCGGACGGACGCAGTCGGCCTTGAGCATGCAGATTCAGCGCCTCGAGGCGCTGACCGGCCAGCCGCTTCTGCACCGGACCGGGTCGGGCGTGCGGCTGACGACAGCCGGCGAAAAGCTGCTGGCTCATGCCGAATCACTGCTGGCCAGACATGACGAGATCCTGGCCGACATGCGCGGGACCGGCCTCAAGGGCTCGGTGAGCCTCGGCTGCCCGGAGGACTACTCGATTGCGTTCCTGCCGGACCTGCTCAGGGGCTTTTGCTCCCTCCATCCGGATGTCGAGCTGCGCATGGTCTGCGCGCCCACTTCGGAGCTGCGCCCGCTGCTGCATCGGCGACAGATCGAGATGGCGCTCGTTTCCCTGCCGGATCCGGCCGGCGGCGAGGTCATTCGGCGGGAAAGCTTCGTCTGGGTCGCAAACGAAGCCAAGCCGGATATCCTCGCCCAGCCCAGCCTCCCGCTGGCGCTGTCCGCGCCTATGACCCTGGACTACCGCGCCGCCTGCGATGCGATGGAAGCGATCCATCGCCGGTACAGGATCGCCTTTGCCAGCAACAGCCTCGCCGGCCTGATTGCCATCGCCCGGTCGGGTCACGCCATCAGCGTTCTGACCCGGATGGCGGTTCCGCCGGATCTCCATATCCTTTCGGCCGGATTGCCGCCGCTTCCCGCGATCGGGATTGCATTGGAGTTCGCCGAGCTACGGCCGTCGGCCGCCGCAAGGGCGTTGGGGGACCATATCCGCGGCGTGCTGCCTACGCTCTGATGCGATGTGGCACCGATTGCGTCCGCCTCCCCTGGCGCCAATTCCCTGTTGGTGACGGCCATGCCAACATGGCGAGATGAGTCACCGCATTCGACCGGCCGTCGACACTGACCTTGAGGCTGTTCGGGAGATCGTCCGGGCGGCCTATACCCATTATATCGCCCGCATCGGGCGCGAGCCGGGGCCGATGCTGGACGATTACGGCGCCTTGATCGCGGAAGGGCGTGTCCAGATCGTCGAGCATGACGGCATCGTGCAGGGGCTGCTCGTCCTCGTCCCGCAAGCCGACGCGATGCTGCTGGACAATATCGCCGTCTCGCCACAGGCGCAGGGCGCCGGCCTGGGCCGCATGCTGTTGGCCCATGCCGAGCAGGCAGCCGTCGCAGCGGGTTATCGCTCGATCAGGCTCTACACCAACGAGGCGATGATCGAGAACATCGCGCTTTATGCCCGGATCGGCTACGCGGAAACGCATCGCGTCGAGGAAAAGGGGCTGCGGCGGGTCTACATGATCAAGCCGCTCGGTGGCGCCCCCGCTGCGTAGCGGACGCAGCAGCCTCCCGGCTCATGAGCCCCAATCAACGAAAAGCCCGCCGTCTCCGGCGGGCTTCGTCATTCTCGCCAGCCTGTGCGGGCGCTCAGATATCCTGCTCGGTCTGCAGCGAGGCAACCGGCGCGGGGCCGAGGCCATCCTTGTTGTAGATGTCGTCGCGGAACTGCACGCCGCCATCGGGCGTCGCCCAGGCGGTAACGTAGACCCAGTAGCACGGCACCGGATTGCTGATGCGCGCATTGATGCGCTCACCCGAGGCGATCGTGGCGTCGATCTTGGCGCGGTCCCAGCCGGGGGTGTCCTTGAGCAGCCAGGCGATGTAGTCGCGCACGTTCTGGACGCGCATGCAGCCCGAGGAGACGAAGCGGAAATCGTCGCCGAAGATGCCCTTGGCCGGCGTGTCATGCATGTAGACGCCATGCGGGCTCGGGATGTTGATGCGCACGAAGCCGAGCGAGTTGAACTCGCCGCCCGGGTCCTGCCGGAAGGTGTAGCGCGTCGCCTCGTCGGAGTTCCAGTTGACGCGGTCGGGCGCGATCTCGCCGGATGGGCCGATGATGCGGATCTTGTTCTCGGTGAGGTAGCTCGGCTCCTTCCTCATCTTCGGGATGAGGTCCTTCTTGATGATCGAGGCCGGCACCGTCCAGGTCGGGTTGAAGTTGATCTCGGGGATCTTGGTCTGCAGCAGCGGCGACTGGCGGTCGATCTTGCCAACGCCGGCAGCGTGGCGCGTCGCGACGACACCGTTCTCGACGGTCTCGACCATCGCGGCGGGAATGTTGGCGACGACGTAGCGGCCACCGAGATTGCCCGACCAGGAGCGCAGCCGGACCACATTGGTCTCGAGCTGGCGGATACGCCGGTCGATCGGCACGTTCAGGGCGGCGACGGTGGCGCGGTTGATCGCACCCGTGGTGGAGAGACCGACACGCGCCTGGAAATTGCGGACGCCGGCCTCGACATAGGAATCGTAGACATTGCTGGTGCCGGCATTGGCGTCGAGATCGCCGGTGATGATCAGGCGCTGGCGCAGCGCGACGACGCCGGCGCCACGCGAGCCGACACCCATCTTGTCGCCGAGCTGCACGGCCGGCCAGCCGCCGCGGGCAGCGAGATCGCGATAGGCGACGATCGCAGCTTCGGTCGCTTGCAGCGATTCGGGGGACAGCATCGGGGTGTGGGAGCGGGCGACTGCATTGCGTGCGCCTGAATCATAGCTCTGGCGCCACTCCGCCTGCTGGGCGAAGGCCGGCACGGCCGTGGTCGCAGCGGCGCCGGAAAGCAGCGCGAGCACTGTTTCGCGGCGGGTCAGGCTCTTCGTCGACATCGCTTCCCTCTTGAACTCGTCCATCTCGCCCGGCGCCAACACACGCCGCAAGAACACCACCACCCGCTCTGCGCGAGTGACCCGGTATCCAGGCGACGCTGCCGTAGCACAGTTAACGTCGCGTGATGAGAGCGGCGAATTTAGGGCATGGCCGCGTCTTGCCGCATGCATGGCAAGCGTTTCCCGGCGCTGCGAGGCCCAAAACGCGGCGAAGCTCCCGGCACGGGCCGGGAGCTTCGCAATGGTTCCAGAGGCGCTGAAGGCGGCCGACGAGCCCGGTTTCAGAGCTTGTAGCGGATCTGGTCGGTCCAGAAGCGCTCCAGGCGCAGCAGGGCGTTGTTCATGCGCTCGAAGTCGTCGGCCGCGATGCCGCCGATCTGCTCGACCGTGCGGACATGCTTGTCGTAGACGCCCTTCACGAGATTGTGCACTTCGGCACCCTTCTCGGTCAGGCTGATGCGCACCGAGCGGCGGTCGATCCGCGAGCGGGCATGGTGGAGATAGCCGAGCTCGACCAGCTTCTTGACGTTGTAGGAGACGTTCGAGCCGAGATAGTAGCCGCGTGTCCGCAACTCGCTGGCGCTGAGCTCGGCATCGCCGATGTTGTAGAGCAGCAGGGCCTGGACGCTGTTGACATCGTCGCGGCCGCGGCGCTCGAACTCGTCCTTGATGACGTCGAGCAGGCGGCGATGCAGCCGCTCGACGAGAGTGAGTGACTCCAGGTAGAGGGGCTTGACCTTGAGATCAGCCGCTTCAGACCTTTCGACGACCGAAGTCTTGACGCTCGCTTTCATTGTATATCCCGCCTGTTGACCGTCGGTCAGGATTGATCTCCCGATCCGCTTCTGAGAAACACCATAGGCAGGCCGGATGAAAACGAGTTTAAATATCAGGATGAATCGGAGATTTACCCCTTTGGGTGAATGCAAAATGAAGCCAGAAACGCTTAAGCTAAAGCGTTTGTTACCGTGACTCGGCGCAATCGAACGGTGCGACCGCTCAGGAGCCTTCGTTCTCGGCCGCCCATGTCGCCAGGAAATAGGCGAGGATCGCGGCCACGTAAGCGCCCGCCAGCCAGGGCGCCATCGGCAGCAGGCGCGGGAAGAAGAAGGCCAGAAGCAACTGGCTGATCGCAGCCAGCAGCCAGAGCACGCCGCCCCAGGTCGAGGTCAGCCAGAGGCCGACGGCGGCGACGAGATCGATCACCGCGAAATAGACGGTGATCGCCTGGAAGCTGAGCAAGCGAGCCTCGAAGGGCGGCTGGCTCTCGCCGGCCACCCCGAAGATCACGGCCCAGGCGAGCAGGCCCTTGGCCAGCCAGAGCACCGAGAGGATGCGCAGCATCCAGACCAGCACGGTGCGCCAGCGCGTCGAGGCGGGCTCGACACCGCCGGAGCCGTCGTCGGTCCGGACCCCGCGCAGGGCGTCGCCGTCTCCACCGAAGCCCAAGCTCAGGACTCCAGCGCCAGTTCGGCTGCGCCGAGCGGCGCGAAATAGGCTTCGATCGCAGCCGGATCGAGCGCATCGATCGAGGCCGGCTGCCAGTGCGGCGCATGGTCCTTGTCGATGACCACCGCCCGCACGCCCTCGTAGAAGTCATGGCCATGGGCGATGCGCGAGACGATGCGGAACTCGGTACGCATCGCTTCGGCGAAATCCATCCCGGCGCCGCGCCGCATCTGCTCGAAGGCGATGGCGACGCTGGTCGGCGATTTGGTGGCGAGCGTCTGGCGGATCTTGCCGGCGAACTCGCTGCCGGCCGCCGACGCCGCATCGAGTCGCGCAAGAATCGCGTGCAGGCTCGCGGCGCCGAAGCACTCGGCGATGGTCTGCCGCTCGGCGGCGAGCTTCGGCGGGCCAGGATCATGGCTAAAGGCAGCGAGGATGTCGTCGAGTGCCTCGCGCCGCGTCAGCGCATCCGCCAGCTCCGCCATCCGCGCGCTGGGCACGGCATGGGTGGCGAGGCCGAAGGCCAGCGCATCGGCGGCGCCGACACGGTCCCCGGTCAAGGCGAGATAGATGCCGGCCGCACCCGGAAGCCGCGGCAGCGCATGAGTCGCGCCGACATCCGGGAAGAAGCCGATCCCGACCTCGGGCATGGCGAAGAGATAGCGGTCGCCGGCGACGCGATGGCTGCCATGCAGCGAGATGCCGACGCCGCCGCCCATGACGATGCCGTCGATGAGCGCGATATAAGGTTTGGGATAGCGCTCGATATGAGCGTTGAGGATGTATTCTTCGCCCCAGAAGGCCAGCATCTCGTCCTGCCGGCCGGCGCGGCCGAGATCGTGCAGGGCGCGGATGTCGCCGCCGGCACAGAAGGCCTTCTCGCTCGTGCTCGTGACCACGACGCGCTCGACCTGCGGATCGTTCTCCCAAGCCTGGAGGGCGCGGGCGAGTTCGCGCACCATCGGCAGGTTCAGCGCGTTCAGCGCCTTCGGCCGGTCGAGGATGACCATGCCGGCCGCGCCGCGCACCTCGCAAAGGATCTCCGGAGTCTGCGACATGCGGCCTTCTTTCCTGCGGTCTCGGGCCGGTTCTGGGCCGGAGCGCCGGCGCTTGTCAACGCGGCGCCCGAGATGGACACGCGCCTTCGCGGGGGCCGGCATGCGACCAGACGCCCTTTTTTGGAACCGTTCCGATGTGTTAAGAGCGGGTTCCGGCCCTGCCGGCATCAGCGAGCCGACGGAGGCATCATTGGACACCCGGAACGTGCGGCCCTTCCCTGCGCCGCAGGCGCGCCAGGATATCGCGGGCCCCTCGCTCGGGCTGACCCGGCGCATGCGGCGCAACCGCAAGGCGGAATGGTCGCGGCGGCTGGTGCGCGAGACGCGGCTGACCACGGACGACCTGATCTGGCCGCTCTTCCTGATGGATTCGAGCGAGGCGCGCACGCCAGTCGCCTGGATGCCCGGTGTCGACCGGCTTAACATCGACGAGGCCGTGCGCCAGAGCGCGCACGCCGCCTCGCTCGGCATTCCAGCGATCGCGCCCTTTCCCTTCGTCGAGAAGTCGCTGCGCGACCCGACCGGCTCGGAAGCGCTCAACGCGCGCAACCTGATGTGTCGCGCGGTCAGGGCGATCAAGGCCGAGGTGCCGCAGATCGGCATCATTTGCGACGCCGCGCTCGACCCCTACACCTCGCATGGCCATGACGGCGTGATGGATGGCGAGCGCATCCTGAACGACGCCAGCGTCTCGATCCTGGTGCAGCAGGCGCTGGCGCTGGCCGATGCGGGAGCCGACGTGATCGCGCCCTCGGACATGATGGACGGGCGCGTCGGCGCGATCCGCGCGGCGCTCGACGGTTCGGGCCATGAGGACGTGCAGATCATGGCCTATGCGGCGAAATACGCCTCGGCCTTCTACGGCCCGTTCCGCGACGCCATCGGTACCAACGCCACGCTGATCGGCGACAAGCGCACCTACCAGATGGACCCTGCCAATTCGGACGAGGCCATCGCCGAGGTCGGGCTCGATCTCGACGAGGGCGCCGACATGGTGATGATCAAGCCCGGCCTGCCCTATCTCGACATCGTCGCGCGGGTGAAGGACCATTTCCGGGTGCCGACCTTCGCCTATCAGGTCTCCGGCGAGTACGCGATGATCATGGCCGCCGCCGGCAATGGCTGGCTCGACGGCGACAGGGCGATGATGGAAAGCCTGACGGCCTTCAAGCGCGCCGGCGCCGACGGCGTGCTGACCTATTTCGCGCCGCAGGTGGCGGAGAAGCTGAAGGCGGCCGGCTAAGTTCCCGCGAGGACCGTTCATCCTCCACGTCATCGCGGACAAGCCGCAAAGCGGCGCCGATCCGGGACCCATCGGAGGGGATGGCTCCATCATGGATTCCGGAGGTCCGTTTCGCCGCGTCCGGGATGCAGCGTGTTTCAACACATCCGCATCGGCGCTACCGTCGCGCCACATGCGCCCGCTCCTATCGACGATTCTGCTGGTTGTCGCGCTCGCCTCCTGCGGCGAGAGCTTCGACACGGATCAGCAGCGGCTCTGCCGGCAGGCGATCCCGGCGCTGAATGCACCGGGCACGCCGATCGCGATCGAGCGTGTCGAAGACGGCCCGCGGACCAATATGCTGCGGATCCTCTACAGCGTTCCGAGCGCGGCCGGGCCGGCGCGCGGCCGCAGCATCGACTGCCTGTTCGCCGGAGAGGGTCAGGCCCTGCAGCGCGGCGCGCTGATCGGCATCGCCTCCGACGGGCGGCCGATGAGCGATGCGAGCTTCTATCTGCTGCGGCGCTTCTATCTGGAAAACCGCGAGGAGCCGCCGCCCGATCCCGGCGCCGCCGCGACGGACGGGCTGCCGGAGCTGTCGCCCGGCCTCGCCTATGGCCTCCAGCAAGGGCTGAGCGCCCTGCCCTCGGCCGCCATCTACAGCCTGCTCGCCTGCGCTTATGCGCTGATCTATGGACTGACCGGGCGCATCATCCTGAGCTTCGGCGAATTCGCGGCGCTCGGCGCACTCGCCGCAGTGGTCGGCGCGGCACTGCTGGTCTCGATCACCGCCTCGACGCCGGCCTCGGGGCTCGTCGCGGCATTCGTCGTGGCGATCCTGGCCGCCGCGCTGCACGGTTTCGCGATGGGCCGCTTCGTGCTGCGCCCGCTCGACCATGCCTTCGACCCGCAAGGCCAGGGCCGGCAGGCGCCGCTTCGGCAAGCGCCCGGCCAGCAGGTCCTGATCGCGACAATCGGGCTCGCCATCGCGCTGTCGGAGTATCTGCGGCTGGCGCAGGGAGCCGGCCTGCGCTGGCTGGCGCCGGTCTTCAACGAACCCTTCGCCTTGGCGCGGGCAGGTAGCTTCGTCGTGACCGCGACACCGCTCGGCCTTGCCGTCGCCGCAGCGGGTTTCACGGTCACGCTCGGCCTCGTCCTTTTGATCGCGCGCTCGGCCTATGGCAGGCAATGGCGCGCTGTCTCGGACGATGCACGCACCGCCGCCCTCTTCGGCGTCGATGCCCGCGCCGTGCATGACAAGGCGCTGATCCTCGCTTGCGCGGCCAGCGGCATGGCCGGCGTCATCGTCACCGCAGTCTATGGCGGCATGGGCTTTGCCGGCGGCTTCTCGCTCGGCCTGAAGGCGCTGGTCGGCTCAATCCTCGGCGGCATCGGCTCGCCTGCCGGCGCTGCGCTCGGCGGGCTTTGCATCGCGCTCTTCGAAGTGCTCTGGTCGGCGACCATGCCGCTGGAACAGCGCGACGTCGCGGTCTACGCGCTTCTGACCGTGGTGCTGATCCTGCGGCCCGGCGGCTTCTTCGGCGACGGCGCGCTGGCGCCGCGTCATGTCTGACGATCGATCCACCAAAACCCTGCCAGGAACGGAAGCCCTGCCATGAGCGAGCCCTTCGCGATCACGCCCGCGGATGTCGAGGAGGCGGCGCGGCGCATCGAGGGCCATGTCCTGCGCACGCCGCTGGTACCGGCGCCGCGGCTCTCCGAGCTGACCGGCGCGACCGTGCTGGTGAAGCACGAGAACATGCAGGCGACCGCCTCCTTCAAGGAACGGGGCGCCGTCAACAAGCTGCTGACGCTGGACGAGAACGAGCGCGAGCGCGGCGTCATCGCGATGTCGGCCGGCAACCACGCCCAGGCCGTCGCCTATCACGCCAGGCGCTTCGGCATTCCGGCGACGATCGTGATGCCCGAGACGACGCCGCTGGTGAAGGTCGAGAACACCCGCAGCCACGGCGCGCGCGTCGTTCTGCACGGCGAGACGCTCTACGAATCGGCGCAGCGCGCCCGCGAGCTGGCACAAGCCGAGGAGCTGGTCTTCGTCCACCCCTACGACGACCCCGCCGTGATGGCCGGCCAGGGCACGATCGCGCGCGAGATGCTGGAGGACGAGCCGGATCTCGAGATGCTGATCATCCCGCTCGGCGGCGGCGGGCTGATGGCCGGCAATGCAGTGGCGGCGAAGGCGCTGAAGCCGGGCATCGAGCTGGTCGGCGTCGAAGCGGAGCTCTACCCGTCCTTCTTCAATGCGATCAATGCCGACGACCTGCCCGTCGGCGGGCCGACGCTGGCCGAGGGCATCGCCGTCAAGACCGTCGGCGTCCAGACCCTGCCAATCGTCTCCAGCCTTGTCTCCGACATCGTGCTGGTCGGGGAGGACCTGATCGAACGTGCCGTCAACGCCTATGCCAGCCTGCAGCACAGCCTTGCCGAGGGCGCCGGCGCCGCCGGCCTCGCCGCCATGCTGAAGGAGCCCGGTCGCTATGCCGGGCGCAAGGTCGGGCTCGTGCTCTGCGGCGGCAACATCGACACCCGCCTGCTGGCCGCGATCATGGTGCGCGAACTCGAGCGCGAGGACCGCATCGTCGCCTTCCGCCTGACCACCAGCGACCGGCCCGGGCTGCTCGGCAAGGTCGCGAGCCTGCTCGGCGAGCATGGCGCCAACATCCTCGAGGTCAGCCATGGCCGGCTCTTCCTCGACGTGCCAGCCAAGGGCGTGACGCTTGACGTCACGGTCGAGACCCGCGGCAGTGCGCATTCGGCCGCGATCGAGACCGCCTTGCGCGAGGGCGGTTTCGCGCCCCATCGCGTCCTGCCGCGCGGTCTTGCAGAACCGGCGCGCTGACCAGACATTAGGGAGGCGGGCGGCGAAGTCCCGCGCATGACAGGGCTCGACACGCAGATGACCGACACACGCTACCGCCAGCCCCCGATCGTCGCGGTCGGCGAGCGCCCCGTCCAGGACGTCAGCGGCGTGCTGGGTTCGCGGATCTTCGCCTGGATCGGCGACATCATCGTGCTCTTCATCCTGGGCACGATGATCTACTTCGCGCTGTTCCTGATCGGGATCGTCACTTTCGGTGCCGCCTGGCTGCTGATCCCGATCGCCAGCGTCGCGACCGCCCTCGGCTACGCCGCGCTGACGATCGGCGGCCCGCGCCAGGCGACCTGGGGCATGCGCATGGCCGGGCTGCGGGTCGAGACCGTCACTGGCGGGCGGCCGGACGGGCTGGCGGCGGCCGTGCACGCGCTGCTGTTTTATGTCGCCGCCGGCACGGTCGGGCTCTGGGTGCTCAACGTGCTCTGCGGCCTCTTCCGCAGCGACCGGCGCCTGGGCCACGACCTGCTCACCGGGCTGGTGGTGGTGCGCGCCTGAGCGCAGGCCGACCGGCGCTGCGCGGGCTTCAGCGCCGGCCTGTCTTGCCGCCGTCGGCGTGCTGGTCGAGGCGGTCGAGGACAGCAAGCGCTGCCTGCACGTCGCCCGTTGCCGCGACGCTGCGGAAATGATTCTCGGTGTCCCATGCCGCAAGGGCCTGGGCGCTCAACTGCTCGACCAACTTGTTCACGCTCAAGCCACGGCTCTGCGCAAGCGATTTCAGACGGGAGGCCGTATCGTCAGGCAACCTGATGGTCATGACAGTCATCGTCTCGTCTCCAGAAACTGCGCGGGTGTCAGGATACGCAAGCGCCCGAAGCGCAACTCGCCTCTACCCACGTCCCGCAGATTGTGGGTGATGATCGCCTCCGCCCCGCCGGCCACCGCCAGTTCGATCAAATGATTGTCGGCCTCGTCGGGAAGGTTGGGGCGCCATCCGAAATAGATCGTGACCCAACGGCCCTTCTTGGCCAGAGCTGCCAGGACCTGTTCGCGTTCGGCCGGAGTGGCCCCTGTTGCCCATACCGGCCTCGTCAACAGATCGCGATATTCAAGCCAGAGCGCATTGCCGAACAAGGGTTCGATCTCGCCGACCAGTGCAGCCCGAAGTAAGGCACGCGAAGCACCATCCTGCGAACGCAAGCCGGAAACGAAGACATTCGCATCGATCACGATCGATGTCGGCATGACAGCATATATGCAATCATGTGGCCGGAGATCAAGAATCTCCTGCCAGCTCCAACTGCCGCCGCTCGCCCAGCTGCGACGTTCCGATGACGCTTGTTGACGTCGCGACTGGTGCTACACTGCACGGCGACGCCGTTTCCGGAGCAAGCCTGACGTGACGCGCCCGTTGCGGGACGCCCCGCAATTCTATCTGACGTCGCCAACCGCGTGCCCCTATCTGCCGGGGCGCGAGGAGCGCAAGGTGTTCACGCATCTCGTCGGCGCCCGCGCCCGCGACCTCAACGACGTGTTGAGCCAGGGCGGCTTCCGGCGCTCCCAGAGCATCGCCTATCGCCCGGCCTGCGAGATCTGCCGGGCCTGCGTTTCGGTTCGCGTCATCGTCGACGATTTCCGGCCGTCGCGCAGCTTCCGGAAGGTCTTGTCGCGCAATGACGACCTGATCGGAGAGAGCCTGCCACCGCAGCCGCGGTCCGAGCATTATTCGCTGTTCCGCTCCTATCTGGACCAGCGCCACCCCGATGGCGGCATGGCGACGATGTCGGCGCTCGATTTCGCGATGATGGTCGAGGACAGCCATGTCGAGACCTCGCTGATCGAGTATCGCCGGCGCGGGCCCGACAGCGGCTTCACCGGCAGCGGCCAGGGCGATCTCTTCGCCATGGCCCTGACCGACACGCTGAGCGACGGGCTCTCGATGGTCTATTCGGTGTTCGACCCGGCCCTGGAAGCGCGCTCGCTCGGCACCTTCATGGTGCTGGACCATATCGAGCGGGCGCGCGAGCTGCGCCTGCCTTATGTCTATCTCGGCTATTGGGTCGATGGCTCGCCGAAGATGGCCTACAAGGAGCGCTTCCAGCCGCAGGAGCGCCTGCTGCCGCAGGGGTGGGAACGGGTCGGCTGAGCCCTCCCGCAGATGCGGATCGGGCAGTTGCACCCGCTCCTGCACAGGCAACAGGTTTTGTTCATACCAATCCATGACAATGGTTGCGTGGTGACGACGCTGCGCCACATTGGCTCAGGCTTCGCGCAAGCCTTGCCCGTCATGAGAAAGGCTTGGGGGCGTCATGCTGCACTCCTTGTTCCAACTTGCCGCGGAGACCTCGTCGGATGCACGGCGGAGGCTTCTGCATGCCGTGACGGATCTGTTCTTCTACGATCCCGAGCCCACGGGCATGTCCAAACACCATTATGGCGAGATCGCGCTGCGCGCCCTGCCCCATCTCGATGCGGAGGCGCGTCAGGGCTATGCCGACGAGGTCGCAGCCGAGCCGAACCTGCCGCGCAGCGTCGCCAACGCACTCGCCGGCGATCCCGAGAGCGTGGTCGCACGGCTGGTGCTGCGCCTGTCCCCCGTCCTGACCGACCGGGACCTCGCGGCGATCGCCCTCAACCAGTCGCAGGAGCATCTCGCCGCCATCGCCGAACGCGTCCGGCTGTCCGAAAGCGTCACCGACATCCTGGTGGATCGCGGCGACAACGGCGTGCTGAAGACCGTGGGCGGCAATGAAGGCGCGGAGTTTTCCGACGAGGGCTTCAACCGCCTGCTCGAGCGCGGCCGTGCAGAGCCGTTGATCCCGCGCGCCGTCGCGATCCGCTCCGACCTCAGCGAGGGGCGCGCCGAACGCGTCATGCGCATGCTCGCCGAGCTCGGCGTGGATACCGACATCGACTTCGCGCCCGAGAGCGAGGCCGCCACGATCGCACGGCAGGCCCGCCAGCAACGGCTCGAGGTGAGCCAGCTCATGAAGGACGTGAAGGCCAAGACGCGCGTCGTCGACGACGTGCTCATCATGCTTGCGGAGGAAGACCGGGCCTATCACCTTGCGCAGGTCATGGCGCGTGCATCCGATATCGGGGTCGAGCAGGCGCTGCGCGCCCTGCTGAGGCGGGACGTCAGCGGCATCGCGCTCGCCTGCCGCGCACTCGATATCGGCTTTCCCGCCTTCGCGGCGATCCTCGGCTTGCGCGCGCGACGCCTGATGTTCGCCAACAAGGATGTCGAGGAGGATCTGCGCCGCTATGCCCAGATCGAGACGGCGGCGGCGGAGCGCGGCATGCGCTTCATCCGGATGAAGTCGAAGCTCTCCTGACGGCGCGAAGCCGCCTGGAACGATCGGCCGGTGGAGCCTGCGGCGCTATTCCGAGGAATTCGTGAATTCCCCCGGATCACGCATGGTCATCTTAAGGTTCGGGCAAGCGCCGTCGTTTAGGGTGGCCCGATCATTGACCGGAATGCATGATGCTCAGCTCGTTGACCCGGATGCCCGCAGAGATGTCGTCGGATTCCCGACGGCAGCTTCTCAATGCCGTGACCGACCTGTTTCTGCTGGATGAGGCTCCGAACGAGGCCTCCCAATCCCATTACGGCGATATCGCCACGCGGTCGCTGCCCTATCTCGAAAGCGACGCCCGCCGCGACTATGCCGACCGCGTCGCCGCAACAGCGACGCTGCCGCGCGACGTGGCCGTGACGCTGGCCTCCGACGCCGACGCGGATGTCGCGCGCCTCGTGCTCAAGCTTTCGCCGGTGCTGACCGACACCGATCTCGCGGCGATCGCCGTCAGCCAGTCGCAGCGGCACCTCGTGGCGATCGCCGAACGCGTCCGGCTGTCCGAGAGCGTGACGGACATTCTCGTCGAGCGCGGCGATCGCGAGGTCCTGCACACGGTCAGCGCCAATGAGGGCGCGAGCCTGTCGGAGCAGGGCTTCGACCGGCTGATCGAGCGCGGCGGCAAGGACGACCAGATCAGCCTGGCGCTCTCGACACGCTCCGACCTGACGCCCCACCGGGCCGAGCGCGTCATGCGCATCGTCGAACAGCTCAGCGACGAGGGAAAGCTCTGGACCAAGGCGAACAGCGAAACGGTGACGCTGGCCCGGCAGGCGCGCCATCAGCGCCTGGAGATCAAGCTGCTTCTGGTCGACCTCGCCGCCGGCACGCGCCCTCTGGACGAGATCGTCAGCATGCTCGCCGATGAGGACCGGGCCTTCCATCTGGCGCTCGTCTTCGCGCAGATGGCCAGTCTCACCACCGACCAGGCCCTGCGGGTGCTGATGCAGCGCGACGCCAGCGGCATCGCCGTGACCTGCCGGGCGCTGGGTGTCGGCACCGAGGCCTTCGAGGCCATCCTGACCCTGCGCGCGAGGCGGCTGATGTTCGCCAAGAACGCGAGCAAGGACGATCTGCGCGACTATGCAGCGCTCGATCCGGCGATGGCGGAGCGCACGATGCGCTTCCTGAAACTCAAGACCAGGCTCGCCTGATCGTCGGCGCGCCACAAATCCGCGACATTCGCGCGACCTCATGATAGCCTGATTACGTCGCGCGCAGGCTGGCCTTGCGCGAGACCGGGCGAGGAACGGCTTTCTTCATGAGATTTTGCGACATGAGATTCCGGACGTGAGATTTCCGCTTCTCTCCGTCGCGCTCTGCGCGGCAGCGCTTGCGGCAAGCGATGTCCGCGCGCAATCCTGGCTGCCATTCACCGGCTTCGCACCCCTGCCCTCTTTCGCCTGGTCGGAGCCGACGCTCGCGCCGGGCGGCATCAAATGGGACGGCTCCTACGCCCGGATCTCGACCGGGTTCAACGTCACCAGCTCGAAGCGGATGGGAACCAGCGCCGGGCCGACCTTCGGGCTTGAGGCCGGCACGATGCGGCAGGAAGGCAACTTCGTCTACGGCGTCGTCGGGGCGCTCGAATACATGCCGGCCTTCGGCGGCTACGGCACGCCGGGCTTCGGCCAGGTCGGCTATACGCGCGACTTCGCCGGGGCCTTCCAGGTCAAGGCGGGCGTCCTCGTGACGCCGGACGTGCTGCTTTACACCAAGCTCGGCATGTCGGCAGCCAACGAGACGATGCGCTACGGCGCGACGCCGTGGTCCGCGCCGTTCTCGCGCAGCGACATCATGGTCCGGCCGGAGGCGCGTGCCGGTGTCGAATGGGCCGTGACCAACAATGTGACGCTCGGGCTGGAAGTCGGCGTCGTGGGCCAGGCGATCCGCTGAGGATGTGAGTCAAGAGGCTGCGGAGTTGATTCACGAACCGCCTCCAACACCCTGATTCACAGAAGCTTTTCGTATCCCTTCACAGAAAGCGCGCGGGGAACGCCTCTTCTGTAGGGAGACGGCAGGGGTGAAGTATCGGCCCCTGGACGAGCGAAACGCGAATATCCGCGCAGCGGTGAGGGCCCTGCTAGAGCGTCAACCGGCCGACCCCTCACCCTGCCCTCTCCCTACGGGAGAGGGTTCCCCGCGCCTGCATGTTCCAGTTCGCGGGAACCTGGGAGCGGCTTCTACCCGCCGAACCTGTTGTTCTTCGGAAAGCCCTTCGGCGGCAGGCGGCCGGCTTCGCCGCGATGGCCGAGCCATTCCAGCAGTTCGCTCTGTGCCACCGTCCAGGTCCGGCCGGAGGTGTCGCGCCAGGTCAGGCCGTCCGCCAGCCTGAAGACCTTGGCATCCGAGACGCCGCCCTCCTTGTAGCGCTGCAGCCGCACGCCCTTGCCGCGCCCCATCTCCGCGACCTCGGAGATCGGGAAGCAGACCAGCTTGCGGTTCTGGCCGATGATCGAGACATGGTCGCCCTCGGCGGGGGCCGCCAGAAGCGCCGCGACCGGAGCCTCGACATTCAGCACCTGACGCCCCTTGCGGGTGTTGGCGACGACATCGTCGGTGGGTGCGACGAAGCCGCGGCCGTCCGTGGTGACCATCAGCAGCTTGAGACCGGGCCGGTATGGGAAGGCGGAGACGATCTCTGCCGTCTCCTCCAGCTCGATCATCAGGCGGATCGGATCGCCGAAGCCGCGTCCGCCGGGCAGCTTGGAGGCCTCCAGCGTGAAGACCTTGCCGTTGGAGGCGAGCACCAGGACCTTCGCGGTCGTCTCGGTGAAGAAGGCGGTCTTCAACCCGTCATCGCCCTTGAAGGTCAGGGTCGACTGGTCCTGGACATGACCCTTCAGCGCCCTGATCCAGCCCTTCTTCGAGATGACGACGGTCACCGGCTCGCGCTCGACCATCGCCTGGGTCAGGTCGACATCGGTGGTGTCGGGCATGTCGGCGAAGCTGGTGCGGCGCTTGCCGATCGCAGTCTCCGGCCCGAAGAGCTTCTTCACCTCGCGGATATCGTGCTGGATCAACTTCCACTGCACGGCTTCCGAACCGAGCAGTTCCTCGATCTGGCCCTTTTCCGTGGTCAGTTCGTCGAGCTCGGTCTTGAGCGCCATCTCCTCGAGCTTGCGCAAAGCGCGCAGGCGGGTATCGAGGATGGCGTTGGCCTGGATCTCGGTCAGCTCGAAGAAGCGCATCAGCTCGATCTTCGGCTCGTCCTCCTCACGGATGATCTTGATGACCCGGTCGAGGTCGAGATAGACGATCAGCAGGCCGCGCAGGATCTCAAGGCGTTTCTCGATCTGGCCGAGGCGGAAACGCGAGCGCCGCAGCAGCACGTCGCGGCGATGGTCGAGCCAGGCGCGCAGCGCCTCGTTGAGGCCGAGCACGCGCGGCACCAGCCCGCCGGTCAGCACGTTCATGTTCATCGAGATGCGGGATTCCAGCTCGGTCAGCCGGAAGAGCGATTCCATCATCAGGGCGGGATCGACATTGCGGGCGCGCGGCTCGATGACGACGCGGATGTCTTCCGCGGATTCGTCGCGGATGTCGCCGACCAGCGGCAGCTTCTTGTCGTTCAGGAGCTCGGCGATCTTCTCGATCAGCCGGCCCTTCTGGACCATATAGGGGATTTCGGTGACAACGACCAGCCAGGTACCGCGACCGAGATCCTCGGCCGCCCAGCGTGCCCGCGTGCGGAAGGCGCCGCGCCCGGTGCGGTAGGTCTCGGCCATCGAGGCCCGGCTCTCTACGATGACGCCGCCAGTCGGGAAATCCGGCCCCTGCACGAAGGTCATCAACTGCTCGGAGGCCGTATCCGGATGCTGGATCAGGTAGAGCGCGGCGTCGCAGAGTTCGGCGGCGTTGTGGGGCGGGATCGACGTCGCCATGCCGACCGCGATGCCCTGCGAACCGTTGGCGAGCAGGTTCGGGAAGGCGGCGGGGAGCACGATTGGCTCCTCGTCCTCGCCATTGTAGGTCTCGCGGAAATCGACTGCATCCTCATCGATACCGTCGAGGAGGAGACGCGCGACCTCGGTCATGCGCGCTTCGGTGTAACGGTAGGCAGCGGCATTATCGCCGTCGATATTGCCGAAATTGCCCTGGCCGTCGACGAGCGGATAGCGCTGGGCGAAATCCTGTGCCAGGCGCACCAGCGCATCGTAGACCGACTGGTCGCCATGCGGATGGAACTTGCCGATGACGTCACCGACGATACGGGCACATTTCTTGTGGACCTGGCCCGGATCGAGCCGCAGCAGCCGCATCGCGTGCAGGATGCGGCGATGAACGGGCTTCAGCCCGTCGCGTGCGTCCGGCAAAGCGCGGTGCATGATGGTGGAGAGCGCATAGGCAAGATAGCGTTCTTCGAGCGCCGTCTTCAGGTCGATGCGCTCGGATTCGTCCTCCGGCGGCGGATCGACCGGCTTTCCCATTGCTTGCATACCCCCGCTGCGATTTTGTCCGCGCCTCTATCGCACGGCGCGAATCACCCGGCTAGAACGATGGCGGGCGATACCCCCCTATGCAATCGGCCGGCACGTGCCCTGAACCGACGGAGAGCCGCATGACGAGCCATGATCACAGCGCGGACAAAGGCACCTGCTCCCTGACGGGGCGATCCTTGCCGAAACGCGAACTGGTCAGCCTCGACGCGCTGCGTCCGCCACTGGCCGATGCGATCCGGCGCGACCATCCCGACCTGCCGGCGCATGCACTGGTCGCACAGGATCAGATCGCCGCCTACCGCTCGCGCTATGTCAACGCACTCCTGGCCAGCGAACGCGGCGAACTCAGCGAACTCGACCGGCAGGTGGCCGAGAGCCTCGCCCGATCCGAGCTGATCACCAGCAACACCGATGACGAGCTCGACCGCGAGCGAACCTTCGGCCAGCGCCTCGCCGACCATGTCGCGAGCTTCGGCGGGAGCTGGGCCTTCCTGATCTCGTTCGGCGTCGTCATCGTCTTCTGGATGGCGATCAACGTGCTCGGCGCCACCAGCTTCGACCCCTACCCCTTCATCCTGCTCAACCTGCTGCTGTCCTGCCTCGCCGCCGTGCAGGCGCCCGTGATCATGATGAGTCAGCAGCGGCAGGAGGCGAAGGACCGGGCTCGCTCGCGCAACGACTACCAGGTCAACCTCAAGGCGGAGCTGGAGATCCGGCACCTGCACGAGAAGATGGACCATCTGGTCAACCGGCAGTGGCAGAGGCTGGCCGAAATCCAGGAGGTCCAGATCGAGCTGCTGCAGGAGTTGCGCAACGCTCAGGCGTCCGATGCCAGGGATGCTCGTGCGGCGATCTCGACCAGCCGCTCCCGCTCCGGCGGCTCGGGCAAGCCACGCGGCTCGAAGACGTGACGGCGCAGGAAATAGCCGGTCAGCGCGAAGCCGGCAGCGAGATCGGCTGGAACCGGCTGGCGCGCGCCCTGCCCTTCGCTCAGGAAGGGCGGTAGCGCCAGCAGCCGGTCGCGGTAAGGCTCCGCTTCCCTGCGGCTGACCGCCTTGCCCGATTTCGGCGAGACATGGCTGAGATCGTCGGGCGAGCCCGTTACCGCGCAGCGCGCGAGGTCGAGCCCGAAGCCGAGTTCGGCCAGCATCGCCACCTCGAAGCGCACGACCAGCGCCGGTGCGACCCCGGGCTCGTGCAGATGCTCGACCATTACGGCCAGCGCCTCGTGCAGGCCCGGATGGGGATCGCGCTCCGGCAGCAGGCGCAGCAGGGCCGAGATGGTGGCCAGCCCGTAGAGCGCGACCGGCGCCTCGATCAGGCGGGCCGCATGCGAGGCCAGCAGCTCGACCTTGTACTCGCCGAGATGCTCGTCGAGCCTCGCCCGCCAGGTCAGCGCGACGGCATTGCCCGGCTGAAGCACCGGCTGCTGCTTGGAGGAACGGCCGCCGCGCACGAGGCCGAGATGGCGGCCATGGTCCCGCGTCATCGCCTCCAGGATCACGGCGCTCTCGCCATGCCGCCTGACACCGATGATCGTGGCCTCGTCGCTCCATTCCATGGGAAGGGTTTAGGGCAGGACATCGCAGGGCGAAACAGTGCCGGCACGTCATGGTCGGGCTTGACCCGACCATCTCGAAAACCAGTGCCTTCTCGTCACGAGTTTCCCGGGTCGACGCTCCGCGCCGCCCGAGAATGACGTCTACGCCACATATTGCGCGATGCCGCCGCCGAAGGACCAGTCCTCGCGCTTGACCTCGACCAGGCTGATGAAGATGTCGTCGGGCTTCAGGCCCGGCTCGTGCTGCAGGTTCTGGGCGATCGCAGCATAGAGGGCCTTCTTCTGGGTGATGCCGCGGGTGTTGGCGACCGTGAGCTGTATGATCACCAGCCCGGCCGAACGCTCGAAGCCGAAATAGTTGGCGTCGAAGACGAACTCCTCGGCGTCGTGCTGGTGGACCACGGCGAAGAGATCGTTCTCCGGCACCTCGAAGGTCGAGCGCAGGGCGCGGTAGACGCCGTCGACGATCGCGGCGGGATGCGAGGCCGGGCGGCCGCGACGCATCGAGATCCGGATCAGGGGCATGGCAGGCTCCAAAAGCTGGCAGCTTCACGGGCAAGGCACCGAGCCTCGCGAACAGCCTCACGCTAGGCCTCTTGCATCAATCTGAAAATCGTATTGATATGAATATCAGTGATACGGATTTATGATTTATCATGAGCGCCACCCTGAACATCGACGCCGTCGCCGCCTTTCTGCAGACGGCGGAACTCAACAGCTTCACCCGCGCCGCCGAGGCGCTGGGGACGGCGCAATCGCTGGTCAGCACGCGGATCAAGCGGCTGGAAGACGGGCTCGGCCAGACGCTGCTGCGGCGTCATCCGCGGCTGGTGCGGCTGACGGCGGAAGGCGAACGCTTCCTGCCGGCCGCGCGCGAGCTGATGGCGGCGCATGAACGGGCGCTCGGTGCCTTCCGGCAGCCCGGCGAGCGTATCACGCTGGGCATCAGCGAACAGGCCGTCGGCGCCGAGATCCCCGCCGTACTGGGCAGACTCACGGCCCAACACCAAGGCATCGTCATCAATCTCAGAATCGAGGCGTCACGGGCACTGGAAGCCGCGTTCGAGCGGGGCGAGCTCGACGTCGCGATCGTTCGCCGGCTGGGCGCGGGGCGCACCGGCGAGGTGCTGCGCGAGGACGTCTTCGGCTGGTTTGCGGCGGACAGCCTGGTTCGCCGGCCGGACGAAGCCCTGCCGCTGGTGAGCCTCATCGCCGAATGCTGGCTGCGACAGCACGGCATCGACGCGCTCGACCGCGCTGGCCTGGCCTGGCGTGAGGCCTTTATCGGCGGCGGCATGGCGGCCGTTCTGGCGGCCGTCTCGGGCGGGCTCGGGGTCTCCCCGCTGGCGGCACGGATCGCGCCGCCAGGCGCCGTCGATGTCGGGCCAGCCTGGGGGCTGCCGCCTCTCGGGACCTCGGTGGTGGTGCTGCGCAGCCAGGTGGCGACGCCGCGTGCGACCGCTTTCGTCAGAACGCTCGCCGCGGCCTTCAGGATGCCGAGCGGCTCCTGAAGGCGCAGCGTCCGCCGATCGCCTCACGCGGCGTAGCGTGCGGCCGGCTCGGCGTTCGGGAAGTTCTGGATCATGGCGACGCGCGCCGTCTCGAAGGCATCCCACTGGCTCGCATCCGGAAGCGAGGGGATGGTGATGGTCTCGCGGCGATCGAAGCCGACGAGCGCGGCATCGACCATCTTGTCGACATCCATGACGCCGGTCAGCGTCTCGATATCCCGGCCCGAACGCTTCCAGATCTCGGTCCGCGTGGCGGCGGGCATCACGGCCTGGACATAAAGCCCGCGCGAGCCGAGCTCGACCGTCATGGCCTGCGACATCGCGATCACGAAGGCCTTGGTCGCGTTGTAGATGCCGAGCGGGATCTCGGGAGCGACGCCGAGCACGGATGCGATGTTGATGATCGCGCCGCCGCCGCGGGCCAGCATGCCGGGGACCGCCGCCGCGGCGAGGCGGCTCACCGCCGTGACGTTGAGGCGGATCAACGCGTCGAAGGCGTCGGCGTCGGCCTGCGCGAAGGCGCCGTGGGCGGCTGCGCCGGCATTGTTGACCAGCAGGCCGATGGTCTCGTCCTCGCGCAGCCGCGCTTCCACGGCGGCGAGCTGGGACGGCTGCGTCAGGTCGGCAGGCAGGACATCGACCCTCACCCCGGTCTCTGCGCGCAGCCGCGCCGCCAGCGCATCGAGCTTCTCACGGTTGCGGGCGACGAGGATGAGGGGATGGCCGCGGTGAGCCAGCCGGTCGGCGTAGACGGCGCCGATGCCGGTCGAGGCGCCGGTGACGAGCGCAGTCGGGCGAATATCGGACATGACAGCATTTCCCGGAAGTCGAGGAGGCGGGCGGGACCCGGATGCGACCGGCCCTGAACCCGTCCAATGATGATGATGATCATCATTGTTGTGCTTTAATGATGATCATCATCTATGGTGTCAAGCGAGGAGAGACAGTCATGAAAATCAGTCGCGACAAGTTGATCGAGAACCGGCGCCGGATTCTGGAGGCGGCAGCGCGGCTGTTTCGCGAGCGCGGCTTCGATGCGGTGACGGTCTCGGAGGTGATGAAGGCCGCCGACCTGACCCATGGCGCCTTCTACAACCACTTCACCTCGAAGGACGATCTGGTCGCGAAGGCCTTTGCGCATGTGCTGCTGCCGGACCAGCCGAATGACGGCCTGGCCGGTCTGGAGATGGCCGACTATGCCCGCATCTATCTGAGCGCTGCCCATCGCGACGCGCCAGGCAGCGGCTGCATGCTCAGCGCGCTGGCGACCGAGGGCGCCCGCAGCAATGCCGAGGCGCGCAAGATCATGAGCGAGGCGACGCGGGGGCAGATCGCGCGCTTTGCGGCGACGGCTCCAGGCAAGACGGAGCAAGAGCGGCGCCGCGCCGCGATGGCGCGCTGGTCGGCGATGCTCGGCGCCGTGATCCTGGCACGGGCGATCGACGACACGGCCCTTTCGGACGAGATTCTCGCGGCAACGCTGGACGCCGTCGAGACGTGAGGGCCCGCCCTACCCGACCACGCGCTCGACCCGGCTGATCACCCGCTTCTCGCGCAACTCGCTGATGATGGCGCTGAGATGCTTCAGGTCCCACACCGTCAGGTCGATGGTGACGTTGGTGAAATCCTGGTTCGGGCGATGCATCGCGACCGCGTCGATATTGCCGTCATGCTCGGCGATGGTCGTGGTGATCTGCGCCAGCGAGCCCGGCTCGTTGATCGAATGCAGCGAGATGCGCGCCGGGAAGCGCTGCGGCGCCTTGTCGTCGAGGTCCCAACGCACGTCGAGCCAGCGCTCCGGCTCGTTGTCGAAGGCGGCCAGCGCCGAGGACTGGATCGGATAGATCGTCACCCCCTCGCCCGGCGTCAGGATGCCGACGATGCGGTCTCCTGGCACGGCGCCGCCATTGGGCGCGAAGCGCACCGGCAGGTCGCCGCCGAGGCCGCGGATCGGGATCGCGTCGTCGCCCGGCGTCTCTCCGGGCAGCTTGAACTTCAGGTTCTCGCCCTGGCGCAGCTCGAACCAGCCCTTGCCGTTTCCGGCCGGGGCACCGGCGGGTCTGGGCTCGGTCGTGCCGCGCTTCTCGGGTTCGAGATCGGGATAGACCGCCTTGACGACGTCGCCGGAATACATCTCGCCGCGCCCGACGGCCGCCAGCACGTCGTCGACCGCGGTGCGGGCGAGCCGCTTCAGGGCGGCCTTCAGCTTCTCGTCCGAGAACGGCCGCTCGGCCCGGCTGAAGGCGCGCTCCAGGATCTGGCGGCCGAGCCCGGAATATTGCCGGCGGACCGCGGTGCGGGTGGCGCGCCGGATCGCGGCACGGGCCTTGCCGGTGACGACAAGCGATTCCCAGGCGGCCGGCGGCGTCTGCCCCTCGGCGCGGGTGATCTCGACCTCGTCGCCATTGGCAAGCTCGGTCAGCAGCGGCGCGATGCGGCCGTTGATCTTTGCACCGACGGCGCTGTTGCCGACATTGGTGTGGATCGCATAGGCGAAGTCGATCGGCGTCGCGCCGCGCGGCAGCGCGATCAGCCGGCCCTTCGGCGTGAAGCAGAAGACCTGGTCGTGGAAGAGTTCGAGCTTGGTGTGCTCGAGGAACTCCTCCGGGCTGTCCCCCTCCGCCAGCAGATCGACCGTGCGGCGGAGCCACTGATAGGCACGGCTCTCATCGGCATACTGGACGAGTTCGGTGGTGCGGCCGTCCTTGTAATGGGCATGGGCGGCGATGCCGAATTCGGCGATGCGGTCCATCGTGTCGGTGCGGATCTGCAGTTCGACGCGGCTGTGGCCGGGCCCGACCACCGTCGTATGGATCGAACGGTAGTCGTTCTGCTTGGGCGTCGAGATGTAGTCCTTGTAGCGTCCCGGGACCATCGGCCAGGTCATGTGGACGATGCCGAGCACGCGGTAGCAGTCCTCCGGCGCCTCGACGATGACGCGGAAGCCGAAGATGTCGGAGAGCTGCTCGAACGAGATCGATTTGCGCTCCATCTTCTTCCAGATCGAATAGGGGCGCTTGCGCCTCCCCGAGACCTCGGCCTGGATGCCGCTGGCGGCGAGCTTGTCCTTCAGGTCCTTCTCGATCTCGCCGATGACGTGGCCTTCGCGCTCGGTGACATCTTCGAGCCGCTTGGTGACGGTCGCATGCGCCTCCGGCTTGATGTGGCGGAAGGCGAGTTCCTCAAGCTCCTCGCGCAATTCCTGCATGCCCATGCGGCCGGCGAGCGGGGCATAGATCTCGGCCGTCTCCTCGGCGATGCGCAGGCGCTTCTCGGGCGCCATGAAATGCAAGGTGCGCATGTTGTGCAGCCGGTCGGCGAGCTTGACCAGCAGCACACGGACATCGTCGACGATGGCAAGCAGGAGCTTGCGGAAATTCTCGCCCTGGGCCGCCTTCTTCGAGACGAGGTCGAGCTTCTTGATCTTGGTCAGCCCGTCCACGAGACGGCGGATATCCGGCCCGAAGATGCTCTCGATCTCCTCGAGCGTCGCGGCGGTGTCCTCGACGGTGTCGTGCAGGACGGCTGCGACGATCGTCGCATCGTCGAGCTTGAGATCGGTCAGGAGGGCCGCGACTTCGAGCGGATGGGCGAAGAACGGATCGCCCGAGGCACGTTTCTGCGTGCCATGCGCCCGCATGGCATAGACATAGGCCCGGTTGAGCAGGTCCTCGTCGGTATTCGGATTGTAGCTGCGAACCCGGTCGACGAGTTCGTATTGCCGCATCATGCCCATGCGGGCCCTCTGTCACGCCTGCCTAATCTGCGAACAACCAATATCGGTGCGGGGCGAACGGGCAGCAAGGCGTATTCTCACAGGCGGGCATGAAAAAGCCCGGCGGTGCCGGGCTTTAGCGGGACTGGCGAAGATATCGTGCAGGACGGCTCCGGGGACGGATCAGTCCTCGTCGTCGGCGCTCTCGGTCGGCGGGACGAGCCCGTCGAGGCCGCGCAGCAGATCGTCCTCGCTCATGCGGTCGAACTGAACCTCCGAATCGGGGGCGGAGGGGTTCGGCACCGAGGTGGTGAGCAGCGGCACGGTCTCGGCCTCCGGCTCGTCGACCTCGACATGCTTCTGCAGCGAGTGGATCAGGTCTTCCTTGAGATCCTCGGGCTTGAGCTTCTGGTCGGCGATCTCGCGCAGCGCGACGACGGGGTTCTTGTCGTTGTCGCGGGCAACGAGGATCGACGATCCGGACTGGATCATCCGCGCCCGATGGCTGGCAAGCAGAACCAGCTCGAAGCGGTTGTCGACCTTGTCGATGCAATCCTCAACGGTGACGCGAGCCATGGCGCGGCTCCTTCTGATCTTTAGCGATGCAGGGAAGATGATGTGAGCCGGCCTTACAGGCAAAGCGCGGCGGATGCAAGATTTTCGCGTGACGCCCGGCCGGGCTCAGCCGCGCATCCGCCTGACCATTTCCTCGAGGCCCGGCTCGCGCCGGCCTTCGACACCCACGGCGATGTCCATCGCCGGCAGTTCGTGCGGCGCGAGCTGGGCGAAGCGCATGCGCATCGTCGTCGCGACGCCCTCCCCGAAGGCGATCGCCTCGCGGTTGCCGACCGAGGACAGGAATTTGAGCGTGCTCGCCGACGCATCGGAGATCGCCGACCGGATGATCTGCTGGTCGACCTCGTTGGCGAGGCGCATGGCGAAGACGGTCGAGCACTGCGACAGGATGGTCGGATCGAGCTCGCCCGGCCGCTGCGTGACGACGCCGAGATAGGCGCCGTATTTACGGCCCTCCTTGGCGATGCGCGCGATGGCCTGCCGGGTCGGCAGGAATCCGAGCGACTGGTCGGCCGGCACGTAGCGATGCGCCTCCTCGCAGAGCAGCAGGATCTCGTAGGTGCCCTGGCTCGCCATGGCGAGATCGAAGGCCAGCCGCGCCAGCACCGAAGCCACCGCATCGACAACCTCCGACGGCAACCCGCCGAGCTGGAAGACTGTGATCGGCCGCCCATGATGCGGAACGCGGAAGATCTGGGCGACGACCGGCGCCATCGTCTCCATCATGTTGGCGCGCGCGAACATGAACTGGTAGCGCGGATCGCCGTGCAGCGCCTCGATCCGGACCTTGAGGGAACGCAGCGAGGGGCGCGGCCAGCGCATCTCGTGCAGCCCGATCAGTTCGTCGATGATGGCGAGCGCATCGGTGATCCGATAGGGCGTCGGCATGTCGCTGGCGCTGCCCGTCCCGTCCTCGCGCCGCGTGACGCCGGCATCGAGCGGGCGCTTCAGCAGGCTCGAATTGAGGTCGCGCATCGGGTTGCGCTGGGTCCCGGCGCGGTAGCGCTCGCGCGCCGCCGTCACGACCTCGCGCAGGATGTCGGCCTCCTCCTCGAAGGCCGCCCGGCCGCGGAAGATGACCTCGCCAAACTCCTCCAGCTTGAACATCCAGAACGGCAGATCGAGCCCTTCGGCATCGATCGACAGGGCGCGGTCGGGAAAGGCCCCGGCATATTCGTTGTGCGGATCGAGGATCAGGACGCGCAGCCGCGGGCGGGCGGCGATCGCCCGGCGCAGCAGCAGCGCGACCGCGCTCGACTTGCCGACGCCGGTGGTGCCGAGCAGGGCGAAATGGCGCGACAGCATGTCCTCGATGCAGACCGTCGCCGGGATCGTGGCATCCTGGGACAGCGTCCCGATCGCGACGCCGTTGCGGGAACCCAGATCGTGCACGAGGGCCAGATCGCCCGTCCGGATGCGATGCGCGATGGCTCCGATCGGCGGATAGGTCGAGATGCCGCTCTGGAAGCTCGAACGTCCGCCCGGGTGCTCGGTCACCTCGCCGAGCAATTCGACCTGAACGTGAATGACGTTGTCGGCCGCCTCTTCCCAGACCGGATTGACGGCGTGCATCTCATAGACAAGGCCGACGATACGGGTGTTGCCGAGATTGATCGAGATCATCCTGCCGACGGTCCAGGATTCAGGCCCGAGGCGATCCATGCCCGCGACCGTGCTGGCGATGGTCGCGCGCGAGCCGTCGCAGGAGACGACCCGCCCGAGCGAACGTTCGGAGTCCTGGCTCGCATCGCGCCGGTCGCGCGTCAGATCGTTCTCGAACGACCCTGTTTTCACAGCAAGCTGCACGATCGCACCCCGTCTCCACCCTGCTCTGCCTGCCAACCACGCTAGGCAACAGCCCTTTACGTTTGGCTTATGTGCGGGAAAACGGGCCAAGCCTCTGGCGACGCGGTTACCAAATCGCGAAGACGATGTGGCGAGCTGTCGCGACCGATCACGAAAACTGGTCTCGGCCATGACAATCCCTGCCTTGAGCCGATGGCGCATCTTCGTCTATGCACGGCCTCGATGGCGAGGGAGCGAACCATGACGAGCCGGCTGCGACTGGGCGTGAACATCGATCACGTCGCAACCGTGCGGAACGCCCGCGGCGGTGCCCTGCCCGACCCGGTCCGGGCCGCGCACCAGGCCGTCGCGGCCGGGGCCGATGGCATCACGGCGCATCTGCGCGAGGACCGCCGGCATATCCGGGACGCCGACATGGCGCGTCTCGCCGCCGAGCTGACGAAGCCGCTTAATTTCGAGATGGCGACGACGCCGGAGATGCTGGCGCTGGCCGAGCGGCTGAAGCCGCATGCCGCATGCCTGGTGCCCGAGAAGCGCGAGGAGCGCACGACGGAGGGCGGGCTCGACGTCGTCGGCCAGGAAGCGGCGCTCGTGCCGGTGGTCGCGCGGCTCACTGCAGCCGGCTGCCGCGTCTCGCTGTTCATCGAGGCGGATGCGGCGCCGATCCGGGTGGCGGCGAAGCTGGGCGCGCCGGTGGTCGAGCTGCATACCGGGAGCTGGTGCGAAGCGGTCGTCGCCGGCGAAGCGGAGAAGGCGCAGGCCGAATTCCGGCGCCTCGCCGAAGGCGCCGCGCTCGCAGCCTCGCTCGGCATCGAGGTGCATGCCGGGCACGGGCTCGACTACGACACGGCGCGGCTTCTGGCGGCCGTGCCGGAATTCGTCGAGTTCAACATCGGCCATTTCCTGATCGGCGAGGCGATCTTCATCGGCCTCGACGCCGCCATCAACAGGATGCGGCAGGCGATGGACGAGGGTCGCGCGGCTGTCTAGATCGAGGCACCCGACCGGAGGCGAGTTGTCGATCCAGCTCCCTGTTCTGGCATCGGAATTGTCCGGACGTGGATTCCCCTTTCCGGTCCGATGCTCTAAACCCGGGCCATGATCCTCGGCATCGGCTCCGACCTCTGCGACATCGACCGCATCGAGAAATCGCTGGCGCGCTTCGGCGAACGCTTCACCCACCGCGTCTTCACTGCCGGCGAGCGCGCCAAATCGGACCGGCGCGCGACGCGGGCGGCCTCCTATGCGCGGCGCTTCGCCGCGAAGGAGGCTTGTTCCAAGGCTCTCGGCACGGGCCTGCGTGCCGGCGTGTTCTGGCGCGACATGGAGGTGATCAACCTGCCGAGCGGCCGGCCGACCATGCGGCTGACCGGCGGCGCCGCCGAACGGCTGAAGGCGATGACGCCGCCCGGCCACGAGGCCGTCGTGCATGTCTCGATGACCGACGACCCGCCGATGGCGCAGGCCTTCGTCGTGATTGAGGCCGTGGCGACGGCCGGCTGAGGCCGGGCGCCGCGCACTCGTCTCACTCGGCCGGAGCGGTCCCGACGACCTGGCCGCTCGGTTCT
Organism: Bosea sp. 124; assembly: GCF_003046175.1. Classification (NCBI taxonomy): domain Bacteria; kingdom Pseudomonadati; phylum Pseudomonadota; class Alphaproteobacteria; order Hyphomicrobiales; family Alloboseaceae; genus Allobosea; species Allobosea sp. 124. The sequence goes on from NZ_PZZM01000001.1 coordinate 5,449,473, forward strand.
TCGCTGAGCCAGCGATAGAGGATGCCGCCGAGCGCCCCGCCGATCAGCGGCGCCACCCAGAACAGCCAGAGCTGGCCCAGCGCCCAGCCACCGACGAAGAGCGCCGGGCCGGTGCTGCGCGCCGGATTGACCGAGGTGTTGGTCACCGGAATGCTGACGAGGTGGATCAGGCAGAGACCGAGCCCGATCGCGAGCGGGGCGAAGCCGGCCGGCGCCTTGCCATGGGTCGCGCCCATGATGATGAAGAGGAACATCATCGTCATCACGACCTCGGTCAGGAAGCTCGCGAAGAGGCTGTACTTACCGGGCGAATGGTCGCCATAGCCATTCGAGGCGAAGCCCTTGGCGAGATCGAAGCCCGGCGCGCCGCTGGCGATGAGATAGAGCACGCCTGCAGCCACGACGCCGCCGACCACCTGCGCCACGACATAGGGCAGGATCTGGTTCGTCGGGAAGCGGCCGCCCGCCGCGAGGCCGACGGTGACGGCCGGGTTGAGATGACAGCCCGAGATGTGGCCGATGGCATAGGCCATCGTGACGACGGTCAGTCCAAAGGCGAGCGAGACGCCGAGCAGGCCGATGCCGACCTGCGGGAATCCGGCGGCGATGACCGCGCTGCCGCAACCGGCGAAGGTGAGCCAGAAGGTGCCGATCGCTTCCGCTGCGTATTTTTTGCCGTTCATGGTCGCTCCCCCGCGAATCGAGTTGTGATCGTGCTCCTCGCAGGGGGCGTGGTCAATTGCCGCACCCTGTGCCTCTCCCGGCGTTGCTGAGGGAACGCCCCTCCGCTGCCGCGACGTTGTCTGCCGGGCAACATTCCGCTAGACCGCGCGCTGGACCACCGTCCCAGGAGCGCCCGCGTGGCCAACGACGTCGATGCCAAGAACAAGGCCGCCAGGGACGAAGGCGGGATCTTCGAGACCATCAAGGTCGTCGTCCAGGCGCTGCTGATCGCGCTGGTGATCCGCACCCTGCTGTTCCAGCCGTTCAACATCCCGTCGGGATCGCTGATCCCGACGCTGCTGATCGGCGACTATCTCTTCGTCTCGAAATACACCTATGGCTATTCGAAGCACTCGATCCCGTTCAGCCCGCCGCTGTTCTCGGGCCGCGTCTGGGCGGCCGAGCCGAAGCGCGGCGACATCGCCGTGTTCAAGCTGCCGACCGACAATGCGACCGACTACATCAAGCGCGTCATCGGCCTGCCAGGCGAGCGCATCCAGATGATCGACGGCATCCTGCACATCAACAACCAGCCGGTGAAGCGCGAACGGATCGCCGACTTCGTCACCACCGACAACTGGGGCCGCAGCACGCCCTCGATCCAGTATCGCGAAACCCTGCCCAACGGCGTCTCGCACCAGATCATCGAGCGCGAGGGCGACACCGGCAGCTTCGACAACACGCCGGTCTTCGTCGTGCCGCCCGGACACTTCTTCATGATGGGCGACAATCGCGACAACTCGCTCGACTCGCGCGACCGCAGCGTCGGCTTCGTGCCGTTCGAGAACTTCGTCGGCCGCGCCGAGATCATCTTCTTCTCGATCGAGGACGGCGCCTCGGCCTGGAAGCTGTGGGAATGGCCCTGGACGGTTCGCTGGAACCGTCTGTTCAGCGCGATCAAGTGAGCAAGGCCGGCGAAAACGCGCGCAAGGCGCCGGACACCACCCGTCTGCAAGAGACGCTTGGGCATGTCTTCGTCGATCACGGCCTGCTGACGACCGCCCTCACCCATATGAGCGCGGAAGGCCCGCGGTTGGAGAGCTATCAGCGGCTGGAATTCCTCGGCGACCGCGTGCTGGGCCTGAGCATCGCCGACATGCTGTTCGTCCGCTACCGCGAAGCCGAAGAAGGCGACATGTCGCGCCGGCTCGCCGATCTCGTCCGCAAGGAGACCTGCGCCGAGGTCGCGCTGGCCTGGAACCTCGGCGCCTTCATGCGGCTCGGCGAGGGCGAGATCCTCGGCGGCGCGCGCAAGAACAAGGCGATCCTGGCGGATGCCTGCGAAGCGATCATCGGTGCGGTCTTCATCGATGGCGGCTATGCTGCGGCGCGCGGTCTGGTCGAGCGTGCCTTCGGCGAGCGCCTGCTCAAGCCCGTGCGGCCATTGCGCGACGCCAAGACGGCGCTGCAGGAATGGGCCCAGGGCCAAGGCTACCAGACGCCGACCTATAGCGAGCGCGGGCGCTCGGGGCCGGACCATGCGCCGGTGTTCCGCGTGGCGGCCCGCATCCCGGGCCTGGCCGATGCCGAGGCGCAAGGGCCCTCGAAGCGGCTGGCCGAGCAGGCCGCGGCCGAAGCCTTCCTGCGACGGGAAGGCCTGTGGAGTGAAACGATGGAGAGCGACAATGGCTGAAGCGGAGAAAGGCGGCGAAGCGATTCAGCCGACGCGCTGCGGCTTCGTCGCGCTGATCGGCGCGCCCAATGCCGGCAAGTCGACGCTGCTGAACCAGCTCGTCGGCGCCAAGGTCTCGATCGTTTCCCGCAAGGTGCAGACGACGCGGACGCAGGTGCGCGGCATCGCGCTGTCAGGGCCGGCGCAGGTGATCTTCGTCGATACGCCGGGCATCTTCACGCCCAAACGCCGGCTCGACCGCGCCATGGTGACGAGCGCCTGGGGCGGTGCCACCGATGCCGACCTGATCGGCGTGCTGATCGATGTCGAACGCTTCGACAACGAGGAGAACACGCGGCTGCTGGAAAAGCTCTCCGAACTGAAGCAGCCGAAATTCCTGATCCTCAACAAGATCGACACGGTGGCGAAGGAAAAGCTGCTCGAGATCACCACCAAGGTGAACGAGCAGGGTCAATTCGAGACGACCTTCATGATCGCGGCGCTGACCGGCTATGGCGTCAAGGACATCCTGATCTGGCTGGAGACACGGCTGCCGCTCGGCCCCTGGCTCTATCCGGAAGACCAGATATCGGATGCGCCGCTGCGTTTCCTCGCCGCCGAGATCACCCGCGAAAAGATCTTCGAGCGGCTGCATGACGAGCTGCCCTACCGCTCGACCGTCGAGACCGAGCAATGGCAGCAGCGGCCCGACGGCTCAGTCCGGATCGAGCAGACGATCTATGTGGAGCGCGAGGGCCAGAGGAAGATCGTGCTCGGCGAAGGCGGCCAGACGATCAAGGCGATCGGCCAGAAGGCCCGCATCGAGATCGCCGAGGCGGCCGAGGCCACGGTACATCTCTTCCTGTTCGTGAAGGTACGCGAGAACTGGAGCGACGATCCGGCGCGCTATCGCGAGATGGGGCTGGAGTTTCCGAAGGGCTGAGGGGTCGTTGTCGTCCCGTCATGCCGGATAGGCCGCGAAACGGCGTCGATCCGGCATGCATCTATAGCCACCAACTCTATGAGGGATTCCGGGTCTGCGCTTCGCTGCGCCCGGAATGACGGTGCGTGGTGAGCGCGACAGCATATTGAAGCCTTGCGCCGAGCCACGATCCGACGCAAAGACGCCCGCGACCGATTTTGCGCGCTGGAGCCCCCATCATGACCGACGACGACGTCCTGGCCGAATTCCGTGATGCCGGCGCGCTGCTCGAAGGGCATTTCATCCTGTCCTCGGGTCGGCGCAGCGCCGTCTTCCTGCAGAAGATGTTCGTCTTCCAGGACCCGGTGCGGACGGAGCGGCTGTGCAAGGCGCTGGCGGCCAAGATCGAGGCGCAGTTCGGCCAGATCGACTATGTCGTCTCGCCGGCCGTCGGAGGCATCGTGCCGGGCTACGAGACGGCGCGCCATCTCAAGGCCAAGGCCGTCTTCGTCGAGCGCGAGGGTGGCGTCTTCAAGCTGCGGCGCGGCTTCACGCTGCCGGCCGGCGCGCGCTGCATCATCATCGAGGACATCATCACCACCGGCCTTTCGCTGCGCGAATGCCGCGATTCCGTGCTGGGCGAGCCCGGCACCATCCTTGGCGCCGCGTGCCTGATCGACCGTTCGGCCGGGCGGGCAGAACTCGGCATGAAGCTGGTCAGCCTGATGGAATTCGACGTTCCGGACTACGCGCCCGAGGGCGTGCCGCCCGAACTCGCGGCCATTCCCCCGATCAAGCCGGGCAGCCGCGGCCTGACTGCCTGAACCAGGTTATCCCTTCCGGGCTGAAGCGGGAGGCCTCATGGGCCTGCCGCCGACGGCGAACACGTATGCGCGAGCCGACATGGTTCGACCGCCTTTCCTTCTCATTGTCATCGTTCAAAGCGTTTTCATCCGGAGTGATTTCAATGGCGGCCGACCCGCGCATCGCCCTTTTCATCGATGGCGCCAATCTCTACGCGACGTCCAAGCAACTCGGCTTCGACATGGACTACCGCCGCCTGCTGCGTGAATTCCAAGGGCGCGGCAACCTGATCCGGGCGTTCTATTTCACGACTCTGGTCGAGAGCGAGGAATACTCGTCGATCCGGCCGCTGGTCGACTGGCTCGACTACAACGGCTACCGCGTCATCACCAAGGCGGCCAAGGAGTTCACCGACGCCACCGGGCGCCGGCGGATCAAGGGCAACATGGATATCGAGCTGGCGATCGAGATGCTCGAACTCGCACCCCATCTCGACCAGATCTACCTGTTCTCCGGCGACGGCGATTTCCGGCCGCTGGTCGAGGCCGTGCAGCGCAAGGGCGTCAAGATCTCGGTGGTCTCGACGATCTCGACCAACCCGCCGATGGTCTCCGACGAGTTGCGCCGCCAGTGCGACGAATTCCTCGACCTCGCCCAGTTGATGCCGAAGATCGGGCGCGACCCGTCCGAGCGTGCCGGCCGCAGCAGCGGGGTGGCCCCGGTCACACCGGGCAATCCGGGGCTGGAACGCCGCTACGGCATCCGCCAGGGCGACGAGACGGTGGAGGGGTAGGCCTTCCCTCTCCTCTCGGGGGAGGCGGGCCTCAGGCGGCACCGGCCTTCATGATGCGGGCCTTGTCGCGGTTCCAGTCGCGGTTTTTCTCGGTCTCGCGCTTGTCGTGCAGCTTCTTGCCGCGACCGAGGCCGAGCTCGACCTTGGCGCGGCCCTTGTCGTTGAAATAGACCTTCAACGGGATCACGGTGTAGCCGTCGCGCTGGATCGCGCCCATCAGCTTGTTGATCTGGCGGCGATGCAGCAGCAGCTTGCGCGGCCGCTTGACGTTGTGATTGAAGCGGTTGGCTTCGAGATATTCCGGGATATGGGCGTTGAACAGAAAGAGCTCCGTGCCCATCGGCCCGGCATAGCTCTCGCCGATCGTCGCCCGGCCGCCGCGCAACGATTTGATCTCGGTGCCCTGCAACACAATGCCGGCCTCGAGCGTCTCGACGATCTCGTAGTTGTAGCGCGCCTTGCGGTTGTCCGCGGCGAGCTTGAAGCGATCCGGATCGAGCTTGCTCATTTTGTCTGACCTCGTCAGCCTCCCTGGCGTCAGCCGGGGCAACCGGACGAACGCAGCACCCTTATCTAGGCATTCAACAGGCCGGCGAACACCATCGCCTCGCGAATGACCTTGCCTGTCGGCGCCGTGACCGGCAGCAGAGGCAAGCGGACCTCCTCCACGATGCGACCGAGGAGGCCGAGGCCATGCTTGGCGCCGGCGAGGCCGGGCTCCTTGAAGACCGCGTCATGCAGCGGCACGAGCCGGTCCTGGATCCTGAGTGCTCCGGCGTAGTCGCCCTTCCGCACCGCCGCCATCAGTTCCGCGCAGAGCTGCGGCGCGACATTGGCGACGACCGAGATACAGCCATGGCCGCCAGCCGCCATATAGGCCAGCGCGGTCATGTCCTCGCCCGAAAGCTGGATGAAATCCGGCCCCATGGCGTGGCGCTGCTGCGAGACGCGGGCGAGATTGGCGGTCGCGTCCTTGACGCCGGCGATGTTCTTCAACTCGTAGAGCCGCGCCATGGTCTCGACCGACATGTCGACGACCGAACGCGGCGGGATGTTGTAGATGATGATCGGGATGCCGACCGCATCGTTCACCGCCTTGAAGTGCTGGTACATGCCCTCCTGGGTCGGCTTGTTGTAGTAGGGCGTCACGACGAGCACGGCCTGCGCGCCGGCCTTCTCGGCATGGATGGCGAGATCGATCGCCTCGGTGGTGTTGTTCGAGCCGGCGCCGGCGATGACGGGCACCCTGCCCTTCGCTTCCGCCACGACGATCTCGACGACACGCTTGTGCTCGTCATGGGAGAGGGTCGGGCTCTCGCCGGTCGTGCCGACCGGAACCAGCCCCGAGGACCCGCTCTCGATCTGCCAGGTGACCAGCGCGCGCAGCGCCGCCTCGTCGATCTTGCCGCCCTTGAACGGCGTCACCAGCGCAGGCAGCGAGCCGGTGAAGGCGGTGTGCTTGGTCATGAAAGCGGCATCCTGACGCAAAAAGGCAGTTTGGAGGGCGTCACTCATAAACCGTCCCCCGCTGCAGGCAAAGCGGGCAACCCATCAAAATGCGTGGCCTCATGGTTAAGTCTTCTTAAACGCGCTTCCGCGAGCATCGCAGGCTACGCATCCGACCGTGGAGCCTGCCATGGCCTTGCCTGCCATTCGCCTGCGGATGATCCGCCTCGCCGTGCCGGCGCTGCTCGCGGCGATGCCCGCCCTCGCCTCGGACGACGGCGGGCATCCGGCCCAGCAGGCCCGCCTCGACGCCGTCGATGTCGAGACCACGGCGGCGCTGCCGCCCTACCCCGGCGACGCCTTGCAGGCCGGCACTATCAGCATCGACAGCGTCAAGAGCGCGGTGGCGGCCTATCGGCGCGGTGCGCTCGGCGAAGGCGATGCCCTCGCAGGCGCGATCGACGACCGGACCACCCGCGCCCTGCTCGAATGGGTCGCGATCCGCTCCGGCGCGAACCTGATCTCGTTCTCGCGGATCGACGCCTTTCTCAAAGCCTATCCGAACTATCCGGCGACGACGCTGTTCCGGCGGCGCGCCGAGGAGATGCTGATCGCCGAGAAGAAGAGTCCGGCAGCGATCCGCGCCTTCTTCCATGGCCAGCGCCCCGTCAGCCCGGCAGGGCGGATCGCGCTCGCGCTCGTGCTGAAGGCGGAGGGCAAACCGGCGGAAGCGGCGGCCCTGGCACGCCAGAGCTGGCTGCAGGACCATCTCGGCGCTCCGCTGGAAAAGATCGCGCTCGACGCCTTCGGCGAGGTGCTGACCCCGGCGGACCACCGCCTGCGCGCCGAGCGCTATCTCTTCCGCGAGAACGCGACCGCGGCCCTGCGCAATGCGGCGCGGGTCTCGGCGGACTATGTCGTGCTGGCGAGAGCGAGGCTGGCAAGCGCCAAGGCGAGGCGCCCGATCGCTCCCTCGCTGATCTCGGCGGTGCCGGCCTCGCTCAAGGCCGACCTCTCCTTCGCCTTCCTGCTGGCGCAGCAGGCGAGGCGCTCCGACAAGCCGGACGAGGCCGCCAAGGCGCTGGCGAACGTCCCGCGCGACCCGGCCCTGCTCGGCGATGGCGACGAATGGTGGATCGAGCGCCGGCTGATCGCCCGCAAGCTGCTCGACGGGGGCGACGCGGCCAAGGCCTACGAGGTCGCGGCCGGCCATGGCGCCGAGGATACCGCCGAGCGCATCGACGCCGAATGGCATGCCGGCTTCATCGCCCTGCGCTTTCGCGACCAACCCGGCATCGCCCTGGAACATTTCAGCGAAGCCGCCAGGCAGGCCGAGACGCCGATCTCGGTCGCGCGCGCCAGCTATTGGCTGGGCCGCGCCCATGAGGCGATCGGCAAGGCGGAGGATGCCAGGGCGGCCTATGAGCGCGCAGCCGAACACCCGGTCGCCTATTATGGCCAGTTGGCCCGCGCGCGGCTCGGCCTGCCGGACCTGCCGCTGCGGCGCTCGGCCTCGGCGTCCCTTCAGCATCTGCCGGGGCATCAGGGGGTACGCCTGCTCTATCGCATCGGCGAGCGCGATCTCGCCGTCCAGATGCTGATCGATCTCGCCCAGCGCCTGCACACGACACCGGCGCTCGAGGCACTCGCGGCCATCGCCCAGCGCGAGGGCGACACGCGCGCCCTGCTGGCGCTGGGCAAGACGGCGCTGCAGCGCGGCTTCCCGCTCGACACCGCCGCCTTCCCGATTTCGGGCGTGCCGGAATTCCCGGTGCTGGGCGACCCGATGGAGCGCGCCATCGTCCACGCCATCGCGCGGCAGGAGAGCGCCTTCGACCCGACCGCGATGTCGCATGCGGGCGCGCGCGGGCTGATGCAGATGATGCCGGCCACCGCGCGCGAGACGGCGCGTCGCGCCAACCTGCCCTTCGACTGGCCGCGGCTCGGGCGCGATGCGCTCTATTCGGCCCAGATGGGCGCCGCGCATCTCAACGACCTGCTGAAGGAGTGGCGCGGCTCCTACATCCTGACATTCGCCGCCTATAATGCCGGCTCCGGCAATGTCAGGAAATGGATCGACGCCTATGGCGACCCGCGCAAGCCGGAGGTCGACGCCGTCGACTGGGTCGAGCGCATCCCCTTCTACGAAACCCGCAACTATGTGCAGCGGGTGATGGAGAACCTGCAGGTCTACCGCCAGCGGCTGAACCAACGGACCGCCTATCTGATCGACCATGACTTGAAGCGCGGCGGGCGGCGGGATTAGATCGACGGGAGCTGATGGGTTCCGAGATCATGCGCGCCGTCATCCCGGGCGACCGCAGGGAGACCCGGGATCCATTCCGGAGCCTCTTCGGCAAGCGCTCAGGCATGGATCCCGGATCTCCGCTTCGCTGCGTCCGGGATGACGCGCGGATTTATGACAAGCGAAGCGGAGTTCCGCATGCCCACAGAGACCGGCTTCACTTCGCTTTTCTTCAGCGCCCGCGACGGCCTGCGGCTGCATGCGCGCGACTATGGCCCGTTGGCGTCGCCCGCCCTGCCCGTCGTCTGCCTGCCCGGCTTTGCCCGTTCCGCCGCCGATTTCCACGAACTGGCGCTGGCGCTGTCGCAGGACGAAGCCAGGCCGCGGCGCGTGCTGGCGCTGGATTATCGCGGGCGCGGCCTGTCGGCCTATGACCGCGACTGGAAGAACTACGACATCCGCATCGAGCTCGACGACCTGATGCAGGTGCTCGTCGCCACGGGCATCGAGGCGGCGGTCTTTGTCGGGACCTCGCGCGGCGGATTGCTGACCATGGCGATGGGCGCGGCGCGACCGGGCACGATCAAGGGCGTGGTGCTGAACGACATCGGGCCGGTGATTGATGCGCGCGGACTACTCCGAATCCGGGGCTATGTCGGCAAGCTGCCGCTGCCGCGCAGCTTCGCCGAGGGCGCCGAGATCCTGAAGCGGCTCTCGGACCAGCAGTTCCCGCTGTTCGGCGATGCCGAATGGGAGATCATGGCGCGCCGGACCTGGACCGAGCGCGACGGCCGGCTGAAGCCGGATTACGACCAGAACCTGATGAAGGTGCTCGAGGAGCTCGACCTGGAAGCGCCGCTGCCGGTGCTGTGGAGCTATTTCGACGGGCTGAACACCGTGCCGATGCTGGCGATCCGCGGCGCCAATTCCGACCTGCTCGCGGAAAAGACCCTGATCGAGATGGGCGAGCGGCATCCCGATTGCGAGATTTTCGTCGCGCCCGGACAGGGCCATGCGCCGATGCTGGGCCCGAAGGACATGGTGCGGCGGATCGGCCGGCTGATCGCCCGCGCCGAGCGCCGCGCCGCCTGAAGCCGATCAGGCCAAAGGCTTGTCCGAGGGTTCACCCGCGGCATCGGCTTCTGCCGGCTTGACGACATTGTCCTGCCCGGCAGAACCATCGTCGCGCGAGGTGTCGACGAGACCGGCCTTCGCCCGCGTGGCAAATTCGGTCTCGCCGCCGGCCGCGAGCGTTTTCGCCTGATCGACCCAGTCTTCCCGCTCGATGCGCCCCGGAAAGGCCAGATAGCTGCCAACCCATTCGACGTTCCGGGGCGTCCAGGCGGCGATCTGCTCGAAATGCCAGATGCCGAGCCCATGAAGGCGGGCCTCGTTCTGGCGCCCGACCCCCTTGATCAACTTGAGATCATCGGGTTTGTCGTGCTTGGCCGCCACCGATCCGGCGGGGCGCTGCCCCGGGATATCAGCCTCGCCCTCGACCTGCGGCAGGGTCGCCACAGGGGCTGCCACGACGGGGGTTGCGGCCTCGGCCGGGGCGCGCGTGCCGCGCAGCACGCCGGCCAGGATACAGCCGGCGACATAGACAGCCGTGAACAGCAGCGCGGATTCGACCCAGGTCGCCGGCTCGCCATTCAGGAACTGCAGCCAGGTGAGCGCGGCACCCACCCCCCATAATGCGGCGAACCAGCCGGCGGCGCGGCCAAGGAGCCTGAGCTTGCCGCCGTCATGGCCGATCCAGCCCATGACGAGGCCGAGCGCGAAGGCCGCAACGAGGAACCAGACGAACTGGCTGGCGAGATAAAGCATGTCCGCCCCCTAGATCACGTCCCGTTCGGACGGACTCGTCCGAACGGGAGAACCGTGATCGCTTCCAGAAATTATGCGCATGGCTCTTCCGAAAAGCCGGTTCCGCACCTTTCGAGCCCCGCTCATTTCGCGACCGTGAACTGCACGCGCCGGTTCATCGGCTTGGCGTCGGCCGAGCCATGCGGCACCAGCGGCCGCTCCGTCCCGAAGCCGCGCGTCTCGAGCCGGGCCGGATCGATGCCGCGCCGAAGCAGTTCGTCGCGGACGCGAAGTGCCCGGCGGGCCGAGAGGTCGAGATTATTGAAGCCGTCGCGATCGCCATCACTGTTGGCATGGCCCTCGATGGTGATGCGCGCGCCGGGGCACTGCGTCAGGATGGCGACCGCTTCGGCGATGACGCGCTCGGTCGGCGCATCCAGCGTCACGGCCGCCGCGCCCTGCGCGAACAAGACCGTGTTGCGCTTGGTCAGCGCATCGAGATCGTTCTGGCAGGTCGCCGGCGGATCGACGATGCAGCCGGTCTGGCGCAGACCGATCGCCGCGTCCATCCGGTAGCCTGGGGGCAGGCCGGTGCTGGCGCTGGTCTCGACCTCGCGCTTGATGAGATCGCGGCAGGTCAGGCCACGCAACGTAACCAGATCGTCCGCGATCGTCGCAGAGCCAAAATCGAGACGCAGCAGATTGGTCACCGCCATCCTGGCGACCGCGGCGAAACCGGCCGGCGCCCCCGGCAGGATCTGCGTCTCGTCGTTGAACCTGCCCTTGAGAGGCGAAGCCTCGACCAGCGCAAGCAGGGCGGCGCGTGTCTGCGCATCCGGCAAGGCGCCGGTCAGGGTCAGCCCGCTCCGATCGGCTGAGAGCGACAGGACATAGGGCCGAACCGCGATCGCAGCGGTGCCCGCAGTGCCGAGGCTGAGGCCGGCAGGCAGCGGCTGGCGGCGCAATGCTGCCTCGAGTTCCTGCCAGGCCTGGCCGTTGGCAACCTCGCCCGACAGAGCCAGCACCGCGCCGGCAAGCGACACCGAACCCCGCTTAAGCTTGCCGAGGAGGTCGAGAGCGAACCCGGTGGCCGCTCCGTAATCGGGCTCCTCGCGCAGGTTCGGCTCCAGTATCAGTTGATCGGAAACCGCAGCGGAGGGTGCGAGCCCGCGCGCCAGCGCCAGAAGCGCCGCGCGGGCGGGGGCATCGCGCACCAATCCTCTCAGGGCGACGCCGTCTTCCCCGATGGCGGCGCTCCAGGTCAGCGGCACGGCCGGAGCCGCCGGCACGGCAGGCGGCGGCGCGGCGGGCAATTCCGACGGCAGAAAGACCGGCGCGGGAATCTCGGGCAGCGGCGGCATCAGGGTCTCGACCGGAGGTGGCGGTTCCGGCGGGCAGACGATCGAGGCCTGGGCAACCGAATCCGGCCCGTCGCCCTGGGCTATCTGCAGGCGCAGCGCCTGGCAGGCCTCGAAGGTCGCCGGCCCATCACCGGACAAGGCATAAGCGTCCCCGGTCAGTTCCGCCTTGCCCTGCCGCAGCCGGGCGAGATCGCCCAGCGCCCGCGTCACCTTCACCAGGAAGGCCGCCGGCTCGCCGGCTGCCGGCTTCATCCCGTCCTCAATGCCGATGGTGCCCGGAAAGGTGCGCCTGAGCAGGCCAAGAATCTGCTGGCGGGCCGCGTCGGACGGGTAAAATCCCGTCAGTCGCAGCGTGTCTCCGGCCAGGCGCTCGACGCCCCAGCGATAGGGCGCCACGACCGGTGGCTCAAGGGCGCAGGGCACCGACTGGAAGCCGTCGCGGGCGAGTGCGGTCGCCGCCTGCAAGGCGAGGAAGTTGTCGGGGGTGTCCGCCCTGCCCTCGATGCAGAAGCGCGTGTCGTCGAGGGCGACCTTGCCGGTGGCGAGCCGTGGCAATTCGGCGAGAACCGCCTTGGTCATGGCCTGGAAACCCGCAGGGGCGCCGAAGGCGAGGCTCTGGCGGTCGTCGATCCGGAGGCCGGGCAAGGCCGCGGCGGCGGCTGCGACATTGGCGATGGCGGTCGCCTCGTCAGGCACGAAGCCGTTGAGGGTTACGACTCCGCCCTGGCGACTGGCCGACCAGCTATAGGGACGCTGGGCGACGACCTGCGACAGGCCGCCGAGCGCCCGGCGCACGCCGAACTCGGACCGCAAGCGCGCAATCGCCCGCGCCGCACCATCGGCGGAGAGCGCCTCGCCACTGATCGTCACATCGCGCCCGTCGACCTGGGCGGTGACCGGACGTGCACCGGGTGCCTCGCCTGCGATGGCCGCAACGGCCTCGACCGCACGGCGACCGACATCGCGCTCGATGGTATCCCCGACGAACAGGTTGGCGGTGCCCCAGAGCAGCGCCAACGGCAGCAGCCCCCAAAGCCAACGTCCCGGTTGCGCCATGCCACTCCCCTGAAGCCCGATCCCGGCTCACCCCTCGCGAGACGGGAAGCCGGCCTCGCCCGGAACCAGAAGCAATGCGGTTTCAGGCTCTTGAAGAACGTCGCTCATCCCGGAACACACCTCGCGAGCCGCATCGTGCAGGCGGAATCACGAAATGTGTCCGAAAAAGGACAACGCCCTCTAGAAGGCGTTTTGCGAAGCGGCTGTCAACCGTCTGGCCCGTGTCGCCGGCCCGGAACCGGCAGGGCGGCGTTCCGCCCGGCCGCCATTCGCGCGGCGCGGCGCTGCCCAGACCGTCGAAAGCCGTATGGAACGAAAGGGGCGGCGGCTCGGGACAGCCCGCAACGAAAAAAGCCCCGGGTTTCCCCGGGGCTTCCGACTAGGATTGCAGAAGCAATCAGAAGTCGCGCTGGATGCGGAAGCGGCCAGCGATGGCGTCGTCGCTCTTGACGAGACGGCCACCGGCGCCAATCGCCGGGCGAGCGCCCGCGTTGTTGGCGGCAAGGACAGCCTGCTTCAGCTCGGTGCGGGTGTAGAGAACCTCAACACCGATATCGAGGCCCGAAACCGGCGACCAGATCAGGTTGGCGCCGACGATGAGCTCCTTCGGATCAAGAGCGCGCGGAGCAGCGACGCCGTTGACCTGGCTGAGCAGCGTGTAGTTCAGCTTCAGCTCGGAATACGAACCGAACAGCTCCGAACGCAGCTGCGGGGTCCAGAAGTGACGCATCACGGCGACGAGCGACCAACCGGTGGCCGACTTCGTGGAACCGGTGAGCGGGTTCACGCTCCAGTCGGCGACGATGAGCTGGTTGGCAGCCGTCGCGGAGCCGATGCGGCCCGAACCGAACTGACCACCCCAGCCGAGATAGCCGAGAGCGCCATCAGCGTAGGCAGCCTGCAGGAACAGGGTGTCGCCAGCAGCCAGCATCGGCAGGTTGAGCTTGACACCGCCCTGAATGGCGAAGCCCATCTCATCCTTGGAGCCGTTGAAGAGGATGCCGGTGTTCGAGATGTTGCGCTGGGTGATAGCACCCGACAACTGAGCCGAACCCCAACCCTGATCGACGCGCAGCGAAGCGACGACGTCCGGGAAGTCCTGACCGAGGGTCGTCGAAGCAGCCAGCGGGCTGACGACGCCGTTTTCACGGTTGCCCGTGCCGGTGTTGCGGTCTTCGAGCGACACCGTGGCCGAGAAGCCCGAACCGAAGGTGGCGGTGTAGGCCAACAGGTTCAGACGGCTATCAGCCGTACGCAGGGTCGAGAAGGTGAAGTCGTTCGCGTAGAAGTCGAAGAACGACTGAGCGCGACCAGCGGTGATCGGGCCGAACTGGACGAAGGCCAGGTCGAGGTTGGCAGCCGACGAAGCGGTGGCGGCCGTGTTGCGAACGGTGCCCGGGGGAACGATGCCCTGGTTGCCGCCGATCGTGCCGGAATACAGGCCCGAGCTGTTGGTCAGCTCGTAACGGAAGAAGGTCCGCAGCGTGCCATAGGCAGTCGCGGTGCGGGCGTCGATGTTCAAACGACCACGAGCGCGGGTGCCGTAGGCGTCCTGGGTCTCGCCGAAGCGGGAACCGATGGTGTACTCAGCACGAACACGGCCACCAACGCGGAGGCAGGTGTCGGTGCCCGGGATGTAGAAGAAGCCTGCGCCATAGGCGGAGCAGACGCGAACGTATTCGACCGGAGCGGCCTTCCGCGAGGGAAGATCGGCGGCCTGAGCCCCGGCGACCGCGGCGATGCCGGCGGCGGAACCGAGGAGGAGGCTCTTAACGAGCTTCATTGGTAACCTCCAAAAGAGTTTCGAGACCCTCGGGCTTCGGCCTGCTCTTTGGTGACTGGCCCCAGGAGACCCAACCACCGAACCTGCCTCGTCCCGGCCTTTCGCCCACGTCCCTGAACCATTCAGAGGCGAAGACGAAAAACAGCGACCGGGAACGTCCCGACGCAGGACAACCATACGAATGCCGGGGGGCCGATCAACCTTCATCACGCCCCGGATAGGCCCGCAGGGGTGCTTTGGACCCCGGTGTTGCAGGCAAGTCACGCTTTGACTGCCGAAATTTACCGACCATTAACCGCGCTCGCCCGGACGGGCCTGTTTTGAGCCGTTCCACACGGGAATCATCCAGACGTCGCACCGGAGGGAGCGCCGCGCCGGCCAGAGGCGATTCTCGATGCCGGGGCGCCGCTCAGTATTCCCATTCGGCGCCGACGCCGACCGATGCGCTGCCGTCGGCGCCGGTCTCGGCCTGCAGCTTGAGCCGGCGCGTCACGTCGATGCCGACCGAGACGCCGCTGTCCTCGGGTTTCGCGCCCGCCTTGATGCCGACCGAGACGTTGTCGCCGATGTAGCGCGAGACGCCGACGGTGGGGCCGCCCGCACCGACCTGGATGTCGAGATTGTCGACGCCGAGCGATTTGCGCAGCCGCCCGAACGAATCGTCGCCGCCGCCTCCGGCGAACTGGGCCGCCGTCTGCGCCAGTTGCAGCGCCTGGAAGGGCGACAGCGAACCCGAAGCCCGCGCGAAGAGCAGGCGCGACAGCACTTCGTCCTGCGGCAGCTCCGGAGTCGAGGTGAAGGCGAAGGAGGGCTGGTCCGCCGGGCCTGAGACGATGACGCGCGCGGTAACATCCGAAGCGCGGGTTTCGGCGACGAAATCCAGTTCCGGCATCGTGCCGCCGGCGAAAGTCAGGCGGCCTCGGCTGAAGTCGAGGCGCTGGCTCAGCACGCTGAGGCGGCCGCGCCGCAGCTCGAAGCCACCGTCGAGTGCCGGCGCCGCCAGCGTGCCGCCGACCTGGATCTGGCCGCCGAGCTCGGCATCGATGCCGCGGCCGCGGATGAAGACGCGATTCGGTGCGGAGATGGTCAGGGCAAGCACGGCATCGAAGGCAGGCGCCGGCCGGGCGCCGCGTGCCGCCGGACGGGCCGCGCGCTTCTGGGCCGCGAGGCGGGCGGCGGCCGTGCCGGTCGGCCGGACGTGCCTGATGCCGTCGACGGGGCGAAGCGAGGCGGGCAGGCGGTCCGGCACCGCGACATCGAGCGAGAGCACATCGACGCGCCCGCCGATCCGGGGGCGCTGCGCCAGCGGCCCCGAAATCTCGAGACCCAGATTGGCGACAGCCGTAACGATGCCGCTGGAGACGAGCTGGGCGCGATTGCCCTGGACGCGGATCTGGCCCGGGAAGCCGGCGGCGGGATCGAGCTGGAGCCGGCCGCTCGCCTGGAGCGTACCACCATTGGTCGTCTGGGCGGCGGCGCGCTCGATGACGAGGTTCTCGCCATTGGCCGCGATCCGAGCCTCGATGCCGGTGAGGCGGACGCCCTGAAGCGCGTCAGTGAAGGTCGCATTCGCGAGCGTGGCCGTGCCGCTCAGGCGGGGCGCCGCGGCCGTTCCCGCCGCGCGCATGTCGAGCGCGACAGTGCCGGTCAGCCTGCGACCCTGCGGGGCGAGCATCGCATTGGCCAGGATCGCGTCGACCCGGCCCTGGGCCGCGAGTTCGAGCGCGCCCGTCGCGCTGAGCGGTGCCGTGCCCCTGACCGTAAGGCTCGCGCCACGGCCCGCATTGACCGTGGCATCGACGCTGGTTTCGTCGCCCTTGAAGGCACCCTCGCCCGAGATCTCGATCGGCGGCAGGCCGGCCTGCCGCGTCTCGGGCGTCACCAGGCGGGCGACGCGGATACTCCAGGGGCCGGTCAGCGCGCCAGGCTTGCCCGCGATGCGGGCCTGCGCATTCAGCGTGCCGGCGAGATCGAGCCCCGGCGCCAGGATGCGAGCCGCCGAAAGGGGGACATCACGAGCGCTCAGGTTCAGATCGAGGGTTTCGCCGGCGCGCCCGTCGAGCGTCAGGCGGCCATTGTCGATGGCGAGGGCGAGATTGGCGATCTCTATGCCCGCGGCCGGGAAGCTGAAGGTCGCAGGGTTGGCGAGCGCGATCCGGCGGCCGTCGCGGCGGGCATCGAAACTGGCAAGCTCGAGCTTCAGCGGTTCGCCGGGCACGAGGCGGCCGGCGCCGTTCAGAGCAAAGCCGCGCGCGGCGGCGCTCAGGGTAAAGGCGCTGGCGTCGGGCGCGCCTTTCGAATCGAAGCGGATCGCGCTGATCGCCTCGCCCGCGACGACCGCGCGGTCGATGGCGATCGCCGCATCGAGCATGGGGCGGCCATGGATGTCGGTCGCGGCCGCAGTCGCATCGAGCTTGTCGATTGCGATGGAGGGGCCGGCAAGGCGCGCGCCCTTCGCCTTGAGGTCTATGTTCTGGCGGCCTTCGACGACTGCAAGCGTGATGTCGGCATCGAGTTGGCCGCCGAGCTTGGTCAAGGCCAACGCCGAGAGGTCGTCGAGATTGCGGGCGGCCAACGTGACACGTCCGGCGGCGCGGCTCGCCGGATCGAGTGTCAGCGCGCCGTTCAGGCGCACCGAGCCGATGGCGAGGTCGAGCGCCGACAGGTTCCAGCCGTCGCCGGGCAGGCGCGCGAGCGCGATCGTGCCGGTCGCGGGTTTGGAATCGATGTCGCCGTTGAGGGTCAAGCGTGAATCGAGCGCGCCCTGGAGATCACGCACGACGGCATCGATGGCGAGGCGCGGAATCGGCCGGGCAAGCGCGGTGCCATTGGCGACCGCGATGCGGGCGGTGGCGTCGAGCCTGTCGCGCGGGCCGGTGATCTGCGCGGTGACGTCGCCCCGGCCCGAAAGGCGCGGATCGGCGCGCTTCAAATCCGGCAGCGCGACAGCGAGCTTCAGATCCGAGGCCTGACGGCCGATACCACCATCGGCGGTGAAGGCCACGTGCTCGCCTGCGACGCGCAGGCCGGACACGGTGAGGTCTCCGGCGAGCGCACGCACTTGCCCGCCGAGGGTCAAGTTGCCGGCAAGCAGGCGGTCGAGCGTCGCATCGCCGGTGGCGAGCCGGTCGCCACGGCCGCTCAGCGTGGCGCCATAGTCGTCGAGGCGCGGCGTCGCGTCGATCTCGGCGCTCAGATCGGCGCGGCCTCCGAGCGGGCGCTTGGCCAGACCGCTGAGGCGGGCAAGATCGGGCAGCACGGCATTCAGGCGCCCAAGTACGCGCGCCTTGCCGGCCTTGCCCTTGTAGTCGAGCTCGAGGCCGGACATGGCGAGCCGCAGCGTCTCGAAATCGGCCGTACCGTCATCCTGCGCGATGCCGCGCAGGGTAAAGCCGACGCGATCCCCGACGGCCCGGGCAAGCGCGCGGTCGGCCAGCACGATACCCGAGGCCTCGCCATCGGCGGTCAATGTGATGCGGCTACCGGGCTCGCCGATGATGCCGGTCGGTGTGGCGTTGAAATTCAAGCCGATGCGGGAGAAGCCACCGGAGGGGAGTTTTGCATCCTGTGCGTCGAGCGTCGCGACGACGGTCGGTCCCGCGACCGGCCCCTTGATCGTGGCATCGAAGGCGAGCTTGCCGATCTCGGTTCCCGAGGCGACGGTCTTGCCCTCGGCATTGGGACGGGCGGCGGCGGTGACGCGGATATCCAGCGTCTTGTCGGCCTTGTAGCGGCCGAGCACGTCGAGCCGGGCCAAAGCCGAGACCAGCGCGAGGTTGCGGATGTCGATACCGCCGGCATCGGCGAAGCCGACCGAACCGTCGAGTCGCGTCGAGCCGGCGAAGACGGGCGCGATGGGCGCCGGCATCAGCCCTTCGATACGGGCATCCAGCGCGAGATTGAGCTGGCGCTCGGTGCCGCTGCGGTCGAGACGTGCGTCGCCTCGCGCCCCGATGGTCGGACCGGCGTTGAAGATCAGCGTCGAGCCGAAGGAATCGAGCGGACCGTCGCCACCGAGATCGAGCGTGACGGGCGGTTCGCCGGGCAAACCGGCCACCTTGGAGATCAGGCCGCCCGCAGGCTCGTCGAGCTTGACCGCGAGTTGCAGCCGGGTCGTCTGCGGAACGAAGGCCAAGCTGACGTTGAACGTGCCGGGTGCATCGAGACGACGTGCCTCGAGTTTGAGGTCGAGCCCTTCGCTCGGCGGCCCGAGCGTCGCCGAGCCGGTGGCGCCGAACCGGGCGGGAACGCCGAGGACGGGCTCGCCCAGGACGAGTTCGTTGAGCTGCAAGGCGCGGACGATCACCTTCAGCGGCAGTTCCGGCAGGATCGGCTGGTCGCTCGGCGGGGCTGCGCCGGCCGGCTGGGGCGCCTGCTTGCGCAGGAACTCGAGCTTGCCGATTTCAAGCCTGTCGATGTCGAGGCGGCGCAGCAGGAGCGCGCTGCGCGTCCAGATCAGCCGGGCGCGGTCGAGCCTGAGCCAAGGGCCGTCGCGGTCAGAGAGGACGATGTCGCGGATTTCGACATCGGAGGAGAGTGCGCCGTTGACCTGCCCGATCGAGACCTGGCTGGTGTCGCTCGACAGGGCCTTCGAGATCAGGTCGGCGACGATGCCGCGATCGGTCTGGGCGTTCTGGGCGAAGCCGCCGAAATGCGCCGAGGCAAGGAAACCGGCGACCAGCAGAATCACGACGAGCGCGAGGCGCCTGAGATTTGGCCGAAACCGGGCGAGAACGCGGCGCATCAGAAGGCCTGCCCGATGCTGACATAGAGCGCGACCGGCTTGTCGCCCTTACGGGGGTTGAGCGGTGCTGCGACATCGACCCGGATCGGTCCAATCGCCGTGTAGTAGCGCAGGCCGACACCGGCAGCCATCTGCAGCCGCTGCTTGAAGTCGGGAACGCTGCCCTCGAAAGCGGTGCCGGCGTCGAAGAAGGGCACGACACCGATGGTGTCGGTGATCTTGATGCGCGCCTCGACCGAGCCCTCGAACAGGCTGCGCCCGCCTGTCAGGTGGCCGAGCGGGCCGAGCGGCGAGAGCGTGCGATAGGCGTAGCCGCGCACCGAGCCACCGCCGCCGGCATAGAAGCGCCGCGTTGCAGGGACGTCCTCGAGGCTCGCGCCCGAGATCGAGCCGAGGCCGATGCGGCCGGCCAACACATAGCGGGCATCCTCGTCGAGCGCGTAATAGGCCGAGAACGCCGCCTTGCTCTGGACGATCCCGACCGTCGAGCCGAGGAACGTCGGATAGGGTGCCACCGAGGCGGTGGCGCGGATGCCGCGCGTCGCGTCGAGCAGGCTGTCGGTCGAATCGTATTTCACCGAGAGCGGGATGCCGACGAGGGTGTAGTCGACCTGGCCGAGCACATCGCTGGTCTGGCCGCGCTCCACCTCGATGCCAGCCTGGACGGAGAAGGTGTCGCTGAAACGGCGCTGGATCGCGGTCGTGACGTTGCCGTAGCGCGCCGTGTAGCCGCCATAGCGGTTGGTTCCGACGCGCTGGCGCGTCGCCATGCCGTCAAGCAGCCAGTCATAGCGGCTGCCCCCGAGCGCAGGCTTCAGGAAGCTGAAGGAGAAGCGGCCGCCGAGATCGGATTTCTCGAAATCCTCGAATTTCGTGATCTTGGTGCCATCAATGCGCGGGGCGAGGAAGATATCGCCTTCGAGACGCAGCCGCTCGGCACCGCCGAAGAGGTTGCGATGCTCCCAATAGGTCTTCACCGCCGGACCATCGATGGTCGAGTAGCGCGCCGAGAAGCCGAGCAGACGCTTGGGGCGCTCGGTGACGTCGACGAAGATCGGCAGGCTGCCGGCACCGTCCAGCCTGTCGGCCTCGCGGATGCGAACCGAGGCGATGGCGGGAATCGTGGCGATGGAGCGGCGCGTATCGGCCACGGCCTTCGGTGAATAGGGATCGCCCGGCTCGAGATAGATGAAGGAGCGCACCACAGCAGGTGGAATCTCGTCAGTCGAGCCAATGGTGACGTCGCCGAAGCCTGCGACCGGGCCGGGCTCGACCACATAAGTCACGTCCATGATGCGCGCGGCGTGGTCGACGACCGGGCGCAATTCGACGACCTTTGCGAGCGGGCGCGACTGGGCGCGTAGATTGTCCACCAGCGCGGCCTGCGCCGCCCGCAGCGCCGAAGAAGTCGCGGGGTCGCCGGGCTTCAGCCGCGTAACCTTTTGCGGGTTGGCGATGGCGGGCGCGCCGGTGATGCCGCGCTCGCTGACGGCGATGTCGCGCAGGCCGAAAACCGGGCCCGGCTTGACGCTGACCGTGATCGGCACCGCATCGCGGTTGCGGTGTGCCTCCGCGGCGCGCACCAACGCCGCGCCGGGCTCCGCGCCGACTTTCAGGGTCACGCCATCGACGACGAGCGCGAGCTCGGCGTTGAAATAGCCTTGCGACCAGAGCGCATCGACCAGCGGGTTGAGGTCCGCGGCCATGCGGCGCGCCAGCGTCTCGCCATCGGGCGGCGCATCCTGGCGCAGGCGATAGAGCAGCGAGGCGTCCTGCAGGATGCGCGTCAGGGCCTTGGCGTCATCGGCGCCGCCGAGATCGAAGTCGAGCTGATAAGGCAAGGTCGCGGCGCTGGCAGCCGGCGGCTCGTCCTTCTTCGTGAACAGCCCGAAGACATCGAGCGAGGACAGGTCGAAGGCCTGGGCCGGCATGGACTGGACACCGAAGAGCACGGCGAAAGCGCAACCGCTTCCGCCCGCAACAGTGCGGGCCGCCCTCCGCCACAA